>JANRKI010000081.1:0-77093 GCA_033763535.1 Fimbriimonadaceae bacterium | reverse complement strand
CCATCCGAGAAGCGTAGAACGATGCGACCGTCCTCGGTCTGCGTTGCCTGGACATTTGTAATGCCTGGCACGCGTTCCTTCATCCGATCAAGAATCTTTTGGAACCTGTCCTGGTGGTTCTGGAACAGGTACTGGGTCACGAGAGCAAGATTCTCGCCGCTGGTATTGAGGTGTTCGGCGTACCCGGCCTCAAGGGGCGCACGCGCGCCATGAATGCGGAGGTCGGAGACGTGCCAGCGTTCAATGAGTTCGCGGAACGCGGCGGCGGCCCGAAAACGCTCGAATTGACCGAGGCCCTTCAGGGCGAGGATGTCAGGAGATTGGAGTTTTTGCTCCTCGCGCTGATCCTCTGCCCCTTCCGTCTCGTAATCGGCTTCGTTTGTGATTGCCGTGCCTTGCCCGAACGCAAAGTCCAGAAACCGCCACGGTTGACCGTACTGGCCGCGTCGATATTGGAGCCGCTCCCTCGAGATCTCGACGGCGCCTTTTTGATCGCGGATGTGGAGTTCGTAGGTGATCAGGGGCGAACTCCTATCCGTCCGGAACTTGAGGCCGAATTCAATGTCGCCGGTTTCGTCCCGGGTGCGTAACTCTCGGAACCCCCCGCGCTTCGCGACGGCGGCGCGGACATTGTGCAGCAGACAATCTTGAAGGAAGCTGAAAACGTCGAAGAGCGTGGTTTTTCCCGTGCCGTTCGCGCCCAAGAACACGGCCAGATTCGGCAGATCCCGCAGCGTGATGTCGCGGAGAGCCTTGAAGTTCTTGATCCTGATCTGTTCAATCTTCATGCCGGATCGACGGGAACACACCATCATGGTGCGACTCCCGGATCATCTTACACGCGTGTACGCGCAGGCTCGGCGGACGCGCGGATGCCGGCCGGCACGTTGGCCGGAAGCACAAAAAAAGGCGACTGCCGCCGGGAATTCCGGGGCAGCCGCAGGATTTGGCCATAGCACGACTCTGTGGTCGCTTGCGAAGCTGACCTCACGCTCTGGCCAACTCCCACTTAAAGCGTGCGGTCCAAAGTTTAAGAGGTTGTTAACAATCGCCCGCCAACGCAAAAATCGCGAAAAAATAGGACCGTTGGCAGACGAATGCGGCGGGCGGCAACAATAAGCCGTGCGTGAGCGGGGCGTGTTCATCAGTTTCGAGGGGCCGGAAGGCGCGGGAAAGACGACCGCCATCCGGGCCCTCGCCGATCGCCTCGTCGCGGAGGGCCACGCCGTTCGAGTCACCAAGGAACCGGGCGAAGGGGAGACCGGACGCCGGATTCGCGAAATTCTGCTTCACGGCGACGCGCTGGAACCGTATGCCGAACTGTTCCTCTTCTTGGCCGATCGGACCGAGCACGTCCAAAAATTCATTCGGCCGTGGCTGACGGCGGGGGATGTGGTGCTGTGCGATCGCTACGCCGACAGCACCCTCGTGTATCAGGTGCACGGACGCGGGCTGGACCGCGAGTTTGTCGAGGCCGCAAACGCCCGGGCCGTCGATGGATTGTGGCCGGACCGAACAATACTGCTCGACCTGCCGCCGGACGTCGGACTGGCGCGGCTTCAGGAGCGCGACCGTATCGACGCGGCGCCGATCGAGTTTCACCGGCGGGTGCGCGACGGATTTCTGGAGCTAGCCCAGCGCGAACCCCGGCGATTCGCAATCGTCAACGCCGACGGACCGCCCGGCATGGTCCATTCGGCCATTTGGGAGGTGGTCGCGGACCACTTCGCGCGTGCAGAGCGTAACGCTATAGAGTAAACCGTGCTGATGCTTGCGCTTGTACTCCTTCCCCCAACCGAGGTCCAAACGGTCCTGGCGCGTGCAGATGCGTGGCTGTCGCGGAACCGCCAGTTTGAGGTGCGCGCGAACTTCTCGACGTCGGCCTTGCCGAAAATCCCGCTGACCATGCGCATCGACCGGCCCGGGCGCGTTTTCTTCCGCACGCGGGCCGCCGAAGAAACGTTCTCGATGCTGATGACGACCAAGGGTCGCGTCGATCTCAACTCGCGCGAGCGGATGTACGACGATCAGGTCCCGCCCGGACCGAGCTTCTTCCCGTCGCGCGTTTCGGGGCTTCCGGCTCTTGTCCTGCCTGGATTCTTGATGCGCCCTGGATTCAGCGATGTCGTCCCGCCGCGGGCAGAGTCAAAAATCCTCCGGCGGACGGCGGCGTTCGACGAGATTCAGGCCGATCTCAAGGAGACGTTGGGAACGTACTCGGTCACGACGTCGATCGCCAAGGATGGCCGGGTGCTGGCGCTCCGCGTCGTGGTGACCGGCGGCGGAGGCTCAAGCGATCGGCGCTGGACCGACATCCAAATGACGCCGCGAAAGTGGCGAGACGCCGACTTCTCGCTCCCAATTCCGGATGATTACACGCCGTTCGCGCTCAATGAGACCACCGGACCCCGCGGGCAAGGGAGCACGTTCAAGCTGCCCGAGCCGGTGCTGGGGCAAGCCAAGTCCGGCGTGGCGATGGTCGTGCTGTTGGACGACTCGGCACCATCACGGAAGCTGCGCGCCGACCTGAATCAGCTTGCGTTCGGGGTCAAGCCAACCGTTTACGATCTGGGGTCGGGCCAAACGTTGATCACCCAATTGGAGCCCCCCGCGTACCCGTTCGTGGTCTTATTCGATCGGGAGGCGAAGTCGCGTCGCTACTGGATGGGTTACGATCCCGACGCCGCGCGCGAGTGGGCCTTAGAGATCAAGACCGCAACCGAAGCCCTTCGCGCCAGTAAGTAAGGGTGAGATGGGACAAGCCGTACCGTTCGTACTGTGGCTGATTCTCTCGGCGATCGGGTTCGCGCTGACGCGCAATCTCGAGAATGCCTCCGCTTTCTTCTTCGGCACGATGATCCTCAGCGCGGTAATCGCGAGTGCGATGCGGGTGGCCGCCCAGTGGGAAAAGGCCATCGTCTTCCGGCTCGGTCGATTTTCCGGCGTGCGGGGTCCGGGCGTTTACTTCGTCCTGCCCGTCGTCGATGTCGTCCGGACCGTCGACACCCGAATCACCACGATCGAGATTCCGCGGCAAGAGGCGATCACCAAGGACAATGTACCGGTCTCGCTGGACGGCGTGATCTTCATGCGGGTCGCCGAGCCGGAGCACGCCATCATCCGGGTTCAGGACTACACCCATGCGATTCGGCAATACGCCCTGACGACTCTGCGCGACGTGGTCGGGACGGTCACACTGGACGAGTTGCTGGCCGACCGCGAGGCGCTGGGTCACCGCATCGAGAAAATGGTGGAAACCGAAATCGATGGTTGGGGGCTGGAAGTGCCCGGCATTCGGATTCAGGACATCATCCTGCCCGACGACCTGAAGCGCGTGATGGCGCGGGAAGCGTCGGCCGAACGCGAGAAGCGTGCAAACATCACGAAGTCCGAAGGTGACCGCGACGCCGCCATGAACTTGGCCAGCGCGGCATCCACGATGGCGGCCGCGCCCGGTGCCCTCCAACTGCGGACGTTGCAAACGCTCGACTCGCTCGGCGCGTCGGCGTCGAACACCGTGGTGATGGCGATTCCGGTGGACGTGCTCCAAGCCGTGCAGTCGGTGCCGCAATTGGCGCAAGGTCTGCAAGCGGTCGTGCATGCAGCCGCCACCGAACCGAGTGCCTTGCCGAAGGCGATGGTGCCGACCGAAATCATCCGGGACAATCTGGCGCACGCGACGGTGACCACAAGTTCGGGGAACGAAGACCACCAGCCGACAACGGCTTAACAGCAAATCGTTGGTGCGCGGGAAAAGACTCGAACTTTCACGCCTTGTGGGCGCTACCACCTCAAGGTAGTGCGTCTACCAATTCCGCCACCCGCGCACGGAACCAAGAGTGTACCCGCGAAAGTGCGTCGGTGTCCGGCGGACGTTCGCATTCATACTTGAGGTCGTTCATGCGCCAAACCGGAGACCTTCGCGTCAATGCCGTCCGCCCGCTCGTGCCCCCGGCGATCCTGATGGAAGATCTGCCGATCACCGAGTCGGCCGCGGAGTTCATCGCGCACCATCGCACCGAGGTTGAGCGGTCGCTGAGCGGAGAGTCGCGCCGATTGGTGGTCGTCATCGGTCCGTGCAGCATCCACGATCCGGCGGCCGGGCTGGAGTACGCCGCGCAATTGAAACTGCTCGCCGATCGTTACCAGTCGGTGCTCCACATCGTGATGCGATGCTATTTCGAGAAGCCGCGCACGACCGTCGGATGGAAGGGACTGATCAACGATCCGGATATCGACGGCAGTTTTCGGATCAACAAGGGGCTACGGTTGGCGCGAAAGTTCCTGCTGGATGTGGTGGCCCTCGGACTGCCGACCGCGACCGAATTTCTCGATACGACCGTCCCGCAGCACATCGCGGACCTCATCGTGTGGGGCGCGATCGGCGCACGCACCACCGAGAGTCAGACGCACCGCGCGCTGGCCAGTGGACTCTCGATGCCGATCGGGTTCAAGAACGCGACCGACGGCAATGTGCAGATTGCGATCGACGCGATGAAGGCCGCTCGCCAACCGCACTGGTTCCCGGGGTCCACCAAGGAAGGCGTCAGCGCCATCATTCAAACCACCGGCAACCCGACCGGGCACGTGGTGTTGCGCGGAGGATCGCGCACCGGGCCGAACTACAGCGAGGAGCACGTGCGCAACGCGGCGACGATCCTCGAGCGGGAATCGCTTCCGCATCGGCTGATGGTGGACCTGAGCCATGCCAATAGCAGCAAAAATCACGTACGACAGATCGACGTGGCGGAGGCGGTCGGTCAACAACTCGGCCAGCCCGATTGCCCGATCTTCTCCGTGATGATCGAAAGCTTCCTCGTGGAAGGACGACAAGACCCGCAACCCGGTCAACCGATGACCTTTGGCCAGAGCATCACCGATGCGTGCCTCAGCTTCGACCAAACGAAGCTCGCGCTCGACCATCTCGCGAACGCATTACGTTAGGTGCGTCAGTTCGACTTGATCTGCGCCGTGCCGTTGTTTGTCGGAATCGCGGTGGCCCCGAGTTTGAACTCAAGCCGCACCTCGTACGCCCGGGGCCACGGCAACCAAACCTTAACTGCGTCGAGCGAGGTGATCGTCATCGCGCTGCCGCCCGCCTCGAGCCGCATCCCCTGAAACTGGTCAGCGAAGTAGTCGCGCAGGTACTTTGCAAGGTCGCGCTGAACAAATCGGTTTACGCTCGCGAGAGACTGCGAATCGGTTTCCTCACGGCTGGCGCCCGGAATACTGTCGATCAGCCGGTACGCCTGGGGACGCGTGAAATGGTGGTAGGCGAAGTCGTTCACCAGCCGGTGAAGCAAAAACTCGCAACGTGCGATTTCGGCCTTCATGCGGTCCGGCACGCGCCCCTGCCGCGCGAGCATCGCCATGTTGGCGGCGGGGATTACGGTGCCGAGGGTGTTGCCGGCGGTGTTCCAACCCGCGTAGGCAAGGATACGATCGGTGCGCTCGCCCTGCATGATCGTTTCGAAGACGCGCGGATCGGCCAGGCCCGGGCCGCCGAGGTTGATGTCGGCCACCGCAACCGGCATCCCTTGATCCAGCGCGAGCCCAAGAATCTGGGTAAATGAACTGAACGAGTCGTCGTTCGGGTCCGGCGCGTTCACGTACAGGGTGTAGTCCGCGTCCTTGTCGTCCTTCGCGGGTCGGGCCCCCGCGGCCAGAATCTGGTCTTGCAGCGCGCGAAAAATCGGCTTGCTCTCGTAAAACGCATACTTTTTGGCCGCCGATTCGTCGCTGTACACGATCCGGATGCGCGGCACCACATCGGCCTGCCGCAAGACCGCGCGCGACACGAGCATGTTGCTGAGTTGGTCTACGCCTTCGCAGAAAAAGACCTTGCCGCCCAGCCCGTAGTTGGTGACCCGGCTGAGTAGCGCCCGGTTCTCCGGTACATGCGGCCCGTACTTCTTGGCGTCGTCCTGACCGAAGACCACGTAGTCCAGCTCTTTCCGCTGGACGGCGTCCACCAGTGCACGCTGCAGCTTATGGTTGCGCCATCGGGTGTCGCGGTACCGGGTGATCTCGCTGCTCGGGACACGCTTCAGACTCGCGTTCATCTGCGCTTGCAGCCCTTGCTCCTTCCCGCGTCGCGTGCGATCTTCGAGCTCCATGAACTTGGCGAGGCTCATGCGCCACGGCGCGGCCTTGCGCGTCGCGGTCGGCGCCAATCGCATGACGGAGGAGAAGGCGTAAATCTTGAGCTTCGGCCACTTGCGCTTGAGGGCGAAAAGCCGTTCGATCCGACCCCACGCACGGTCGTAGCTCACCGAGTTCGTGCGGCTCTCAATGAGACCACCGTACGCGAGCATGTCGGTACTCACGACCACCGCCGTGAGCTGGCTCATATCATAATTCTCAAGCCACTTGAGGATCGCTTCGGGGTTGCCCGGACTGGTGAATCGTCCCAGAAATTCGTATGGCGGCATGCGGACATCGACCGCCGCCACTTTGCCGATCATCTGGGCGAACTGGCCGCTGGCCGGCCGGCTGTCGAGCGGCACGAGGATGATTTGGTTGGCCTGGGCGAGGATGCCAAGTGCCCAAACCAGCAAGACCCCGAGAACTCGCACCCCGATAAGGTACCACCGAGACCATGGTCCAACTCGCCATGCGGCGACTCGATTTTGCGGGCTTACCCGCACGTCCGGAATCGGTCGAAGTTGTGGCCCTCGGGCCGTCCGATGCGGCGGAGTTGGCAACGGTGCTCGCGTTGTCATTCACAGATTCGACGTGGGACGCGGCCAAGGCGACGCAGGTCCTTTTGGACTCGCCCGACGTGGATGCCGTGTACGGAATCCGGGTGGATGGCCGAGTCGTGGCGACCGCAAGCGCCCAGGTCCGGGACCGGAGCCAGCCGGTGGGCACCGTCCATTACGTCGGAACGCATCCGGATGCCACCGGTCGTGGGTACGGCACGTGGGTCACGCTTCGGGTGCTCGAGCATTTTCGTGATGCCGGCATGGCGGAGGTGAACCTGAGCACCGACGACCACCGGCTCGCCGCCATCCGCACGTACCAAAAACTGGGGTTCGAACCGTGGATGACCGATCCGAGCCATCCCGAGCGATGGCGTGCGGTGCTAGCGACCCTCCGCCGATGAGGCCAGGTCGGGCAAGGCCCACGCGACCGCTTCGCTGGCATCATCAAACTCGCGCATTTCGGGCGGCAGATTCGCCAAGATGTCGGCCCCGTACGGTTTGGTGCGCACCCGGGGATCCAAGATCGCGATGATCCCGCGGTCGTCGGTCGTACGGAGGAGCCGTCCGGCCCCTTGCCGCACCAACATCTTTGCCTGGGCCAGCGCGTGTTCTCGAAACGGGTCCAGCCCTTGCTGCGCGAGATACGCCGAGCGGGCGATGCTGAGCGGCTCCGTCGGCACTTCGAACGGAATCCGTACCAGCGCGACGCAACTCAGGGTTTCGCCGGGCGCGTCGAACCCGGTCCAAAACGTGCGCAGCGCGAAAAGCGATGTCTGCGGCTCGCGCTTGAACCGTTCGCCGGTGGAGGCCGCCCCGGTGAGCGGTTGCATCAGCACGGGGTACTCGTCGGGCAATTGGAGGTGACCGTACACCTCCTCCATCTCCCTTCGACTGTGGAACAGAGCGAGCGTTCGCCCGCCGCACAGCATGATGAGCTCGCGGAGTTCGGCCGCGATCGCGGCAAAGTACAGCGGCTCGAGGCCGTCCCGGCGCGCGGCCGTCGGGTCCGGGATGCGGCCCGTCGGCGGCAGATACACCGCCGCGTGCGTCCCGTAATCAAACGGAGAGGGGAGGATCTCCTCAAACGTCGGCGTCATGCCGAGGCTGCGCCGAAAGTACTCGGTGCCGCCGTCCAGTGACAGCGTCGCCGACACGCACGCGTACGGCACGCGGTCCCAGATCAAGTGGCGCAGCGGCTCCGCCAGGCCCACCGTGTCGCGGCGCAAAAACTGCTCGCCCCGGCCCCGCTGACCGAAGTGCGACACGGCGACCCCTTCGTCGGCAAAGAACGCCTCGGCACCCTCGCCCAGCGACGTCACCGGCCGGAGGTACGCGCGGATGGTCTCGGCATCGGATGGCTTGTACTCGGTCAGCATGTCGGAGACGAGTCGCGTGTAGTTGCGGCAGACCCGAGCGACTTGCGTGGTCAGTTCCAGATTCGGCGGGACGGCCTCCGCGCGGAAAATGCGCTGCACCGCCGCGTGATCGGTGAGGTCCTTCGGCGCGGCAGCCAAGATTCCGGGTTCGACGGTGCTGACGGTCGGAGCGGCAAACGAGTTGGCGAGGTGAATGAACGCGTCGCGAAACCGCTGGCTCCGCTGCATCCAAAGGTCTTCTGCCGCGTGCTCGCGGGCTGCGTCGCGCATGGAGGCTTCGATCCTCGCCGCCAGACCCGCCGCCATGTTGAGCTTGCCGGCGTTGATTTCGATTTCGAGACCGTTTTCCGCCGCCGAAACGAAGTCGTGAGCTTCGTCCAGGATCAAGAAGTCGTACTTGCCGAGCAGCCCGTCGCGCTCGGCCCTCTCCTCGAGAGTGGCCATCTGCGCATCGGTGATCACGACGCTGTGGTTGGTGATGACAATGGCGGCCGTTTCCTCCAGCGCTCGCGCTCCGTAGAAGTAGCACGTCTTGAACTTGGGGCAGCGCCGGCCCTCGCAAACGGCTGGCACCTGCACCCGGGACCACAGCTCGGCGAACTTGCCCTGACCTCGCGCTCGCCCGCCGATGAGCTTGCGGAACTCGTTCTCGGTCCCGAGTTGCAGTACCGACTCGGCGTAGTCCGCGTCTTTGCCAAGGGCACCGGGCAGTTCCATCCGGCATGCGTACCGTTGCCGCCCCAGCAAAAACGCGCAGGACACCTCCTGATCGAACAAGCTCAGTGCGAAGGGAAGGTCCTTTTGCCAGTACTGTTCGGCCAAGACGTTGGTGTAGGTGGCGATCACCGTACGCCGGTTCGACGCGATGGCGTGGGCAATGGCGGGGATGAGCACAGCGAGCGATTTACCGAGCCCGGTAGGCGCCTCGAAGGCACCGGTTTGTCCGTACGCGATGAGGTCGGCCAGCAGCAGCGAGAGTTGCCGCTGGGCGGGACGCTCGCTAAAGCCCGAACGCATGCGCAACTCGTCGAATGCACGTTCGATGAGCGCGATGGCGTCGGCGGCAGAAGGGTTATCGGCGTCCGGCACGTCGCCTATTGTTGCGCGGCCCGGTGGCGATCGCCGCGCGTGCAGAGGATTTTCGTCATTCGGGCGGAAAAAAGGACCCAACGTGCACGACGTGGGTCCTCGAGCAAGGTAAGGAAGTGGCCTGAATGTTCAGGACCATTCTTATAACACGATTCCGTGAATAGTCCAAATTTCATGACAGAACCTAGTAAAAATACTGGTCCCAGTTCGGAACCCGTTCGCGACCTTGCGACAAGGACCGCAAAACCTTGCTAGACTGAGTTCGCGCATGGCAACGGGGCAGGCGGAATTGGAAGAGGAGTCGCAGAACCAACGTCCGGAGTCGGCGTCCGGGTTTGCGCCGATGCGTTTTCGGGCGATCCTGGCGGCATTTTTGCTCTGCCTTCCCGTAACGTACATCACTACCAATACCAGCGTCTCCGGCATCTTCTCGCTGATGACCGCGCCGATTTCGGCCCTGTTACTCTGCGTGATCCTCAACGCGGTACTGCGGAAGCTCGCTCCGAAAGCGGCGTTCAGTCAGGGCGATCTCATCGTCATCTTCTGCATTACGGCGGTGGCTGGCTCCATCGCGGGGGAGTGGACGTCGTTCGGAATGGGGGCGACTTACAGTTATCCGTATCACAGCAAGTGGAGTGACGGCTACAAGAATGGGCTCTCGAAGCACGTGCCGGACTTCCTCGCAATCAAAGACTTTGAGCAAGTAAAGGATGTTCAGGGCGGCGGCAAGGATATGGGTTACGTATTCCGCCGATTGCCCACCTACTTACCCATTTGGAGCGCGTGGGCCGCGATCATCTGCACGCTCTGCTTTGCCATGCTCTGCCTCAACTCGTTAATGCGCGGCGCGTGGTGCGAGCGAGAGCGTCTGACGTTTCCGCTGATTCAATTGCCGGTTGCCATGGCCGAAAACGGCGGCTCGGGCGGCATGTGGAAGAGCCGATTCATGTGGATCGCGTTCGCGGTGATGTTCAGTATCGACATGCTGAACGGGATGAACTACCTTTATCCATCGGTCCCGGCGATCCCGATGAAGGACCTGTTCTACATCGACCGGGCCTTCAAGGAGCCACCGCTCAGCAACATCGGCGATTTTCGCATTTCGATCTATCCGTTTATGGCGGCGATCGGCCTCTTCATCCCGAGTGACTTGCTGATCAGCATGGTCGTCTTCTTCTTGCTCAGAAAGGCGACTCACGTGATGCTCGCCAGCCAGGGCATCCCGCAGAGCACATTCTCGGGTACCGGATTGCTCCCCGGTCCGCCGTACTTTGATGAGCAGACGTGGGGCGGAGTGATCGCGCTGTTCCTCGGGGCACTCTGGGTCTCGCGGGAGTACCTCGGCGAGGTGTGGCGGGACATCAAGACGGGCGTCCGGTCGCCCGACGGTGGCATCAAGCACCGGACGGCGTTTGCCGGACTCGTGCTGTCGTTCGTGTTTCTTGTCGGAGTCGGGCTGTACGGCGGGCTGCCCCTGCCTTACATGCTGATGTACGTCGCGCTGTTCCTGGTGTTCTCGATCGTGCTCACCCGTATCCGCGCCCAACTTGGCCCGCCCACCCACGAATTTGCCTTCTTCGGCTCGAACTCGATCATGCATCGCTTCATGGGCACCAAGTGGATCAGCGACGCGCAGGCGGCGTACGTGGCCCAAGTGTTTTTGGTGATGAATCGGATCTACCGAAATCACCCGATGCCGTACCAGTTGGAAGCCATGAAGATGGGCGGTCAAGAGCGGCTGAATCAGAAGAAACTGTTCATCGCCATCCTGGCCGCAACCGTCGTCGGGTTCTTCCTCGCGCATTTCTTCTCAATGGTCAAGGTGTACCGAACGGGCGAAATCTACTGGACCGATGCCTTGCCGTACATGGAGAACATCCTGCGCGATCGCAAGGGGCCGGATGTCATCGGCATCGTTATGACGATTGTTGGTTTCGCCGTGGTCATGGTGCTCGACGCGATCCGATTTCGGTTCCCCGGCTTTCCGCTCCATCCCGCCGGGTACGTGCTGTCCATGAACTACGGAGTGGACTACTACTGGTTCGGAATGATGATCGCCCTGCTGGTCAAGAACTTCGTCCAAAAGTACTACGGGCTCAACGGTTACGATAAACTCCGTCAAGTTGCGTTTGGGATTCTGCTCGGCGAATACGCCGCCGAAACGATCTGGGTCGCGATGGCCCTCATCACCAACGAAAGCACCTATACGATCAGCTTTAACGACCGGAGTCTTGGCGCCCAGTGAACCCCTACACCCACCGACCATTTTCTGCCGATGACCCGGAGGAGTTGCAATCTGCCGCAATTCCGGGCGTGGAGGATGAGCAGAAACCAAAGATTCCCCGCAACCCGATCGGCGGCATCATCCTCGCCCTGCTTCTGGCGTTCTCGCTTTACTCCGCGCTGTCGACATACCTCGGTGCGACGAAACCGGCGAGCCCAACCAAGCCGAAGCCAGTCGCGCAGTCGGTCAGCGCCAACACGCTGATTGCGGTCGATCTGATCGTCGCCATGGAATCGCTCGGCGGCCCGTCGGTGCGACGACAATCGCGTTCATCCCTGCGACCGGTACTCATCGAACTGGATGCGGCCGCGAAACGACGGAACGCGGCGGCCGCCCGCGCGGCGGTCAGCCTGGATTACGACCTGAACGGCAAGGTTTCGCCCGAGCGACTGAAACGGCTCGGCACCACACCGCGCGATGCGAATCTCCGCCGGCTGTACGCCAGCAAAACGATCCCCGCCGCCGAAGCGGCCAAGATCGAACGGAGCGTCGCGGACGGCACCGTCTTCGGCCGCCTCGCCGTCATCGCCGCCCGCGAAAAATCCGGCGTGAAAGACGCCCGCAAGTCGCTGCTCGACCCCGGTCGCGCCATCCGCGCGATGGTCGGAATCGGATTGGTGCTGATGGTGCTGATGTGCAGCGTTATGGCGTGGATCGCCTTCCTGATCCTCCGCCAAACCGGCCAGCTCACTCCGCAAACGTTGCCGTCGGAAATGGCGGACGGAAGCGGCACTCCGGGCTATCGTCGCGATCGGATGATGACCCTTGGCGCGATGATTTTTGCCGCGTTTCAGGGACTTCAACTCGCCTTGGCCCCTGTTCCAGATCGTTTCCAGACGCTGGCCCTGGCGGTCGCCATGCTCACCGTCACGCTTCTCTTGGTGCGTTACGGCCCGGTCCGCGTGATAGACCTGGGTCTCAAGCATCCCGAAGCGTGGGGCGGCCGAATGATCGCGTTTGGCCTCGGTATGTTCGCGATGGAGCTTCCGCTCGCGATCGCGGTCGGTGCAGTGGGGCGCGAAGTATTCAAGCACTTGCCCGAACCCTCGCACCCGGCGTCGCAGGCGATCATGACAAACTCCGACCCGGTCCAGATTGCCGCGATGGTGATCTTCGGCGCGATTGTCGCTCCGATCTGGGAAGAGATCGTGTTTCGCGCGATCCTGTTTCCATGCATGCGCACCCGTTGGATGCCGCGCGCCCTCGCCGCGATTCTCAGCAGCGTGATCTTCGCCGCGATTCACCCGCAAGGCATCCCGATTTGGGGCGCGTTGGCGACGGTGGGTTGCGCCAGTTGCGCACTGGTCACCTACACCCGATCGCTGGTACCCAGCATCACGATGCACATGGCGCACAACGCCACCATCCTGCTCGTCACGCTGTTGATTGCGCGTTGACCGTGGGCGTTTCGCCTGTTGCCGGCGCGGATTCTTTACCGAACTGAGTCCAAAAGATCCCCCAGAAGACGACCTCAATCGTGCCCACGGCGATCTTTGCCGCCATCGGCACGTTCGGATTAAAGCTGAAGAACCCTTCGATCGGGGCGGCGATAAACATCAGGGTGACGGAGGTGCCGAGCAGGACCATGCCGTCCTTTGCCACCAGCCGCAGCGATTCAGCCCGGCTGCGTCGACCGGGGTTGAACGCGGCCCAGCCGAACAACATGCCCGCCGCGCCCGCGATGATGATGCCGGATAGCTCCGGCACGCCGTGCGGATAGATGCCAGAGAGAAGGAATCCGAGGTGGCCGCGCGGCGCCACGTCTCGCGCCAAAACGCCGAGCATCCCTCCGTTCGTCGCCAATGAGTAAATCGAGAACAGGCCGAACGTACTGACTCCGGCCGCCGCCGCCGTCAGAGATGCCCGCGGGTTGTTCGAGGCGTAAAAGCTCGTCGCCATCAGGCTTTCGTCGGCGGTCCGTTCGTCGAACTTGCCGGACCGCCATCCTTCGAACGCCTGCTCAAAGCCTTCCGGAATCAACGTTTCCCGCGTCTCCGGCACGTAACCAGTCAAGAAGTAGGTGAGGAACGCCGAACCAAAGAACAGCATCGCCGATACGGCAATAAACACCGCCCGTCGTCGCACCGTTTGGGCCGCGACCGCGATGCCGTTGACCATGAGCTGAATCGGGCTGCCGCGACGCGTGCGGTACAGCACCCCGTAGCCAGAACCGGCCAGATCGTTAAGCAAATCCAACAACGCCACGTTATCGCTGCGGGTGCGAACGTAGGTCAAATCCCGGCAAATTCGCCGGTAAAGCCGAAGAAACTCGCGGAACTCCGCTTGCGATAGCTCAGTAGGGCTAAAATCCGCCTTGTCGCACAAGACTCGAAATCGGTGCCATTCCGATTCGCGGCTGGCGACGAAAGTTTCTTCGTTCATCGTAACGGCTCAGGCAAGAGTGTAGTACAGGTGAGGGGCATCGTGGGGAAGTATCGTATCGTTCGGTCGATCGGCGTGTTGGTGCTGGTCGCGAGTTTTGGGATGTCGCAGGCCGAAACGCGGCAACTCGTCGGCACGGTCACTGAGGTCGGGGCCGGGACGCTGACTCTCCAAACGTCGCAGGGCCCGGTGCCGATCCGCGTGACCGAGAAGTCCCAAATCTGGATGCATCGCAAGCGCGCGACCCTGCCTGAGGTCGTGGCCGGCATCCGCGGAAACGTGCGCGCTACCGTGGACGATCAGGGCGTGACACTGAAAGAGTTCGCCGACGAAGCGACGGCCGCCTGGCTCCAGGCCATCCGGCGGGTGCCACAGCGAGGAAGGATCGTCTCGCGCGGCGTCCGCGGCATCACGGTGGAGTTTGAAGACCGCTCGACGTTCCAGTACCGCGTCACCGAAAAATCGAAGGTAACCGTGGGTGGCGCGGACTCCAGCCTCGATCAACTGGCCGATGGCACCGTGCTGACGTTTCATGGACGCCTGCTCTCGAACTCGGAGACGTGGCTACGGCTCGTCACCGACGTGATGCCAGAACCGAAGCCGACCCCGGGCAGTTCATCCAGCCGTTCGCGCTCCGTCCGGGATACGCGCGACGCCGTGCCGCCCCGCCTCCCCGCAAATGGCGAAGTCGAAGGGGTGGTCACGTTCATCGTGCCGCGCGGAAATCTGTTCGATGTCGAAGTGGATGGAGCGCGGTACCACATCACCGTGGTGCCCGCCACTCAATTCATGCAAGATGGTCGGCGCGTGTCGCCGGGCCTGATGGAACTCGACCTTTTGGTCAAGGTTCGATATCGCCAAGATCGGTTCGGTAAACTCATTGCCTCACGAGTCACGATTTTGTGACTTTGGCCGGAATTTTCCGAGTCGGTCCCAACCGTATCTCGTTGATTTGCGTCATACAGAAACACCACCCGGATGACCTTGCCTTCGCGACGCCCGGACGGCGATGATGGGCTGCCAAGCTATCTGAGTCGGCTCACTCAGGCTCCGCTTCTCACCGCAGAAGAGGAGGTCTCCCTTACGCGCGCGATTCAGGCCGGGGACCACACCGCAAAGTCGAAGCTCATCGAATCCAACATGCGCTTGGTGATCAATATCGCCAAGGGCTACCGCAACCGTGCCATCCCGCTCGAAGACCTGATCCAAGAAGGCGCGATCGGACTGATGCAGGCCGCCGAGCGGTTCGATCCGGATAAAGGGTTTCGGTTCAGTACCTACGCCACCCATTGGATTCGCCAGGCGATCGGGCGGGCCATCGATAACAAGGCCAAGGCGATCCGCTTGCCCGCGCACGTCAGCCAATCGCTGCGCAAGATCGAAAAGATTCGTGCCCAGCTCGCGCGAGAAATGGGGTTCGAGCCGAGCACGGAGCAACTCGCCGAGATCATGGGGATCCACCCGAAGAAGCTCGCAACGCTCCTGCAGACGAGTCAAGAATTACTCTCGCTGGATATGAACATCGGCGATTCGGGCGGCGTCACTCTGGGCGGACTCATTCGCGATGAGCACGGTCTCGACCCGGAGGCGGCGATGCTCGACCGCGAGATCCTCGGCGAGCTCCAGGGAATCCTGAGCGAACTCAATGAACGCGAGCAACGCATCATGCGGATGCGGTTCCAACTGAATTCGGAGGACGACGCCGACGACGAGTCGGATACGGACGCAAAGGAGATTCGCCTCTCCCGCGAACGGATCCGTCAGATCGAGGTGCAGGCGATCAAGAACCTCAAGCGCATCGCCGCGCGCCGAAACTCGAAAGATATCCTCGGCCAGCCGTAGGCTATCCTGATCGGTGCCGGGCGGCAACTGCTCGGCGGCTAGGCGATGGGATTAGTCAGTAAAGTGGGCCGACGGCGAAATCGGGCGCGGCTGGCCATGGGCGTCGTGTACGGGCTCCTGATTTTGGGCGCGCTCACCACGCTGTACCCCTTTGTGCTGATGGTCACGACCGCCCTGCGCGGGCAGTTTGATCAAAACGACACCCAACTCTGGCCGAGCTACCTCTCCGACGACGACACGCTGTTTCGAAAGTATCTGGACGACAAGTACAGCGGCGATGCGTCTGCCATCGCTAGCACTCGGCTCGTGGGGGATACCTCGCGCCTCGAAACCTACCGACAATTCCTGCGCGAACTCCCGACCGAAATGTGGGTTCCGGCGTTCCGGATGTCGCCCAACCAGGTGACCAGCCGGCTGCAATCGCGCTACCAAGCTTGGCTGCGCGCCAGATTCCGCAACGATATCGCCGCGCTCAACCGCACCTATTTGGAGGAGAATGTCGGTTTCCAGACCGTGTCTCCGCCCGCCGAGATGCGCGAGCGAAAAGCGTGGTCTCCGCCGAACACCCCGAAGTTCCGCGACTGGCTCGAGTTCAAGCAGACCCTGCCGGTCGAATGGCGCGTGCCGGTCCGGACCGAACGGATTTACCAAGAATACGTTCGGGGACGCACCCGCAACCAATTCTCGGAGGTGCCGCCAGAACTGAAGGGGACGGCCACCAGCTTCGAGACCTTGCGAATCGCGGCGGCGGGAACGTGGCGTGCGGCGTTTGAGCAGACGGCACTCCCGGCGGCGTATCGACGCGACTCCGTGGAGGGCCGGTGGGCGCAGCTGAGTGTCGAACCGATGCCGATCGACGGCTTCGAGCGGCTGGTTGTGCGGACCGAATCTCGCGCACTGCGCCAAGAGTTCGCGGTACGGAACTTCGCCTACGTCATTGACTACGTCGTGGTCAACGGTCGCGCGATTTGGAACACCGCACTGTTCTGCTTTCTGGCGATTGCGGTGCAGCTCACCGTAAACCCGATTGCGGCGTACGCCCTGTCGCGGTACCCGGTGCGACAGTCCGGGCAGATCCTCATTTTTCTGCTCGCGACGATGGCGTTCCCGGCCGAGGTCGCGATGATCCCGTCGTTCCTTTTGCTGAAGGATCTGGGCTTGCTCAACACTTTCGCCGCGTTGGTGCTGCCCGTCGCGGCCAATGGCTACATGATCTTCTTGCTCAAGGGATTCTTCGACAGCTTGCCGCAAGAGCTCTTCGAAGCGGGCCAATTAGACGGCGCGAAGGAGTCCGTGATGATTGTCAACATCGCGCTGCCCCTTTGCCGACCGGTGCTGGGCTATCTGGCGTTGCTCGCCTTTATGGGTGCCTACGGCGCCTTCATCTACGCGTTTCTCATCGCGCAAGACCAGGGCATGTGGACGCTGATGGTGTGGATTTACCAACTGCAAAACATCGCACCGAAATCGGTGATGATGGCGGCGCTCACGTTGGCCGCCGTGCCGACCCTGGTGGTGTTTCTGGCCGCGCAAAACGTGATTCTGCGCGGCATTGTGCTCCCTGACGAACGTTAACCGAGCGTGGGGTAGTCCGTATAACCCTTCTCCCCGCCGCCGTAAAACGTCGAGAAGTCCGGGTCGTTCAACGGTGCCCCCGCCGCGAGCCGGTTCGGAAGGTCCGGATTCGCCAGGTACGGCACGCCGAACGCCACCCCGGCAGCACCGCGCGCGATCGCGACCTCCGCCAGCTCCTTGGTGTAGCCGTGATTGACGATGAGCGGAGCCCCCGCGATCTCGGCAAGTTCGAGCGAGAAGGTCTCGGCCGCCGTTCGGTCTTCGTTCCCCGTGTGGAGTACGTGGAGATACGCGAGTCCTACCGGGCGCAGGGCCTCCGCCGCCCGCCGAAAAGTGCCGAGCGGATCGCTGTCGCGCATGTCGTTGTACGGCGTCCAGGGCGAGAGCCGCACGCCGAGTCGTCCGCCGCCGATCTCCTCCGCGACCGCCGTCACGATCTCGCGGAGCAGTCGCGTCCGATCCTGACCGTATGCGTCGGTGCGCTGGTTAACGCCGTCGCGCAAAAACTGGTCGATGATGTAGCCGTTGGCCGCGTGAATCTCCACGCCGTCAAAGCCAGCCGCAATCGCATGGCGTGCCGCCACCACGAATCGCTCCACTAGGCCCGGAATCTCGTCCGTTTCCAGCGCGCGCGGCGTCTCGAACGGCGCCTTGCTGAAATCCGCCGTAAACGTTTCGCCGTCCGGGGTGACCGCGCTCGCGCTCACCGGCGTTTCGCCCACCAGGCTGGAGTGCGAGATGCGACCGGTGTGGAACAACTGGGCAAAGATGCGCCCGCCCGCGTCATGGACGGCCTCCGTCACGGGGCGCCAGCCGGCGGCCTGCGCCTCGGTCCACAGCCCGGGAATCAATGGGTAGCCGCTCCCCTGCTTGCTCACCGCCGTCGCTTCCGTAATGATGAGCCCGGCGCCCGCCCGCTGACGGTAGTAGGTGGCCACGATCGGTTGCGGCACGCCGTCGACATCTGCCCGATTGCGTGTCATCGGGGCCATCAGAATGCGGTTCGGGAGGGACAATTGACCGAGCTGGGTGGATTCGAAAAGGTTGCTCATCGAGTTCTCCGGATTACATCCACTGCCTACGACGGGCCACCTCGCTAAGTTCCCAAAAGAAACTAACCATACTAAAGGTCCTAAACATCCTCCCGGATGACAACTTCTCCGAACTCCCGACGTCCGAATAATCGGGGACCGACCGCGTTCGGTTGATCCAAGCCATGAGAACCACGTTGCGTTGCGATGCCCACTGCCCGGTCAAGGGATTTACCGCGCTCTTCAGCGGAAAGTGGTCGTTGCTCGTGCTGCACGCCCTCATCGACGCGCCGGAACCGATCCGATTTGGCGAAGTTCGGAAGCACGTGGGCGATGTCACCCAAAAGGAACTCACCAAGACCCTGCGAGAATTTGAACTGCTCGGCCTGGTCACACGCACCGTGTACGCCGAGGTTCCGCCCCGGGTGGAGTACGCCGCGACACCGTTTGCCCGAACGCTGAGCCCCGTGCTCGACAGCGTGATCGAATGGGCCGACGCGCACCGGGCCGAACTGGTCCGAATCGCGGCCCTGCGTGACGAACTCGCCGCCGCCGGATGCTGCCCGCCGGAATCGGGCGAGATCGGCCCGACGTAACCACGCATAATTGCGGGCATGCCTCTCGCTGCCGTCTTGTCGCTACTGCTGATCCGGGATCTGCCGGTCGCCGCCGTCCGGAGCGAAGTGGTGCAGCCGATCCGCAACGCCACGTTCAACAAGGGCGGTACGGCGAAGACGCGACGTCAGGGCGGCAACCCCCGCACTGTCGACGGCGTGCTGATGTTTGACGGCAGTAACGACGGCGATCGGCAGGTAGACCCCCAGATTGCGGTCGGCGGCGGATACGTGTTGCACGGCACCAACAGCGGCTTGGTCATCTACGACAAGGCCGGTAATTACGTCGATGGCGTGCCTCAGCGCGAGTTCAACGACGGCATCGACCCGAAAATGTACTTTGACCTCCACGCCCGGGTGTTCGTGTTCGATCTGTGGGTGTACTGGGATAAAGAAAAGATTAAGCCGGTAAACGTGTCGGTATCCGAAACGTCGGACCCGCGTGGCGCCTGGAACACTTACCCGGTCTCGGCGCGAGACGGAGTGGATGGCGGCGGCATTGGCGGCAGTCGCCGCTGGATTGGCTACTCATTCCCAGGCGGAAAAGAGCAAACCTTCGTGATGCGCCTCGCCGATGCCAAAGCGGGCAAACCGGCGCGGGTGTGGCACTTTGCCGGTTCGCTGGGCCACCCGGCGGTGGTTCAAGACGCATCGGACGACCTTCCGTTCGTCACGCTAACGGACGAATCCATCATCGTGCGCTGGGTCGGAGCATCCGCCGACGGTGCGCCGGTGGTCAAGCGGACCCTGACCGCCGCCCGACCGGCGACGATGGCCTTCGGATGGCCGCCTGCGTCCCCCCAGCCCGGAGTCAAGGAGACCGTCTCCAGCGGCGATCGAAACCCGAAGAATTTGGCTGTCCAGAACGGTTCGCTTTGGTTCTCGCACACCGTCAACATCGCCGGTCGCGCCGGGGTGCAATGGCACGAAGTCCGGCTGCGCGACGGCAAGTTTCTGCGGAGCGGCACGGTGGCCCATGCCACGCGCTCGTACATCCAAACCACGATCGGGGTGAACCGGCGCGGCGAGGCGATCCTCGGCTTTCAGGAGGCGGGTGCCGACACGTTCGTTTCGCCCCGATTCGCCCGCATTGGTCGACGGGGTACCGATCTCCTCGGCGGAATCCGGTCGCTGGGTGAGGGGGAGGCCGCGACGAAGGGCGGACCGTGGGGCGACTATAGCGGTAGCTGCGTGGATGGCGACAACCGCTTAGACCTTTGGACCATTCAGAGCCGCGCGAATGCCGACGGGCGGGGCGCGACCGTCATCGCCCGCGTTCGGCCGTGATGATTCTCACGGAAATGTGTGACCCGGCAAAGAACGACAGATTAATTTTTAAGACATTGCTTTTTTTTCGATTTCTGCGTTAGGTTGATTTCGTGAGGAAGTTCCTATTCACCTTGGTCGCCATCGTCGCGGTGGGTATCACGGTTTCAATCAACTCTTCGTCGGCGACCGGTTCGGACCCTTATCCCTGCAACGTGCAACCGCCGTCGGTGACGCCATGAAGCAGTCCGTTGCGGTGCTTGTTCTCGGCGCGGTCATTACGGTTGCCTTTGCTGGCATTCCTTGCCCCGACCCCAAAACACGAGAGGTCACGCACGACACGTGTGGCGTAATGTTTGGGGGTGGTTACTTGGTAAACCATGGAGGAGTGACACCCGGAGGATGTTTTCGGCCGGGGCATTCGGCCTACAAGTGTGAGGTGTACTCCCACTCGTATGCCCGAGACAAAAAGACGCTCACGAATCCGTATCGGGATTTCTTCGGGATTCCGAGATTTGCTAACTGTGTCCCGGACGGCACCGAATATGGTACCGCTCCGTCCGGACGATCCACTTCTGAAGTCTGCGATTACTGCACGGGCACATAACAATGGACTTCTTCGTCAGTGCCCGTTTGAGGAAGCGGGACCGCAGTGACCCAATTGCCGGTAAACGACTACAACCTGGCGAAGAACTTTCACCCAACGGATTCACCGTTACTGCGCATATTCAAATTGATGATGTGCGCAGGGTGAAAGCGGAATGGGCGATTGACGGCAAGCCGTTCCGTACTGCTATTTTTGATGACGGGCTCATTTATGTGATCTTGCCACACGGTCTGCACTTTGAGGTGTTTGAATCTGGTCAGTCGCTTGAACCGTATTTTGGCTTTTTGCTTCCACCAAACATCACCAAGGTGATGATGATTCCGAGTCCGAACGAGACGAATCGTTTCCTTGTTCCCGTTTACGGACCATCGCCACAAACCTTTGCTCGCAAGGAGCCGAGCTCTCAATGTTATGTACTGGAGGAAGGAGCAGTAGAGGAGCGATGGTGTTTCGCTTACGAACTTGGTTCGCTGGTCGGATTGACACGTTCATTCACCAAAAGTGACACTATCCACTTCAAAGTAAATCAACGGAGTTCAAAGGTGCCCGAGATCCGCTACCAAAAGCTGGTGAAGCCCGGTGCATCGTTCGAAGTACACCGTGATTCTAGGTCGGTTGGGGGTGTTTGGGATGGTGGTACAGTTGACTTTCGAGCGTACTACGATTCACAGATCGCAATTGGTCGGTCCGCTTCGTCCTCGACCCAATCTGAGTTAATTCCTGCCGTTAGCGGATTTCTACTGGCGTCTCTCGTCGTGCTTGCGCTCGTTATCTTGTTCATTAGGGCGAGAGCAAAACATTCGAAATAAAGTTGATGGCGATTCTTGGGCTGGGAATTCAGGCAGGTTGCATCCTGTTCGTATTCATGCTTACGTTATTTGGTGGCCGCAGACTTGATGGAATTCTTTTTGAACCCGTAATTCTATGGGCAATCGGCGTCAGTTCCCTCCTGGTGGTAGCGGTGCGAGCTCGTATCCAGAATCAGCTTGTCAGCGGTTCAATGTCGCTGGTCATTCTTATCGGCTACTTTGTCTATGCTACCGGCGGGCTGCGGTCATTTGATTTTATCTGGCCATATTATCTGCACCTTTTAGGGATAACACTATTTCTTTGTGGTCCACTTGAATTTAATAAGAAAAGAGATTACTTGGATTTTGGAGTGGGCATAGTCATCCCGATTCTGATATTGTTGGCACGAAGCGTGTTCCAGACGCCTAGCCAGAAACCCGGTTTGACATTACGACAGATTTCCCGCAGTCAAGTAATCGGGCCAATCGATATTTCTCGCCAAGGTTACGTGACATTCGGCTCCATCGGCGATCCGTCCTTCCGTAGAGTGCTTGAAGCCCTAGAGGCAACGCGAAAACCAGGTTCGGTAGTGCGGTTTCGGTTGCGACAAACGCGCACAACGTTGCGATCTCGTCTCGAATTCCTCAGCTTTATACGGGCCGTTCAAAAAAGTCCGACACGGAAGTTCGCCGACATTCACGATGGTATCGCCGCGGGCCGGCAACTCCTTCCGTTCACGCAAGAAACTCAGATTGAAGTAGCAGATCTCGAGCGGGATCGCTTTGAGTCCATCAACCTTCCGCTGAGCGGCCAAAACGCACTCGTCAGTTGCCCGCCGTACGAAGGCTGCGTGGAAATTGACCTGCCTTAACGCGGGCCGGTCATCTCCATCGGTACGACCCATCGGTCGAAGTCTTCCGGCGCAACCTCGCCGACCGTCGTGGCCGCCTCGCGGAGCGACAACCCGTGTTCGTGCGCGTGCTTGGCGATCTTCGATGCCCGGTCGTAGCCGATATGCGGATTGAGCGCGGTGACCTGCATCAGGTTCTCCTGCAAATTCGCCTGGATTCGGCGGTGGTTTGGCACGATGCCGACCGCGCATTGGTCGTGAAACGCCTGGCATCCGTCACCTAATAGTTGGATGGAACTCAGCACGTTATGGACCATCACCGGCTTGAACACGTTCAGCTGGAAATTGCCCTGCGATCCGCCGAACGCCACCGCCGCATCGTTGCCAAACACTTGCACCGCCACCATCGTCAACGCCTCGCTCTGGGTGGGGTTCACCTTGCCCGGCATGATGCTGCTCCCCGGCTCGTTTTCCGGAATGATCAGCTCTCCGATACCGTTGCGGGGGCCGCTCGCCAGCCATCGCACATCGTTCGCCATCTTCATGAGTGCGCCGGCCAGCGTCCGCAGGGCGGCACTCACCGTCACCAACGCGTCGTGCGCGCTGAGCGCGGCAAACTTGTTCGGCGCGCTGACGAAGGGGAATCCCGTCGATTCGCTAAAGTATCGGGCGGCAAGGTTGCCGAATTCCGGGTGCGCGTTGAGGCCGGTGCCAACCGCCGTGCCACCGATCGCCAGTTCGTACAGGCCCGCTTCGGCGTGGCGCACTTCCGCCAGGCAGTAGTCCAACTGAGCCACCCAGCCTCCGATTTCTTGCCCCAGCGTGATCGGTGTCGCGTCTTGCAGGTGCGTACGGCCGACTTTCACGACCTCCGCGTAGGCTTCCGCCTTGGCGGCCAGCGTGTCGCGCAAGGTCGTGACCTTGGGATACAGATGGCCGTGCAGCTCTTGCACCACCGCGATATGCATGGCGGTCGGAAACGTGTCGTTGCTGCTCTGGCCCCGGTTCACGTGGTCGTTCGGGTGAACCGGCGTCTTGGACCCCATGCTTCCGCCCGCCAGTTCGATGGCGCGGTTGCTGATCACCTCGTTCGCGTTCATGTTGCTTTGGGTGCCGCTACCGGTCTGAAAGACCACCAACGGAAAGTGATCGTTCAGTTGACCCGCGATCACCTCGTCCGCCGCCCGAATGATGAGCTCGGCGATCTCGGCCGGTAACTGCCCGAGGTCGCGATTCGCCTGCGCCGCACCCTTCTTCAGGATGCCCATCGCCCGCACGATGCTGGTGGCCATGCGGTACCGCTCCACCCCGATCGGAAAGTTTTGGATGGACCGCTGGGTCTGCGCTCCCCAGTACCGGTCGGCCGGAACGTCGATCTTTCCCATCGTGTCGCTTTCGGTGCGGAACGCCATACGGAAATTATGAAGCGTGGGCCGGGTGGGTAACGTTCTGCCAAGGGATATGACCGACGCCGAGATCGCCGCGCTCCGGGCGCTAGTCACCGACTTCGACTCGCCGTGGGAGTTCACCGACCGCGGCTATGGGCTACAAGACCCGGTCGGTACCGACATCGCGTTGCTCCGCGCCAACCTTCGGCTGACGCCGGAGCAGCGACTGGACCAGGCCCAGGCCCATATTCGACAGATCTATGCCCTCCGAGGACTCGCCCGCCGTACCTCCTGAGTTTGGAGAAGTGCTTCGCGCTCTTGCTGAGCACGACGTGGAGTTCGTGGTGATCGGCGGGCTGGCGCTGGTGCTTCACGGTGCGACGGCGTCCACGCAGGATGTGGACGTTGCGATTCGGCGCGATCAGGAAAATGTTGACCGACTCGTCCGTGCGCTCAAGCCATTTGATCCCCGGCCGGCCGACTATCCACCGGAGTTACCATTCATCTGGGACGCGCAAACCGTACGTAACCTCTCGTTTATGACGCTCACGACATCGCTCGGGCGGCTCGACATTCTCACGGAGCCCCCCGGGGTGTCGAGTTACCAACAATTGAAGGTCGGTGCGATTCAGGTGGAAGTACGTGGGACCACTTGGTCGGTTGCGTCGATCGACGATCTCATTGCAATGAAGCTTGCAGTTGGTCGCCCAAAGGACCTTCTCCACATCGCCGAGTTACGCTCCATACAAGCCGAAACTCCCTAACCACAAGCCCACCCCCGGGCGGCGGAAAACCGCCGACCCGGGGGCGTCCGAACCGACCTTACGCCGTCGCCGGAACGCCTTCTTCGCTCAGCAAGTTCTCCAAGAAGTCCTCGCCCATGATCTTCTTGACGATCATGTTTTGGTTCACCTTGTACTTGCGGGCACGCGGCTCGATGTAGCGAGTATCGATCGGCTCGAACGTAAACTCCGGCCCGGTCGGAGTCCATTTCGCCAACGTCGTCTTGAGCCAGTTCGCGTCGTCGCGATTCGGGGTGTTCATCTTGAAGTGCGCCCCGCGTGACTCGTCCCGAACGATGGCGCCGCCCACAATCGCCTTGCTCATTTCGATCATGTGCTTGACCGACCGCGCAAACGGCACCGCTTGGTTGTTCCAGCCCGAATCATCCAGCAGGTTGCATCGCTTCGCGCGCTCGCTGAGGTCGTCCAGCTGCTCGCGGGCCATCAGCAGGTCGCGCTGAACCCGCCAAATGCCGCAGTAGTTCCACATCACGTCCGTCAGCTCCTGGTGCAGCTTGTACGGATTCTCCGGACCGTGGCTTTGACGAAGCCCGTCGTACTCGGCCTGACGCTCGCGCTTCGCATCTTCGTACAGGCTGGCCGGAGCCGCGTCCGTTGATGGGCCCATGTTCTGCAGGTACGCCTGCACGCCCTGAGCCGCGATCTCTCCGCCCACCAGACAGCTCAGCAGGGCGTTGGCCCCCAGCCGGTTGGCCCCGTGATATTGAAAGTCGGCCTCGCCCGCCGCGTACAGCCCCGGAATGTTGGTCATCTGGTTGCGCGGACTGTCCACATCCCAGCTGCCGTCCCCGTTCATCTCGTAATCCACCCACAGACCGCCCATGGTGTAGTGCACCGCCGGATAGATGCGCATCGGCGTGGTGATCGGGTCTTCCCGCATGAACTTCTCATAAATCTCCAACACGCCTTCCAACTTGTCGTTGATCTGGTCGCGGGTCAGCGGGCCGCCGCGGTCCTTGTGCAGGTGGGTGATATCCAGATACACCTGCTCGCGCCCTTTGATCCCTTTGCCCAGTCGGCACACGCAGTAGATGATGAAGCTCACGATGTCGCGGCTCAGCAGATTGCCGTACACCGGGTCCATCTCTTCGCACACGTACCAGCGGTCTGCTTCCGGAATATCCGCCGCCGGGCGCGTGTCATCCGGATTGCGCGGCACCCAGATTCGGCCGCCTTCGCCACGGACCGATTCCGACATCAGGCGGCACTTGTCCTCGCCCGGAATCGCGGTCGGGTGAATCTGCACCATCTCCGGGTTTCCGTAATGCACGCCCGCCTGATAGCACAGGCTGACGGGCGAACCGCTGTTGATGATTGAGTTGGTGCTTCGGCCGAACACGAGGCCGTTACCACCGGTACAAATCACCGTCGCGTCGCTGGGGAACGATTCGATCTCCATCGTGCGGAGGTTCTGGGCGGTGATGCCGCGACAATTGCCTTCGCTATCCTTGATCACGCCCAAAAATTCGTAGCCTTCGCGCTTCTCCACCCGTCCGTCGGCTTCCCATCGGCGCACCTGCTCGTCCAGTGCGTACAGCAATTGCTGGCCGGTGGTGGCGCCGGCGTAGGCGGTGCGGTGCTTCAGCGTTCCGCCAAATCGCCGGAAGCTGAGCAGACCCTCGCTGGTGCGGTTGAACGGCACCCCCATGCGGTCGAGCAGGTAGATGATTGCGGGCGCGCGCTCGGCCATGCGCATTACGGGCGGCTGGTGATTCAGAAAGTCGCCGCCGGTAATCGTGTCTTCAAAGTGGAGGTAAGGGCTGTCGCCTTCGCCGCGCAGGTTCACCGCGCCGTTGATGCCGCCCTGAGCGCACACGCTGTGCGATCGCTTGACCGGCACAATGCTGAACAGCTTCACCTTGTGCCCGGCTTCGGCGAGCTTCATGGTGGTCATGAGTCCAGCGAGTCCTCCGCCGACTACGACTACGGTGCGCGATTTTGCGAGTGCCACGGCCTATTCTACGTCAGCCCCTGCTTTCAAGTTTTGCTGAAAGTTTGTGATATGAAGCGCGTTTCCCCTGGCTGCCCGTGAGTCTACTTCGGCCTTGCTGGCACGACCCGCTGAGGAATGCGGGCTATGGCCTGATGCTCGGCAAGGGCTAGCGTCTGCGCGCTCCATCGTCGAGCCGTCCGCCGGTCCGATTCGGTCATCTTAAGTTCCGATGACAATTTCTCGATGAAGTACGACTCTTGCTCTGGTTCCGGAAGGATGGTCAGGAAGCGCTCGCCTAACTTTTGTCGATAGGCCGCAGCAAATTGGATGGCAAGTATAGCAGATGAAAGATTTGCGGGATCAATCTTGGCACCGACGTAGAAACTCTCGCCGCGTGACATCGCCTCGCGCATGGTGGTACGGCAGTGTCGACACCCGAAGTCAATTACGAAAGCTTGCGGAGGCTCGCGATCTTTGCCAACCTTCGGCCACTCTTGGATCTGATTCCAGTGCGTGTCCGAAACTTTTACGGGCTCAGACCTCAGCGGACGAGTCAAAACAAAGGCGATGGCGAAGACGGCAGACCCTAGCATGAGCACTGCGCTTCGACCGATGTGCTTTCCAGGCTCGTTGGGGAGCAACACGCACCACGCGCCCACGGCCAAGGCAATGAATACCGTGAGGCACAGCGGGCACACCGCCTTGAGACCGATCAACCCGTACATCGTGAGGCCCGTGCTCACGGCAAAAGAAGTGATTACGGCAAGTTGCACGATGCGACGTTCCACCAGATGCCGAAGCATTTCCAGCAGTACGAACAGTCCAACGCCGAGTTGAGACAGTCGAATCGGCAAGACACTGGTAATCAGCGACTGTTCAAGCAAAACACAACCGACTTGCGCACCGCACACGTTGCGGTCAAGCTGCGTCTGGCCTTCTAGCAAAATGGATGCCACGAGACCGGCGGACAGCGAACCGACCATCAATAATTCTGAAAATACTCTTCGCCGATTTTGCATTTTTTTTTTACCCGTTATAGTGCTGTTGGAGATTACGATGATCCGTCACCTGCTTGCCATCGCTTTTGTCGTCGTCGTCGGGGTTGTTGCCACCGTCGCCGTTGCATCCAACGAAGAACCGCCGCAAGTCTGCGAGCCGGAGCTGCCGTGAAAGGGGTCTTTCCGCTCGTTGGTACGATTCTTGTCGTGGCCCTGACTGCCGTAAGCATCGGTGGTCCGTGTCAAAAGTGCGTGATGACGTGCCAATACTCAAACGGAACCACTCTCGTCGGTGCCGGCGGAGATTTTAAGCCCGCGAATCGTTTTGACCATTCCGTGACGCAATCCTTCCCGCACTACGATTGTCGGAACGCATCCCTGTTCAACTGGTGTACGTCATACGGCTCAGAGCCCTGTTACGAGTATTACCGAATGACGTGGAGCTACACGCTCAACCGATACGTGAACACGGCGGGACCGTATATCCATTACACGAAAAAATGCTGATTGCACGGCTTTGCTTGGCGTTGCTTTTTGCAGGTGTCAGCGGACTCACGTTCGCTACGCCGGCAAAGCAAGAACTTGTCACGGCGATCAAAGCATTCGAACGAAACACCAGCCACTTCCGCTGTCAGTTGGCGGGAGAGAGAGTATCCCGCCATCCCGATCCTGTCCCCAGTTTGCGCTCTTCGCCGACTGAGATTCCGTTACGTACCGAAAGTATCTCGTTCCGCGGCACGCTCGAATGGTTGGCTCCAATCTATCGAGCTATGCTGCAAGTGAACGGCTCGGACCGGACCGAAACGGTAGTCTTCGATGGGAAAGAGGTGGTTGCATATCGCGGGCCGGAACGTAACCCGTATGGAACTCACGGAACTACGAATTCTGCACGATTCGGTACGTTGTATCCGTTCGGAGCCGGTATCGGCAGGTTTGAGACTGGTCAGCTCCCACTCCCTGAGTATCCGAGTCTGCTCGAGTTCGCCCGTAACGCAGACCGAGTCGCGGTGAGCATCGACGCTTCGGGCGTGCGAACGTACAGGTTTACAACGGAAGCGACGCAAATCGAGATTGACGTGTTGTTGCCCGCCGAGATTCGCAGGTTTCGGTTCATCAAAGCCGAGCAAACGGTGCGAGAGAAGGATGAATACCGGCTTAGCGATTACAATTCACTGAGCGGAGTTCGTTTTCCGACAAGATTTTCTCGCACGTTTCAATTAAGCGAAGAGAATCGGCTTCTTACGGACGATACTTTCCGGTGGAAATTCGAAAAGGTCGAGCTGCAGGCTTCGCGGACTCGGATTCTGAAACCTCTGCCAAATGACACGCTTCTTTCTGTTTATGATGGTAAAGCTGGCGGTCGTGTGATTACGCGAGAAGATAAGCGTGTTCCGGTAGATCCTGACTATGGGACGCCAGGCTACGAGGAACGCATTCGAAATCGCAACATCATGATCGGGTTTGCTGTGCTTGCGGCGATCGGTCTGATCGTACTGCTCTTGCGTAAACGGTACCGTGCCACTTCCTCGACGCATATTTCCGGCGGGGACTAGCAAGAATTTGCCGCGGGCAGAGCGCCAGTACACGTGACAAGGCAATACGGAAGTCCAATTGGACGTGAATCGGAGTAATCAACTGGATGTTTTTCAACTCACCCAGTGCGATGGTCCCGTAATGATCCTGCGGGCAGTGATCGTAAGTCAGTACCACCAGTCTGCCAATGTGTCGGTTCCGACCAAAATCAGCTGACAAGAGCAGGTTTCCGAATCCGGACGTTTACTCACCAAAGATGTTTTTCGTTTCTCCCTGTCCAATGTGGCAAAACCCGCACCGGGAGCATCGGTCACGGAATCGTTACCGAGTGGCGCGGTCTTCGACACGTACGACGGTACCCCTGGCCCGCGGGTGGTACGCGGGGAAAAGGGATTCGAACCGTTGGCACCGGGTTACGCCGCTTGGTCGAGAAATCTCCTGATCGTTCTGGTGGCGGGTGCGGCCGCAGCAGTTGCCGTACTCCGATACTTCCGTGGACGCAAGGAAGCGGCTACGAAACCTTGAAAACTTCTGTAGGATCCGAATCAAGACCGGGACAAAACAGTAACTAACTCGGCCGACAAAAACCTGGCTGCCGGACTAGGATTCGAACCTAGACGTGCGGCACCAAAAACCGCTGTCCTGCCATTAGACGATCCGGCATCGCCCGAACCGAGATGATACCCCGAGCCGAAGATCAGTCCGTGTACGGAACGATCCGACGCATGCTCAGAATGTTCTGGCTCAGCTGACTCTTCTTCCCAAACGGAAACCGCGCCACCCCCACCGGCTCGCACAGCACGTACTCCTCCCCCTCAAACTCCACGGTGTCGTCTCCGGGCTGGCCCACCCCCTTCACCCCGATCAAAAAGTGCCCCGGAACGTTCACCGCGATCACCTTGGCCCCGTCGTAATGGCTCATCAACGTCGCAAACAGCGTGCCCTTACAGTCGCAGTCGCCCCAGCCCATGCGCAGCGTCCCTGTCGGCGGCATTAGCCCGCCGTACATCCTCGCCTCGTCCTGGTACGGCGGAATCCCGTACGGAATCGACTGGCAAAACGCCAGCCAAAACGCGGCCCGGTCCCGAATCGTGGTCTTGCTCCCCATCTCGCGGTTGCCTAGAGTCACGATCGGGGTCAGAATATCGCGCTCGTCCCGAATCATCCGCCGAAAAGCCGGCTTGATCTGGTCGCCGTCAATCCGAAAGTAACCCGCCTCCACCGCGGCCTGACGCTTGCGAATGTTCTCCGGAGTCGCCGACATCGGCCCCATCACCGCCTTGTCAAAGCCGAACTTGCCGATCCGCTCGTCCACCGTACTCTTCGGCAGGCTGAACTTCAGCGTCACTTCGTCGTTCCCCACGGCCCGAAACTTGTAGTCCACCGCGTAGTTCCCGCCTTCGGAGGACACGGAGTACGAGGCGGATTTCGGCAAGATGTATCGGTCTGGCTTCGCCTCTAGCAGACCCCGCGGCGTCCGCAACGCATCGCCGCACACCGCCAAAAACGCCTGCGAACTCACCCCGGTCAGCACCGCACCGACCACGAGACAAGCCGCAATCGACCAGCCGGCCGACGTCACGGCGCCGCCTCAGGGAGCGGACCGTTGCCGTCCGTCGACTGCGGCGGTCGGACCGTCTCCGATGGCGGCGGCGCATTCTCCTCTGCAAACTTGTTCAGCATCTCGTACGGCACCAACGCGCCCAGCACATTCCGCACGGCCGGCTTATAGATCAATGTCGAAGAGATCAAGATGAAGCTCAGAAAGATCGCGGCGGCCACGTTCCCGTTCCGAATCTCGCCCGTCTCGTCGATCTTCTTGGTCACCAGCATCGTCACGTACAGCGTGCCGTGCACCAGCGCCAAGGCCACCACCACACTCAGCAAAAACAGGCCGATGGAGTAGCCCATCGCAATGCCCAGCATCGGGGTGGATACGTGGTCGCGCGCCTGCACCATCGTCCGCAACGCATCCACCGATGGATCCACGCTTTCGGTGGTCAGCTGCAAGATGCATAGCGCCAGCGTTCCCAAAAAGATGCATACCGCCACGTTGCCTTGCTTCACCGCATCGGCCACGCTGATCTTGCACATCTTCGCGCTGACGTTAAACACCCAACTCAGCGCCAAAATGCCGCACAATACGACGACGATCAGCTCGTAAAAGCCAAAAAGGATAAGTTGAGGATTGATCTGCATCGCTGCACTTCAGCCGAATGTTGTTGCATTATCGCCACCTCTTGCAAACTTAGCAACCTCTGTAAGTCGTAATCTTGACTTTTGCCCGTAACGCGTTGGTGTCACATGAAATCTAATCTAGAAGCATTGGTCGAAGCGTTGAACCTTGCCGGGGCCGATGCCCTGTTTTCGCAACAACCCCTCCACAACGGCTACCTCGCCGACTTCTGGGAGGACGGACATGAGCGTCTGCTGCTCCTAGCCGTCTCTCGCACGGGCGCATCCCATCTCATCTGTCCCGCGCTCAGCGTGACCCAGGCCCGCCGGGTGGGCATCGAGAACATCGCCAGTTGGACGGATTCCGAAGACCCGTACCGCTTGGTCCGCCAACTCGCCGAGGCTTGGGACCTGCGCACCGGCGTCATCTTCGTCGACCACGAAATGCCCGCCGGAATGCTCCTGCACCTGCAAGACGCGCTTCCCACCGCGCTGTTCCGCACCGCCGAGCCGGTCCTTTCGGCCCTCATGCGGACAAAGCAGCCGGGCGAACTCGCAAAAATGCGCGAGGCCGCCCGCATCGCAGACGAAACCTTCGAGAGTCTGCCCGCGGTCGTCGTGCCCGGCGCAACCGAACGCGAGATCGACGCGGCCATCCGACACGGCATGAAGCGGCGGGGTGGCGTTCCGACCTTCTGCATCGTCGGCATCGGCCCGGGCGGAGCCGAACCGCACCACCTTCTTGGCGACGCCACCGTCCGTCCGGGCGACGTCGTGCTCATGGATTTCGGGTGCGAGTACGCGCGGTACCAGTCCGACATCACCCGCGTCGTCGCCGTGGGCGAACCCGAGCCGGAAGCGAAGCGCGTTTACGAGGTCGTGTACGCCGCGCACATGGCCGGGCTCGCCGCCGTTCGGCCGGGCGTCACCGCTGGTCAGGTCGACGCCGCCACGCGCCAAGTCATCGAAGCTGCCGGCTACGGACCGCGATTCGTGCACCGTACCGGTCACGGCATCGGCATGCGCGGTCACGAGGCTCCGTACATCATGGCCGGTAGCGACGTCGTGCTCCAGCCGGGAGATTGCTTCAGCATCGAACCCGGCGTGTATCTCGAGGGCCGATTCGGCGTTCGGCTCGAAACCATCGTGACGGTGACCGAGGATGGGTGCGAAAATCTCAACGCACCCATCTCGCCCACGTTGCCCATCTGGGCGGGCTAGCAAAGGCCGGTCGTTACTGACCCTGGCCGACGCTGTACCCGGGCTGACCGTCGAAGTCGTACAGGTTTTCGGTCTTCACGACCTCCAGCCCGAGGCTATCGAGGGCCACCATCGCCCCGGCGATCGCCGGCGTGCCGATCCCGTCCGTGCGAAGCCGGCATCGGTAATGGTCCACGCAGTTCGTTTCCGGAAGTCCGTTCGGCCATACCTTTACGCCCCGATTCGTGATCATCTCGAGCGTCCAGCGCTTTCCGAGGGCCCGCTGAATCCGCGCCGCAATCGTCTCGGCCGATTCGCGGCTCGCCAAAAAGAGGTCGACCCCCACCAGAGTCTTCTTCGGCGGACGCGACTGCCGCACCCAAACGCGCACCGGGTCCGTTTTCGGCGGGTACTGCACGGGTTCAAACACGGTCGGCCGTTCGCCCAGCCGCGCAATCACGGCATCGGCAAACGCCTCCGTGCCGTAGCCTCGGCTCGGGTCCAGGTCGGCGGTCAGGCAACCGTCCTCAATCGCCTTCAGCCACGCGTTGTGGATCGTCGTCGCAATGCTGCCATCGCCGATGTGCGCCAGCATCATCACCGCCGCCAGCAGCATGCCGCTCGGGTTGGCCACGCCCTTACCGGCGATGTCGGGCGCGCTCCCGTGGACCGCCTCAAACATCGCGATGTCCTCGCCGATGTTCGCGCTCGGCGCCGTGCCGACCGAGCCCGAGACCTCCGCTACCACGTCGCTGATGATGTCGCCGTACAGGTTCGGAGCCAAGATGATGTCGAACCGCGCCGGGTCCCGCGCGATCTTCGCGATCCCGATATCGATGATCATGTGCTCCTTCTCAATCTGCGGGTACTCGGCCCCGATCTCGTCGAACACCCGGTGGAACAGACCGTCGGTCAACTTCATGATGTTGTCCTTGGTCATGCACGTGATCTTCTTGCGCCCGTTCTGAACCGCGTACTCAAACGCGTACCGGACGATGCGCTCGCAACCCGGCCGCGTGATCAGCTTCAGGCATTGCACCACATCCTCGGTCTGCCGATGCTCAATCCCGGCGTAAAGATCCTCCTCGTTCTCGCGGATGACCACGATATCGAGGTTCGGGTGCGCTCCCGGAACCACCGGGGCCAGCGCCATGCACGGACGTACGTTCGCAAACATGCCCAGCGACTTCCGCAAGGTCACGTTGACGCTCTTGAACCCGCCGCCCTGCGGCGTGGTGATCGGTCCCTTCAGCAACACCTTGTGCGCTCGAACGGTCTCGAGCGCCTCTGCCGAAATCCCGGCCTTCTCCCCGGCTTCGTAGGCGGCCAAACCCACTTCGATCGGCACGAACTTCAGCGGAGCCTGTGCGGCTTCCAGCACTTTGATGACCGCCGCGGTGATCTCCGGACCGATGCCGTCTCCCGGGGCAAGGGCGATTTCCAACTTCGGACGGGTGAGAATGCGCATGGGCGAAACGGCGGCGGTGGTTTCCGTCATGCGAACTATTATACACGAATTATTTATCGTACTTTGGGAATCGTGCAAAATGGCCGAAATGCCCAAAAAGGCGACCTGGACGTTTCTTACCAATCACGCGCACGTGATGGCCTGTCTCCTCGATAATCCCAACATGCTCATGCGGCGCATTGCCGATCGCGTCGGCATCACCGAACGCGCCGTGCAACGGATCATCAACGAGCTGACCGAGGCCGGCTATGTGACCATCATCAAGGAAGGCCGGCAAAACACCTACGTGCCCAACATCGCGCTCCCGCTCCGTCACCCCATCGAATCGCACAAATCGGTCGGCGAGTTGTTTAGCTTTCTCGTGCCGAATTTGCCGGTAACCCCGATCGCGCCGAAACCGGACGCTGAGCGAGGCTGACCTCCGCACCAATTCAAGCGGTGTCCCGTTGACGCCACGACCCCGGGTGCCGCATAGTAACGCCATGTTGCTGGCTTTGCTTGCGTGCGCGGGTACCGTCCTCCCGAATCTTGCCTCCTCCATCGGACCGTCCTCGTCCGCCGAAGCCAAGATCAACACCGCGCCCCTGCGACTGCGGGCCGATCGCGGCACCCGTCCGGGGACTCCGCTCTACGCGCGCGCATCCTCCACCGTCAACGAAGTCATCACCCGCGACGTCGCGCGCTTCCGCGCGGCCGCCCGCCGCGAACTCCCCGCGATACAAGCCCAGTTCCCGGAGGCCTTCTATGAACTCAGCCTCGTTCCGGAAACAACGTTCGACCACCCGAACCTCGTCAGCGTGCGCCTGTCTCGATACGCCTACACCGCCGGTGCTCACGGAAGCGCCCGGTTCCAATCAATGACCTTCGGCATGGTCGACGGCAAGGCCCGCGTCATCGCGCTCGGCAACCTCTTCCAGCCCGGCTTCGACTACCGCGCTGAACTTAGCCTTCACCTGGCCCGAAAACTGTCCGAAACCGGTCGTGCCAGTTCCCTCGACGAGGGCAATATGTCCGCTGAAGCCGCCCTCGCCGCCGCCCAGTGGAACGTCGGCAAAGACGGCCTCGAATTCGCCTTCGGCAACTACGACGTCAACAGCTATGCGGAAGGCACCATCGTGGTGACCGTGCCGTACCGCGACTTGGCCGGTCTCAACCCGGCGTCAATCCTTCGCGTCGCGCTCCGCTAACGACACGCGCGATTGCCGATCGGACCTGCTGGGGCGGGATACTCACTGCCCCACCCCGGCAAACACCCGCTTCAAAAACTCGGCGTCGCTAAACTCGCGTCCTCCGCCCAGCCGCGCCAAGCGGGCAATCACGAGACGTCGGCTGGGGATCACGTACAGCCGCTGCTTGCCCGCCCCGGCGGCCATGTACAGGTCGCGCGGAATCGAGTCGGCGTTCACCATCGCCCCGATATCGCCCTGAAAATTCCGGACCGATCTCTGGATCGCCTCCGGCACCGGACGATTGAGCCACCACGTGATGCCGTACGCCGGATTCGCCTCCGTCCCGGTCGTCAGTTCACGCACTCGCTCGGCGCGCAAAATCCTCTTCCCGCCGGACTCGCCCTCGCCCAGCATCATCACGCCGAACTTCACCCAGTCGTCCGCCGAAATCGACCCGCCGCCGGGCAGGTGCAAACTCCCGTCCTCGGCCTTTTGCCACCGGATCGTGATCCCGAGCGGCTCCAGGACGCGCTGGTTCATGTACGCCTCGTAACCGGCCATCCCTTTCGCCCGCACCTTGCGATCCAAGAACGCGCCAAACACCCCGTACGCCGTCGGACCGTACGTAAATCGCGAACCCGGCTCATCATTTGCCGGCGCATCCACGCTGACCGGCCACGGAATCGCACGTCCGGCCGCCACCGTGCCCATCGGCGCATTCGGACGCAGGCCGCTGGTCAAGGTCAGCAGGTGCCGCACGGTGATCTTCGCCTTGCGTACGTCGGCCTTCCACTCTTCAAGCGTCTCGCTCACGCGCTCATCCCACGCGATCAGGCCGTCATCAACCGCCGCCGCCGCCACGACCCCCGCGAACGACTTTGAACCGCTCGCCATGAGGTGCTTGGCCGCCGGGTCAACCCCCGCGCGACTCCGGCTCAGCACGGGCTTACCGTCGTGCCAGATCGAAACCGCCAGCCCGGCGTGAGCCTCGGAATACTCCACCGCTTCCGCAAGGCTGGGCGCAGGGACAAGCGTGGTGAACGGGAGCAACATCAACGGCATCGCGGCGCAAAGACGCCCGCGCGATCCCAAAGTTCGATCAACTCGGGTTCGTTAGACCGACGCGTCGGGCTTGGTGGTCGATTGCCAAAGGTCAATCGTGCGCAGATCGCGGCGTTTGCGTTCCAGCGCCTCCCCGATCTTCTCGGTGAGCACTTCGTACGTGTCAATACCCGGCGCGTTCTTCTCGATGTAATCAAACGCCCCGCGTCGCATGCACTCCACCGCGTTCGCGACGTTGCCGTAGGCCGTCATCACGATCACCTCCGCAAAAAGGTCCCGCGTAAACGCGGCGTGCAAAACCTGCAACCCCGATTCCGGCGAGTCCATGCTCATATCCGTGACAATCGCATCAAAGGGCGGCTCGGCGGCCATGATCGCGGCGATCCCGTCGGCGGCCGACGGCGCCGTCTCCACCACGTAACCAGCACGCTCCAGACGGCGGCGAACGGCGTTCAGTACGCCCTCTTCATCGTCAATCGCCAGTACCCGTCCCATGTCGGGCACTATACCTATGCCGCCGCTTGGCCGAGACTCCGCGCCGGAACTGTCTCCTCGCCCAAAATAATCTTGTGGCCGCATCCGAAACCCATCCGCCGGTCGCGATGCCGGATCGGCTGCAGAACCTCCGCACGCTGCGCAATGCGAACCTCGACATGGCGTTCGCCACCGGGTTCGTCACGCTGACCACCGGCACCTTCCTCGTCGGATTCGTGCAACTGCTGGGCGGAAGCGATCTCTGGATCGGCGTCCTGTCGGCCATCCCAGCCCTTACCGGTCTGTTCCAAGTGCCCGGGGCCATCTGGGGCCGCAGCTTTAGCAGCTACAAACGGTTTGTGACTCCCGGTGGCGTGCTCTGGCGCGTGTTGCATCTGCCCATTGTTGCCTTGCCTCTGGTGGCCCTCGCGAACGATTTACGACTGCTCATCATGGCGATCCTCGTGATGATCGGCAGCATCTGCGTCAGCGTCGTCAATCCGATTTACAGCGATTGGCTGGCCGAAATGATCCCGGCCAATGCCCGCGGCTGGTACTTCAGCCGTCGCAACGCCATCGGTGCGGTCGCCGGTGCCCTCGCCGGGATCCTCGGCGCGGTTTATCTCGACTGGATGCGCGGACGAGACCTCGCGCCGCAAGGGTTCGCCGGCGTGTTCGCCCTCGGCATCCTGTGCTCGCTCGTCAGCATGTTCTTTTACAACCGGATGCAAGACCTCCCGCGCGAACGCCCGGTCCGACAAAACATCCGCGAGGGCATCCGTGCCATCGGCACCCCTTTCGGAGACCGCGAGTACCGAAAGGTCCTCATCTTCATCGCGTTCGCCATCCTCGGCCAAACCTTCCCGGGCAACCTCTACTCCGCATTCGGGCGCGAATCGCTTCAGCTCGACTTCGTGATCCTGCAGGGCACCGCCGTCTTTATGGCGATCGGCAACGTGGCCGCCGCCCCGCTGTGGGGCTACCTGGCCGATAAGTTCGGCAACAAGCCGATCCTCGCCCTCGGACTTCTGTTGCTGGCCACCAATCCGCTCCCGTGGATCGCCTGCGTCCCGGGCGCGACCGCCTACAACGCCGCCATTCTCCTCTCCTCCCACATCGCCATGGGAGTCATCTGGTCGATGGTCGCGCTCACCCAGTTCAACATCATGCTGGCGACGGCCAACCCGAACGACCGGGCCAATTACATCGGTGCCGGCATGACCGTCACCGCGGTCATGGGCGGCATCGCGCCCCTCTTCGGTGCCGCGGTGATGACCGGACTGCGTGGCGCAATGCCCGCCGACATGGCTTACAAAACGATCTTCGCCATCACCATCGGATGGCGCGTGCTGTCCGCCCTGATGCTGATTCCGGTGCGAGAACCCGGGGCCGCCGGGTTCCGGGCCACCGTGCGCGAGCTGCGCAACGTCACGCCGGGTCGGTGGCGCGCCGCCCGCAGCGTCGCCGGAGGGCAAACCGGGGCCGAACGCCAGCAAGCGATGAGCCAGGTAGGCCGCCGCGGCATCAGCCTGGCCGCCGATGACGTCATCAAGGCCCTCCATGACCCGCTCCCGTCGATTCGTCGTCAAGCGGCCACCACCCTCGCCGACCTCCGCGACCCGCGCGCCGTTGACGAACTGCTGCACCAGATCCACGAACATCCCGCATTGGTCGAAGAGGAGATGATCGATGCGCTGGGCCGGCTGGGCGATACCCGCGCCGTACCCGCCCTGCTAGAACTGCTGCACTCCCCACGTAGCCTCATCCGGCGGGCGTCCGCGCGAGCCCTCGGTCGGCTCGGCAGTACGGATGGCGACCTGATCCAAGCGGCCCTCCAGCGCGACGATCCCGACCTGCGCCGCGCGGCCCTTCAAGCCCTCCGGATGGCCCCCGATCGCCAAGCCAGCGTCCGCCACGAGGTCGGCGCCGCCATCCGCGACGCCCTCCTGGACCCGCATCCCAGCGTCCGGATCGCCGCCGCCGAGGCCACGGTGGAGTGGCATCTCACCGAGGCTCAGCCCGAAGTCCGCGCCGCCTTGGCGCGCTACTCCGACGAGGCCTGCGCCGAACTTGCCTACACGCTGGGCGTTATCGGCGACCCATCCGATGCCGGCCTCATCGCCGCCGAGATCGAGCGATCGGTCTCGGAGATCACCCGGCGCCGGGGACTACTCGGTTTGGGGCGGCTCTACGGAGTCGAGGACGACCTCTACCGGCTGATGCTGCTCGATGAGATCCCGCGCGATCGCCGCATCGAGGATCTGGTCCGTCGCGAACCCGGGGGACACGACGCCTTGCGGGCGTACTCACGCGGAGAAGACGCCGCCGCGACCCGCGCCATGATCGCCGCGAACGCTCACTTATCCGACCTGCCCGTGATGGATGTGCCTGAAGCGTTCTTCCTGACCGCGTTGGTGGCAAAACTTCGATCCGCCGCGTTGCGATAACGCGAAAATCCCGCTAAACTGCAACCATGCAGTCTCGGGCCTTTCGCCTCAGCGCCTTCGTCACGGCCTCGATGGCCATTGCCGCCATCGGCACGGCGGCGGATACCTTCATCCCGGCCCGCGGCAAAGTGTCCATCGCCAAGGCGTCGCCGATTAACACGTACGCGCTCGTGCCGGCGATTGATCGCACCTTCCGCCCGCAACCCACGCGACCGGAAAACCCCCTGACGTTCCTGTGGAAGGCCGCCGAACCTCGCAACCCGCTTCGCGCCGGAGGCATGCTCACCAAGCCCCGCGCCCATGCCCCCGAAACGCTCTTTCCCGGCATCGACGCGACCGGCTGGGTTCCGCCGGACCCCGACCTCGGCGTCGGCCCGAATCAAGTCGTCGCGGTCGTCAACAGCAGCATCGCCTTCTTCGACAAGGCCAATGGCCGCATGACGTTCCAGCGCACGTTCGGCGACTTCTTCGCCGGAACCGGCGCCACGTCCTTCATCTTCGACCCGAAGGCGTTCTACGACCCGCTCAGCCGCCGATTCTTCGTCATCGCGTGCGAGCTCGAGTCCGGCACCAGCACCAGCAAGATGCTCCTCGCAGTGTCAGATGACTCCGACCCCAACGGCAGCTGGTTCCGATACCGGGTCGATAGCAAGCTGACCGTCGGCGACACGAGCTACTGGCTTGACTATCCGGGTTTCGGAACCAGCCGCGACCTCGTCGGCTTCTGCGGCAACATGTTTGGCTTCACCAGCGGCTGGGCCGGCAACATGTACGTGCTCCTGCCCAAGGCCCCGCTCCTCACCGGTGCCGCCGTCACCGGCACCATCGTCCACGACCCGGGCTCGGCCAGCGTCAAGATCGCGACCGTCAGCGACACCCCGAACCTCTTCGGGCTTAGCGTCGAAGCGTCCGACCGACTCCGAATTCAAAGCGTCACGAACGCCGGGATCCAACAAACCAACGTCCGCGTGCCGGCCATGCGCCCGCCGCAAACGGACGTCACTGGCCCGAACAGTCTCATCCTCGATGCGCTCGACGGTCGCCTGTTCAACGCCCATTGGCGCGCCGGAACGCTGGTCACCACCCACGGCGTCTCACCGCTGACTGAAACCCGAACCGTTTCCCGCTGGTACGACATCCGGCTGAACGGTTGGCCGGCCGCCGGAACAACCCCGACCCTGACCCAATCTGGTCAAGTGAGCGGCCCGGCCGGCGAGTTCAGCCACATGCCGGCGATCGCCAAAAATCGCCGAAACGAACTCGCGCTCGTCTTCTCGCGCACCAACAGCGCCACGCCGGCGGACCTCATGATCACCGGCCGCAAAGCCAGCGATGCGCTCGGAACCATGGGCGCGCCCGTTCGGGTCGCCGCTTCACCGAGCGGCTTCGCCCGCCCGTCGCAAAACCGATGGGGCGACTACTTCGGGCTCGCGGTGGACCCGATCGATGACACCACCTTCTGGGGCATCGGGATGACCGGCCGTAGCGATGGCAACTGGACCACCACGATCTTCAACTTCAAGGTGTCCAACTACGCGGACTTCATCACGCCCGTTCCGGTCAGCACCATCTCGACCCTGCCTAGCCAAGGCATCCTCGGCACCGAACCCAAGGCAAACCTCGACCGGGCCGACAACCAAGTCGTCACCGTTCAGTCCCAATTGGTGCGCGGCCTCGGTCAAGTCGCCTCGCTCCGCGCCGACTACACCACGTCGCTGACGCCGTCCACCGCCGGCGCGCTGCGACTGAACTTTACGAACAACGCCCCGAACGGCGCGTCCTCGTTCCTGTACCTCTGGAACTACACCCGCAACACCTGGGAGCAAATTCCGGTCAACGCGGGCAGCACGTTCGTGGAGCGCATCGAGAACGCCGCCAGCGCGTACGTGTCGACCACGGGACGCGTGTCCGCCCTGCTCCGTGTGGTGCAACCGTTGCAACGCCCGGGCACCTACACCCTGCGCCAAGACCGCCTCGGACTGGAAGTCGCCCCGCGACAGTAATCCGGTCCGAGCCTCCTCACGGGACAAACGTGAGGAACAGGTAAGTCGCAAAAATCGCGAGATGGACCGCGGCAAGCAACACGTTCGTGCGGCCAATTCCCAACGTGATGGCGTTCACCGAGAACGCCATCACGAGTAGCGTCGCTTCCTTCGCGCCGATCCCGAGCGTCAAGGGCAGATTCAGCCCGATGGATGCCGCCGCCACCGCTGGAATCGTGAGCCCGATGCTGGCGAGTCCGCTCCCCAACGCGAGATTCATGCTCGTTTGGAAGCGATTCGCTCGCGCCGCCTGCAACGCTGCCCCGGTTTCCGGCAAGAGCACCACGAGGGCAATCACCAACCCCACCACCGCCTTCGGTGCGCCATTGGCCACCAGATACCCTTCAAGACTCGGCGAAAGCCCCTTCGCCAGCCCGATCACGGCAACGAGCGAGGCCAACAACAGGCCAAAGCTGTGCCAGGCCTCCCGATCGCTGGGCGGCTCCGCGTGCTGATCCTCGTCGTCCGGTTGGGTGCTGGGCAAGAAGTAATCGCGGTGACGGCCCGCCTGAATCCGGACGAAAAACGTCCAGAGCGCCAACGACACCAGCGCAATAAACATCAGTTGAGACTTCGAATAGACCGGACCCGCGACCGTCGTGGTGAGCATCGGCAAAATAAGCGCAATGACCGACAGCGTGATGATCGCCGCCAGCACGCTCATCGCCCCCTCTACTCGGTACGCCTGCTCGCGGAACCGCTGCGCTCCCACGAAGAGGCAACCGCCCATCACCCCGGTCGTGATGATCATCAGCGCGCTGTAAATCGTATCGCGGGCAGTCGCGGCCTTCTCGGGGCCTCCGGCAATCATGATGCTCAGGATCAGACCCACCTCAATCGTGGTGATTGCGACCGCCAAAATCAAGGTGCCGAACGGTTCCCCCACGCGGTGGGCGATCACCTCGGCGTGGTGGATCGCCGCCACCACGGCACCGAACAACGCCACCGCGCCGAAGCCTTGCGCCAGCCCCGCGCCGGGCAAGGCAAACAGCACGCCCAATGCCAACAGGGCGATCCACGGGGTAATCAATGGCGTCAATCGGTGATGAGTGATGCCGTGATGTTACCGACCCGATGTCGCAAAACTTCGCGAACGGCGACGGTCGCCCCTTGAATCCGAAGTTCCGCCCGGGGTATCTTCCCCCTTCGCGTCAAAATCGCGACAAAACCTAGCCACAAACCACGTCTGGAATAGATTCCGGATACGGGTTCGGTCACGGCGGTACAGCAATGGCAAAAGAATGTCTGATCCAAAAGCACCGGGTGCTTGAACAAAAGTGGGAGCAGCTCCGCGCGGAACTGAAGGCAATTGAAGAGTTGCCCAAGGAAAAGCGGGAGGAAGCCCTTGCCGAGTTCGACGCCAAGCGCATCAAGAAGCGCCTCTACAAAACCCGACAGTACAACCGATGCAGCCTCACCGGCCGCTCGAAGGGTTACATTCGATACTTCGGCGTCTGCCGCCAAGTCTTCCGCGAGAAGGCGCACAAGGGCGAGCTTCCGGGAGTGAAGAAGTCGAGCTGGTAAGGCTCGGAAGGTTCAACTATGCATAGCGATCCCATCGCGGACCTTCTGACGCGCATCCGAAACGGCGTTCGCGCCCACAAGGACAGCATCGATATTCCGCACAGCAAAATCAAGGTCGAAATCGTGAAGATTCTCGAAGCCGAAGGCTTCGTCACTGGCCACGAAATCACGACCGAATCGAAGTTTCCGACCATCAAGGTCCACCTCCGCTACGATAGCAAGCGCAAGCCGCTCATCACGCAACTCAAGCGCGTGAGCAAGCCCGGCCTCCGCGTGTACCAACCGGTGTCCGAGCTGAAGCCCCTGCGCAACGGTCTCACCACCCGCATCGTCAGCACGAGCCAAGGCCTGATGACCGACCGGGACGCGCGCCGTAAGAACATCGGCGGCGAAGTCCTCTGCGAGGTGTACTAAGATGTCGCGAATTGGAATTCGTCCCATCACCGTTCCCGATAAGGTCACCGTTTCGGTCGATGCCGCCACCAACGTCATCACCGTCAAGGGTCCGAAGGGTGAACTCACCCAGCCGATCAGCCGATTGCTGACCTTGTCGCAAGAGGGCACCACCGTCAAGCTGGAGCGCGCGAACGATCTTCGCGAAGCCCGCAGCCAACACGGCCTCGCCCGCACGCTCATCGCCAACATGGTCGACGGCGTCACCAAGGGTCATAGCAAGCAGCTCGATATCGTCGGCGTCGGTTACCGCGCCGCCGTGCAAGGCCAAACGCTCACCCTCAACATGGGCTACTCGCACCCGGTCGTGGTCACCGCTCCCGAAGGCGTCAACTTCGAAGTGAAGTCCGACGAAAAAACGCGGGCCGCCAGCATCATCGTCTCGGGCATCGACAAGGCGCTCGTGGGCCAATTGGCCGCCGACATCCGCAAGGTCCGCAAGCCGGAGCCGTACAAGGGTAAGGGGATTCGCTACAAGGGCGAAGTCATCAAGCTCAAGGCCGGTAAGCGCGCCGCCGCCAAGAAGTAAGGAGTTTTTAGATGGCAAACAAAACCCGACAAGAACTGCGAAAGGCACGGCACGCCCGAATTCGGAAGCGAATCACGGGAACGGCCGATCGTCCGCGACTCAGCGTCTTCCGCAGCCTCAAGCACATTAGTGCCCAAATCATTGACGACACCAAGGGCCTGACCCTTGCCGCCGTCTCCACCGTCCAAAAGGACCTCGGCCCCAGCGGAAACATCGAAAACGCCAAGGCCGCCGGCAAGCTCCTCGCCGAAAAAGCGAAGGCCGCCGGAATCACGTCCGTCGTATTTGATCGCGGCGGATTCCAGTACCACGGACGCGTCGCGGCTTTTGCCGAAGGCGCCCGCGAGGGAGGCCTCGAGTTTTAACATGCGAATGATGAACCGCATGAGCGGCAAGCGCGAAAGTCGGAACACCGACGGACCGCAGCTCGACGTTCGTGTAATCCGAACCAACAAGGTCTTCAAGACCACCAAGGGCGGCAAGACGGCCAGCTGGTCCATCCTCGTCGTCGTCGGCGATAACAAGGGCAGCGTCGGCGTCGGCATCGGCAAGGCGCGCGGCATCCCGGATGCCATCCGCAAGGCCGAAGAAGCCGCCCGCAAGGCGATGTTCAAGGTCCCGATGATCGGCTCTACCATCCCGCACGAAATCGTCGCGGTCAGTGGCACCGCCCAAGTCATCCTGCGACCGGCCGCGCCCGGTACCGGCGTCAAAGCCGGTGGTGCCGTGCGTGCCTGCCTCGAAGCCGCCGGAATCCACGACGTGCTCGCCAAATCGCTCGGTAGCCGCAACGCCATCAACATGGCCTACGCCACCATCGAATCGTTCCGACGCCTCAGCAGCCCGGAATCGGTGGCCGAACGACGCAACGTGGACGTGCGCAAGCTCACCCCGTGGATTGAGAAAGCCCGCAAGGAGGAAGCAGATGCTGCGCATTAAGCTCTACCGAAGCATCATCGGCCAAACGCCGCGTAACCGCGCCACCGCCGCCGCTCTCGGCCTCAAACGACCGAACAACGTCGTGGAAAAGGCCGATACGCCCAGCATCCGCGGCATGATCCACGCCATCCGACACATGGTCGTCGTGGAAGAAGTCGCCACCGGCAAAATCATCATCGACGCGCGCAAGATCAAGCGACGCGCCCTGACCCGGGACCACAAGCCCCCGGAAACCCACTAAGGAGTCTTGAAACATGGCACTGCATAAATTCAGCCCCGGACTCGGCGGGACCCAGCGAAAGCGAAGGGTCGGCCGAGGCATCGGCTCGGGCATGGGCAAGACCGCAACCCGCGGGACCAAGGGCCAAAAGGCGCGACGGCAAGTCCACCCGAACTTCGAAGGGGGCCAAACCCCCATCCAACGCCGAGCCCCAGTCAAAAAGGGCTTCCGCAACATCAACAAGAAGGAGTTCGCCATCGTCAACCTCGACGACCTGCAAAACCTCTTCGAAGATGGCGCGACCGTGACCCCCGATGCGCTCTACGCAACCGGCATCGTCTCCGCCCGTAAGGACGGGGTGAAGGTGCTCGCATTCGGCGAACTCCACAAGAAGCTCACCGTGCACGCGCAACAATTCAGCGAAACGGCCAAGGCCGCCATCGAGGCCAAGGGCGGAGAAGCGATCGTCTTGGAACTCAAGCGAGGCAAACTCGCCGAAGGCACCACCGTCGAAAAGCTCCCGCGTAAAGCCAAAAAGGCGAAAGCACGAGAAGCCAAAGCCGCCGCCCTCGCGGGTGCCGGCGCCGCTGAATAATCGTCCATCGCGCCCCTCCCAACTCCATGACCCCCTCTGCACTCGGCATTAGCTCCGCATCCGGTCGAAAGAGCGACAAGGGCCTCACCCTGTCGCTCTCCGATACGTTCCGCCTCGCCTGGGAAGACCCGGACCTGCGCTCGCGCATCCTGTTCGTCCTGATGATGTTCGCCGTCTATACGTTGGGGGTTCACGTGCCGGTCCCCGTGCCCGGCGTCGACAGCGAAGCGGTTCGCAAAGCGCTGGAGGGCAACACCTACTTCCAACTGCTCAACGTACTCGGCGGTGGGGCCCTGAGACGACTCTCCATCTTCGCGCTCGGACTGCAACCGTACATCACCGCCAGCATCATCCTGCAGGTCCTGCAACAGGCCATTCCTGAATGGAAGAAGGAGATGCAAGAAGGCGGCGATTATGCCCGCAAGAAGAACAACCTGCGCACCCGGTACCTCAGCCTCGCGCTCTGCGGATTCCAGGGCTGGGGCCTGATCCAAATTCTCGGCAGCTCGATCAAGGGCCTCACCCCGTTCGACTACACCACCATCCTCATCTTCTGGACCGCCGGCTCGATGTTCCAACTCTGGCTCGGCGAACAGATTTCCGAGCGCGGCATCGGCAACGGCGTCTCGTTGATGATCTTCGTCGGCATCATCCTCTCCCTTCCGTACACGGGTGAACAGCTTATGCGCGGCATCCGCGACGGCAGCGTCCGGTGGTGGAGCGTCGTCCTCGTGCTCGCCATCTTCCTGGTGGCCACCTGGTTCATCGTGTTCTTCACTACCGCACAACGCCGCATTCCCATCGCCCACAATCGGCGACAAGTCGGCATGCGCACGGTCGGCGGAAACACGAACTACCTGCCGCTGTCGCTGAACATGGCCGGCGTGTTGCCCATCATCTTCGCGATCTCCCTCGTCTACCTGCCCAGCCAATTCTCCGGCATCCTCGGGGGACCAACCACCGGGGCGGGAGCCTGGCTCGAAAATCTCGGATCCTTCCTGAATCCCGGCAATCCCGAACCGGTGTTCCGGAGCTTTCCTTACATCAGCAAAGGCTTCGTCGGGAGCATCATCTACACCGCCCTCATCTTCTTCTTCACCTACTTCTGGACCGCAATCCAGTACAACGTGGACGACATCGCGAAGAACATGCAGCGCGGCGGAAGCTACATCCCCGGCATTCGCCCCGGAAAGCAAACCAAGGACTTCCTCGACGGCGTGATCTCGCGCATCACCATCGTCGGTGCCGCATTCATCTCCGTGGTCGCCCTGCTGCAGTACGTCGCTCCCGCCGTCGCGCAAATCAGTGCGAACTTTGTCAGCGTCATCGGCGGAACTTCGCTGCTCATCCTCGTCAGCGTCGCCCTCGAGACGATGCGCCAAATTGAAGCCAACCTGCTCATGAAGCAGTACAACGGCTAAACGATCCCGGCTCCGGACCGCAAACCCTCCGGAGCCCCTCTGCTTGCCCGAAATCGTGATCCTCTCTGACCCCACCTCCATGCCCACGACTCCCCCGGACCATCGCGCGCTCCCTCGCCGCCTGGTCTTGGTGGGCCCTCCCGGAGTCGGCAAAGGCACCGTCGCCGCGAAACTTGAAGACGAAATCGGTCTCACCCCCATCTCCTCGGGCGAGATCTTTCGGCACGAAATCCAACTCCAAACCGATCTCGGACGCCTCGCAAAGCGCTACATCGATCACGGAGAACTCGTCCCGAACGGCGTGACCATCGAGATGATGGCAAAGCGGCTGCGCGACCCGGCCATCCTCGAAACCGGTTTCGTCCTCGACGGATTCCCAAGGACTGTCAAGCAGGCCGAAGCCCTCGACGAAATGCTGTTCGAACTCGGAATCGGACTGGACAAGGTCGTCTCGCTCGAAGTGCCGGAAGACATCATCGTGCAGCGCCTCAGCGGACGGCTCGGCTGCACCAAGTGCGGCGAGATTTACCACAGCGTGAACAAAGTGCCGAAGCGCGAGGGCCACTGCGATGTCTGCAACTCGCCCCTCTTCGTGCGAGAGGACGACAAGCCGGACACGATCCGCGAACGCATCCGCGTCTTCCACCAGGTCACCGCCCCGGTCATCGAGTACTACGCTCGCACCGGCACCCTCCAAAGGGTGGATGCCAGCCGCGGAGCCGCCGAAACCTACGCCGAAGTCATCGCCCCGATCGCCTGACGTTTTCGTAACGCCGGCCCGGCGTCGCTGCGTATCCCTCGTGATGGGTGCTCGAACCTGCAGTGCGATGCTTACCGTGGCCATGCTGGTCGCGACGCCCTTTGCTCGGCCGCCCGCGATCCAAACCGAGCTCCCTACCTCCGGCCGTTGGGAAATCGATTTCCGCCTGTGGGAGACGAAGCAGTTCCGGGGCGAGCCGAGCCCCGTGCGCATCACCGACCCGTTGGGGCTCCCCGGACGCATGAGAGAAGGCACGGCCGTCCTGGAAGTCTCCGGAACCACGTGGCGGCTCGAAGTTCAATTGGACTTCACCACCCAAAAGGTGCTATTCGATGGACGCCGCCTCACGGTCGGTTCGCAAGGCCATCACCTTGTCGCGGTTCCGGATTTCGCGGACATGTGGGTGATCCCGAAGCTCGGATTCAATCTTCCCGGGCTCCGTGTATATGGGCGCGGACTGGACCGCCGCTGGCAGCCGACCGCGGCCGTCATCGAACATCGCGCCCGCCGGGCCGATCGTTCGATCGCCTACTGCGCCGTCCCCTGGCCCACCGAATTCGATCGATTGCGCTGGGTCCAGCCGTGGATGGGCGCCGCGACGGGCTACGCGATCCTTACCGACGGCACCCACCTCGTCGCCCAACAGGAAGGCAAGAAGTTTCGCGCGGAGACCTGGCGTGTTCGCCGGTTTACGTCCACCCGGCGCGGCCCTTTCACCCTCGCCGATACCGTCCGGTACGGCAACGGGGTGCAGTATCCCGGCCCCACCTCGCTCACGTTTGATCGCCCTTACCGCGATCCCGATGCGCAGTTCCGGGCGGAGTTTCACCGCGAGCCGCCGTCGGTGATCAAGTTACCGAAGCCAACGGTCTACTGGCAGATCGTCGCGGCGGTCACGGCCGCCTTCCTGTCGCTATTGGTGCTTCGCCGCTGGTTCCGAAAGTAGACTCTCGGCATCAAAGTCCTTTTCGTCTGCCTCGGAAACATCTGCCGAAGCCCGATGGCCGAGGCCATCCTGCAGTCCAAACTTGCCGCCCGTTCGCTCGCCGATCGGGTCCTCGTCGATTCCGCCGGCACCGGAGACTGGCACGTCGGTCACATGCCCGATCCGCGCACCCGTCAGGTTTGCGCGGAACACGGCATCCCCTGCCAATCCCGCGCGCGCCAACTCCGGTCCGCCGACTTCGAGGAGTTCGACCTCATCATCGGCATGGATGACGCGAACCGCCGCGACCTTCTCGCGTGGGCCGGCAGCGACCCCCGCCGAGTGCGCCTCATGATGGAGTTTCATCCGGCACCGTCTCGCCCCGATGTGCCCGACCCGTACTACGGCGAACTGTCCGATTTCCGTGACGTCTACCGCCAACTCGATGAGGCCATCGACGGGCTCCTGACCCATCTGTCCGGTAAACTGTAGGGGAATGGGGAGAAGACGTCCGTTTAAGCCGAAGCCGCAAGAGGATAAAGAAAAGGGGATTGAACTCGAAGGCGTAGTCCTCGAGAATCTGCCCAACGCGCGCTTTCGGGTGAAGCTGGACGAGATGGAAGACGAGATCCTCGCCCACGTCAGCGGAAAGATGCGGATGCACTACATCCGACTGATGCCCGGTGATCGCGTCCGTGTAGAACTGTCCCCGTACGACCTCACCATGGGTCGGATCACGTTCCGCTTCCGGTAATGCTCCGTTCCGCGCGCCGTTCCCCCAAAAACTAAACGGCCCGACCAGTTCGACTGGTCGGGCCCTTTTCGTCACTGCTTAGACGCGCCCCCGCCGGCAGTCGGCGGCTTCTTGCCCATTTCCATAAACCCTTTCACCTTGTCGCGGTGCTCGGGCGGAACCTGGTTGATATCAAACTTTTCCTGTTTGAAGGCGTCCTTCAGCTTCTTGTCTTGCTCCGGGGTCGGCTCGCCGCCCTCCTGGCAACCTGCCATCAGGCTCAGCACGCCGAGCGAAAAAACGCTGATCAGAGTTTGTCGAAGTTTCATCGGTGGTGTACAAGATTCCCTGCCGCGAGCGAACTCGGGGCAGGGAGTGCGTGAGAGTTACGTCCGCTTTATTAGCGGCGGCTGTTCCACATGTTGCGCAGCGGCTCGTTGAGCGGGTGCGGATTGGTGGCTTCCGGTCGGAACGACTTGGCGTGGCCGTCGGCGAACGCAAAGTTCGCGTTGCCCTGCACGTTGTTGCCGGCATCTCGCAGCGAGACCGCGCCCTGGTTGCCTTGCGGGAACGGTCGAACGTTGCCGAACAGTTGGTTGCGCACGCCGTTCGGCACGCCGCTTCCTTCTGCGCAGTAGAAGTCTTGACCCGGTTGGCAGTCCCACAGGAAGACTTGGCCCGGCCAAATGAACGCCGAGTTGCCGCCGAGCCAGCTAAAGCTGGTGCGCAGCACATCGCGCGAGTACTTCGGAGCGAACATGATCGTGTCGGCCACGTTCGTGATCTGCGTTTGGCTCACGGCCGAGCTGGTGAACCAGCCCACCCAACCCGCGGCGACTTGGTGCACGGCGATGACGCCTTGGCCCGAGTCGTTTTGCACGGTGTTACCGCCCGCGCCACCGCAGAAGCTGTTCGATGCGAACGAGATCCAAGGACCCGCCCAGCTGCCCGACCAGTTATCCGGAAGGCGATTGTCAAACGGCGATCGCACGAGTTCCGCGTTCTTCGTGTACGGCACGATGCGCGGCGCCCAGTAATTCTGGTTGTTCGTGAAGTCGTAAACGGCGGTCGTCACGAAGACGTCGTCGTAGTCGCCCGAGTAGAGGATGCTCGCGGTCGCGAGTTGCTTGAAGTTCGAGAGCTCTTGCGTGCCCTTTGCCGCAGCCTTCGCCTGGGCGAAAACCGGGAACAGGATAGCGGCCAAGATCGCGATGATCGCGATGACGACGAGGAGTTCAATGAGCGTAAATGCTCGACGGGTGGATTTCATGATGTCCTTCATTGGCAATAAGGGTTGCGACTTCGCACCCCTGGAATGAAACTGTGGTTCCGACGAGAGAACGACAACGAATCGTGCTGACTCGTGTTAGCATTCTACGCCGTTTCTCCTTGGATGAAGTGCACGGGAAAGGTGGTTTTTGGCGAGATTGAGCCGCCGTTCAGCAAAGTTTCAAGAAGTTCAACCGATTTCTCCCCGATCTCCCACCAGTGCGCGTCAATGCTGGTCAAGCGCTGGACCGGCCGCATGACGTACTCGAAGCCGTTAAAGCCGATGACGTCGATCTCTTGCCCGACGCGACGCCCCGCCGATCGCAGCTCCTCGCAGATCAGCCCGGCGACCACGTCCTCCCAACCCACGATTGCCGTCACCGGGTGTTGCGCATCCTCGATCGCTTCCCACTCCGGGCGGCTCAGACGACTAAAGAATCCGGTGGGTTCCGACACCACCATCACGTCCATCCCCAGCTCGGTCGCCCGCGTGACAAAAGCCTGCTGACGCGTTTTAGCACTGTCGTACTGAACTTGCGACGCCCGGTACAGCACGCGTCGATGCCCGCGGTACGACAGGTACTCCGCCTGCATCACGCCGCCCGCCGCATCATCCGTCACCACGCACGGCAACCCCGGAATCCGGTCGCCGATGCTGATCGCCGGCACCTTCAGATCGTTCAGCAACCCGATCATCGGATCATCGGAAAGCGCCACCATCACGATGCCATCCACCGACCGGTTGCTCACCAGGTTCAAAATGTCGGCCTCGTTGCGCCCCGGCCCGTGAATCAGCAGGTTCAGCCCGCGCGAATCGCACGCGGCCAGCATCCCGCACATCACTTCCATAAAGAAAAGGTTGCGGCGGTCAACCACGCTGGATCCGCAATACAGGGCGATCCGCCCCGTCCGTCCGGTCACCAGCGATCGGGCCTGCCCATTCGGTCGGTAGCCCAGCCGCCGCGCCGCCGTAATCACGGCTTCCCGCGTGCGCTCGCTAACCCGCGTGCCGGATCGCGCGCCGTTCAGCACCACCGACACGGTGGACTCGCAGACGCCAACCTCGCGCGCCACGTCCTTTAACGTGGCCGAACGCGCCCGGTTCCATTCATGCGGCATCGGTGCCGACTCGCCCATACGCCGAATAAGATAATCTGAACAAGCCCTTGTTCCCAATGAACAAGCCCTTTTCTAGTAAAAATACTGGGAGGCTCACGCGCCGCGTCGAGTCCCGAACCCGCGGAACCGTCTCGCGCCGATTCCGGCAAGCACAATCAGCACGAGCGACAGGACGCCGATCCCAACTTGGATCAGCGGAAGTTGTCGGTCATCCCGATACGGGCCGTCAATCTTCAACTCGGTTGCGAGTCGGAGTGCGGCCTCCCGCAACAGGTCATTCCCTGGCTGCCGTGGCGCATCCAAGACCACGCGCGTCCACTGCTTTGCCGTCTCCAGATCATCCTCCCGATACGCGGCCATCGCCAACTCGTAACCAACCCCGAGCCCGCGGCCCGTTTTGCAGTTCGACTTGCGGCAAATCGCTTCAATCGCGGCTAGCGGCTCCGTTCCGGTCGGGTACCGAAGCCGCAATTGCTCCAAACGGCAGTAAGCGACGTCATCCGAAAGCTCGGGCCGGCGTTCCAGTTCCTTGATCGCCAATTCCGCCAAGGCCGGGTCGATCCGGTTCCATTCTTGGTACGAGAATCGAAAAAAGGCGGACTCGGTCGGGCGTAACTGCGCGTAAAGGCGCTGCGCCGCCGGAACGCGTTTGCCGACTTCCAGCCGTGGCACGTTATCAAACGCCACCGTCAGCGCCGCTTCGCGCAGGCCAGGATCGGCATTCTGAACATTCGGCGAGATCGCATCGTAGGCGAACCGGATGGCCTCATCGGGTCGGCCTTGACGTTGCCGCAACTGGGCGAGCATCAGGTAGGCATCACCCGCAATCACTTTGGAGAGCGGAACCGCGCGACGGAAATACGTTTCCGCGTCTCGGTCGGTATCAAGGCTAGCGGCGATGTTTCCTGCCTTCAGCCAAAACATCGCCGCTTTCTCGGGGTTACTCTCGGACTTGGCGCGCACCACCCACTCCTTCATCGCCGACTGTCGCGCCGCGACGCTCCCGGAAACCACCGGCATGCGACGGATCTGAGCGCTTGCGTCAAGACCCAACGTGATCCACGCGACAACAAGAACGATTCGACCGAGCGTTCGGGACATGGCTCCACCGAGACCTTACCAAGAAGCGTCATCGACACGGACGGAGAATGCCATCGCCGCGAAAAGTTTTTCGGCGCGGCGGACAAATCGGCGCACCGGCGGTGGTACAATCCTCTCTTGCGCCCAAGTGCCCCGTGCGGTTCGCCCAATTTCAGTTGGCGAGCCACTGACTCGGTAAGGACGGTCGGCGCAGACAAAAAGCAACATGAAAGTTCGGGCGAGTGTCAAGCGGATTTGCGATAAATGCAAGATTATCAAGCGCAACGGCGTTGTGCGGGTGATCTGCGTGGTGCCAAAGCACAAGCAGCGCCAGGGCTAATTAAGAACAGATCAGTATGGCGAGAATTGCAGGGATCGACTTACCGCGAGATAAAGCGGTGCTGTACGCGCTTCCGATTCTGTACGGGATCGGCAAGCACAACGTGCACGACTTGGTAGAGAAGGCGGGCCTCGACCCCCGGAAGAAGGTGCGAGACCTCACGGAGCAGGAAATCACCCGCCTCCGCGAAATCCTCGACTCGGACTTCCAAGTCGAAGGGGACCTTCGACGCGAGGTCATGAGCAACATCCGCCGCCTCATCGAAATCCGCTGCGTGCGCGGCATCCGCCACACGCGCGGTCTCCCGGTCCACGGCCAACGCACCCGCAGCAACGCTCGCACCCGTAAGGGCAAGCCGAAGACCGTCGCCGGCAAGAAGAAGGCGAAGAAGTAAGGCGTAACGATCTATGGCAAGAAAAACCGTTCAAAAGGGCAAGCAGAAGGAAAAGAAAAACATCCCGGTCGGGGTGGCCCACATTCACGCCTCCTTCAACAACACGCTCATCACCATCACGGACCCGCGCGGCAACACGATCTCGTGGGCCAGCGCCGGCAACGTCAACTTCAAGGGCAGCCGCAAGGGCACGCCGTTTGCCGCCCAAGTCGCCGCCGACAAGGCGAGCCGACTCGCGCAAGAACACGGCCTCAAGAAAGTCGACGTGCTCGTGAGAGGTCCCGGCAGCGGACGCGAAACCGCCATCCGTGCTCTCCAAGCGTCCGGCCTCGAAGTGACGAGCATCTGCGATATCACGCCGCTCGCCCACAACGGTTGCCGACCGCCCAAGCGACGCCGAGTCTGATCCCGCATTGACCTGCCCTCAACCCCGAGGGCAAAACCCCAGTACGCACGATGCCTCAAATTACGACCCTCGAACAGCAACCCGATTACGGCAAGTTCATCTTTGAACCGCTGGAGCGTGGCTACGGCCACACCCTCGGCAACGCCCTGCGACGCGTCCTCCTCAGCTCGATCCAAGGAGCCGCCGTCGCCGCCATCAAGATCGACAAGGTGCTGCACGAGTTCTCCCCCATCCCGGGGGCGAAGGAAGACGCCACCCAATTCCTGCTTAACCTGAAGGATCTCGCACTCCGCGCCTCCGCCGACGCCATCGGCGACGAAGCCATTGCAAAAATCGAAGTCAAAGGCGTTGGACGCATCACCGGGGCCGACGTGCAATGCCCGCCCGGCGTCGAAGTCGTAAACCCCGAGGTCTACCTCGCTACCCTGAGCGACCCGGAAGCCACGTTCTCGGCCGAACTTTATCTCAACTGGAGCTCCGGTTACGTCTTGCCGGATAAGCAAGACAAGTACAAAGGCATCATCGGCGTCATCCCGTTCGGCGCCCAATTCACGCCGGTCTACAAGATGAACTACATCGTCGAGGCCACCCGCGTGGGTACCCGCACGGACTACGAACGACTCGTCCTCGACGTCTACACCAACGGCGCCATCCGCCCGAACGACGCGGTCTCCCAAGCCAGCCGCATGCTCGTCAAGTTCTTCGAGATGTTTCACAAACTCGGCGATGCCGGCGATGTGGACCTCGGCGATTACGACAGCGGGGAAGATGCCGAATTCCTGAAGAACGTGCCGGACCTGCGGATCGAAGAACTCGACTTCTCGCAACGCACGTTTAACTGCCTGCGCCGCGCCAGCATCCTTACGCTGCGCGCCCTCGCCGCCACCAATGAGTCGGAACTCACCGCCATCCGAGGATTCGGCAAAAAATCCCTCGTCGAAGTGCGTGACAAACTCGCCGAGCACGGGCTGGAAATGAAGCCACCCAAGGGCGGCGTCCGCACCATCGACCTGGACGACGAAGAGGAAGACGATTTCTAAACGCCCCACCGCGGGAGCGCATCAAGAAAGGAACGATACGAAATGAGACATAAAGTTGACCGCCGCAAACTGGGGCTGCCGAGCGACCAACGCATGGCACTGCTGACGAACCTGCAACGCCAGTTCATCCGCCACGGCTATATCCGCACCACCCTCGGCCGCGCCAAGGAAGTGCAACGCCTCGTCGAAAAGCTGATCACGCTGACCAAAATGGAAGACGGACTCGAAGCGCGCCGCCGCGCCCGCCGCGTCCTCGTCGGACACAGCAGCAGCAGCCCGAAACCCGAAAAGGCCCTCGCCGGCAAAACCGCCAGCGAACGCGTCGAGATCCTGCAACAACGCAGCCTCATCAACGGAGAAGACCTCGTCAAGCACTTGTTCGACGAAGTCGGACCGCGATTTAAAGACCGACCCGGCGGATACACCCGCCTCACCAAACTGGCCCCCCGACGCGGCGACGCCGCCACGCAGGCCGTACTGGAACTCGTTGACTAATCCGCAGGCCCCGCGCCATGCGTATCCGACTCACCGTTGCCTACGACGGCACCGACTTTAGCGGCTGGGCCGCCCAACTTGGACAGAGAACGGTCCAAGGCACCTTGAAGGAAGCTGTTCGCTTAATCTCGGGCGAGGAAATCGAGATCTACGGAGCCAGCCGCACCGATAGCGGAGCGCACGCCCGAGGCCAAGTCTGCCACTTCGACACCGAGACCAAAATCCCGGTCGAAAAATGGCCCAACATCCTCAACCGCGTGCTACCCCCCGACTTGTGCGTGCGCGATGCAAAACGAACCAGCCCCGACTTTCATAGTCGGTTCTGCGCCGTTGACCGGACCTACCGGTACCGCATCGGAGTCGCCCCGCGAGATGCCCACCGGGCAAGGTTCGTCCACTTTTACGGAAGACCCCTCCACCTGGAACGCATGCGCGAAGCCGCCTCGGCCCTCGTCGGTCAACTCGACTTCCGCGCGTTTACGGAGGAGCTCGATCCCCACGTGGTCAACACCACGCGGACGATCTTCCGCTTCGATGTCAACCAAACGCGAGATGAAGTGTGGGTGGACGTGGTCGGTACGGCCTTCCTGCGCGGAATGATGCGCAGAATGGCCGGCGCAATCCTCGAAGTAGGACGCGGAAAACGACCCGTCGAAGAGGTCAGCAAACTCCTGAACCCTCAGGAGCGGAATTCCATCCAGTGGCCCGTGGTGCTCCCTGCCCGCGGCCTCTGTCTCATGCGAATTCGCTACGGACGCCACCCGGTCGACAGCCGACAAAACCAAGACTTCTACTCCGGTTTACCGGGAGGCAATCATGAATCGAACCTATACGAATAAAGGCGAATACACCGACCGCAAATGGTACGTGGTCGACGCGGCGGGAATCCCCATCGGTCGACTCGCGGGCCAAGTCGCGCAGGTCCTTCGCGGCAAAGGCAAACCCAACTTCCAATACAACATGGATGCCGGCGACTTCGTCGTCATCATCAACGCCGATAAAGTCGCCCTCACCGGCAACAAGCGCGATGAACTCATCTACTGGCACACCGGCTGGCCCGGCGGACTGCGCAACGTCTCGCGCGGCAAAATGCTGGAAAACGACCCCGTCAAACTCGTCGAAAAGGCCGTCTGGGGCATGACCCCCAAGACCAAACTCGGCAAGCAAATCTTCAAAAAGCTCAAGGTCTACGCGGGACCCGATCATCCCCACGAAGCCCAACAACCCGAAGTGCTCAACGTTCGACAAGAGTCGAAAACCAAAAAGGCCGAGGCCAACCCGGTCGAGGAAACCAACTAACGCATGGCAGAAACCAACTACGGCACCGGACGCCGAAAGAGCGCCATCGCCCGCGTGTGGATCACGCCCGGCGAAGGCAACATCACCATCAACGGCCGAGACTTTAAGCACTACCTGGGTCGCCCCGTGCTCGAAATCCTCGTCAAGAGCCCGCTCGTCGCCCTCCAAATGGATGGCCGATGGGATGTCAAGGCCACCACCAAGGGCGGCGGCATCGCCGGCCAAGCCGGTGCCGTCCGACTCGGGATCGCCCGTGCCCTCGTCACCTACGACGAAACCCTCCGCAAGGAACTCCGCGCCCACGGCTACCTCACCCGCGACTCGCGCGTGAAGGAACGCAAGAAGTACGGTCGCAAGAAAGCGCGACGCGGCTTCCAGTTCGTCAAACGCTGATCTTTCCCGCGGATCCAACCCAAAATCGCCCGCTCAGACTCTGTCTGGCCGGGCGATTTTTTGCCCAATTCTCCGTGCTATGGTAGAGCCATCGTGCCGACGTCGATCGCCCTCCTCACCGTCCTCGCGACCGCACTCGCCGATCCCAAGTACTGCGTCAAACTCGGCGATAACTACTACATCGCCGGCCCCAGCCAGCGCATCGCCTCCCTCGGTGCCGCCACCTTCGAGTTCAGCGGGAGCGGCAAGCATGTCTTCTATTCCGAGAAGTCCAGCGTTGGGTCCTACGTGCTCGAACGCGCATTCGCCACCGGCCAACGTTCAGAACCGAACGCCGACGCCGCCTACCGCTGGAACGTCGAAACCGGCGTTCGCGACACCCTCTACCGCGCAGGACCAGAAGAAACGATTCTCGACGTCAAACCGATCGGCCCCGCCGGCGACGGATTGGTCAAGGTCGCTACGGGCCAAGAAAAGGGCGGCGACATCAACGATACGCAACTCATCTGGAAGCTGGTGTACTGCCCGTCCGGACAGTCGCCGCGCGCTGTTCTCACCGACGTCGTGGCCCGATCGCTCAATATCGGCACGTCGGAAACCGAACGCGTGGCGGCGGTGGTGGTGTGCGAACGTGATCGCGCCGCCCGCCTCGCCATCATTGGCCCCTCCGGCACGCGGGTCGAAAACCTCGACCTCGTGGCCCAGCAAGGCTTCTTCCTCTCCGGATTCACCGCCGACGGAAACGGCGTGTTCCAACTGCAAGCTCCCAAAACGTACGCCCCGCTCCTGTTCGGAGAGGTAAACTTCCGTACCGGCGAGTACCGCACCCTGACCTCGCTCCCCGAACTGAGCCCGCGCGACTCGATCATCAATCCGCTGTTCGAGTTCAATCAGGAACTCCGCGCGCCCAGCATTCCCGCCGAGAATCAGAGCGGCATCCTCAGCCTCGTGCTCACCCCCGCCAAGGGCCAGCGCGGGCGGGGAAGCATCCTCCTGTCGGACTGCGTCACGGTGGCGCGCTTGGCGTCGCCGACGGGCCGCGCGTTCATCTACTCCACGTCGGAGGGCACATTCCTGCGCGAAATCCTCGCGACCTCCGGCGCCGTCCGGGCCCGCCTCGTGCCGCTGTTCAAAGACTAGCGGAACGCTACGCCCCGAACGCCTTCCGAACCGACTTCAGCGCGTACGCGTACCCCTCAAAGTCCCGGCTCAGCCAGTGCAGCGTCTCCGCCTCCGAGTCGCACGGCGGAACCCGGTAGCTTGCGGCAATGAGGTAACTCGCCGGACCTTGCCGATGCGGCTCGATCCACTGGTCCTCCGCATCCCGCGTCCGCAGAAATTCGGGAAACACGCCGGACCAAAACAGCAACACGTCGCCAATGTGCTTGTGAACGTCGCGTTCCCGGCGGAACGACCAGGCTCGCGCCCGCACGTCGCCATGCTCCAGCATCTCGGACAGCCGCGTGATCGGCCGGCCGTGCTCATCTTGCAGGGAAAACGTCTCCGTGGTCCGCGTAAACCGCACCAAAAGCTCTGCCAGGTAACGGTCCACGCTGGGGCGCAACGGCAAGCCAACCTCATGGACGATCGCGTCCTGGAGGCGCAGTCGAAAGAAATCGGTCAGAGCGGCAGTGAACATTGCGTTATTCGTTGAGACCGAATTCTCCAACAACTCATCGCGAAAACGATCATCCGATGTGTAAAACCAGTAAAAATACTAGCCATCCTGCTTGACATGGGTCCTTGGCACTCAAACCGAGCGATTGCTAAACCCTTCCGTAACCCGACGGCGCAGAAAAAGATTGAACTTTGAGGCATTGTCCATGTATAACGTAATGTGATGGATAACTTCTCAAAAATTACAATTCAAAAGCCATCGCGACTGGAGTATATCGACGGGCTTCGGGCGGTCGCGGCCATCGGCATCTTGCTTTATCACGCGTTTCAATTTTTCTTCATTAGTAGTGGCCGCGAGCTGACGTGGCAGGCCCGCATCTTTTCGACCGGCCACCTCTTCGTGGTGATGTTCGTTATCCTGAGCGGCTTTTGTTTGGCCTTGCCCCACGCGTTTCGGCCCGATGCGCCGCACCGGACCGGACCGTTTCTCGCCAAGCGCGCCTGGCGGATCCTGCCGCCGTATTACATCGTGCTCTCCAGTCTCACGTTGGTCACCCTCACGCCGATGGTCGCACGCGCCCTCGGGCGTCGCACCGACGGGTTCGACGTGCTCACCCATGTCTTTCTGGTGCACAACCTCTTTCCGGCCCACATCTTCGAGATCTCTGCCCACCTGTGGAGCGTCGCGCTGGAGATGCAGCTGTACCTCGCGGTGGCCCTCATGCTGCCTTGGTTGTCCCGACCGCGCGCGTTGCTGGCCGTCACCGGCGTCATCAGCGGCGCGTGGTGGACGTACGGCCTCGTCCAGGCCATCCAGTACCCGTCAGAGATCGTCTGGGTGTACTGGTACGCCGTTCCGTCCGTCCTCGCGCCGTGCGCATGGGCGATGCTCGCGGCGGTGCGGATGGTTCAGTCCGCCACCGTCCGCCCGAATCTCCTGGCCGGCCTCGGCCTCATCGCGCTCGCCGTCGGATTCTGGCTACCGTATCGCGACGCGACCGGCACCCCGTGGATCATCGGCGGGTTCGTGATGCACAAACCGTACGGCATGATCGCGGTCGCCATCGGGTCAATCCTTCTGTTGCGCGCCGGTCGCGAGAGCGTGCTCGCCCGCGCCCTCGCGTGGCCGCCGCTCGTGTGGATCGGCCAGCGGTCCTTCACGCTGTATCTCCTGCACATGCCGCTCATCCGGCTCATGGCCCTGCTCCTGGCCAAACGCGTCCCCACCGATGCCTTGGTTCTGGTCACCTTCGCCAGCGCGATCCTGGTCGGAATGCTCAGCGTGCTCGCCTATCCGCTCCTCGAAGCGCCGTTTACAAAACTCCCTTCGCGCGCAACCGCCCAGCCCGGAACGAATCCTGCCTGACCGCGCGTCCAAATGGGTAAGGCCCCCATCATGTCATCCTTGCCACCCCAATTGGCGGACGCCATGTCCGCCCAACGCAAACGCCAGCAGCAGCTGATGATCGTCATTGGGGTACTGGTCACCGTGATCGCCGGCGTCGTGGGAGCCGTTGCCGGCGGATTGCTCCGCTTCGGGGCGACCGCGCCCGCCGTGCCATCCATCCGCGCCAAGGGCACCGCGCCGGATCCCAGCCTGATGAAGGGAGGCACGCCGCCGCCCCCCGTCACCAATCTCGCCGCCGAGGCCCCGCCGCAAATGCCCGCCGACGTGTACGCCTGGCTCAAGCATCTCGAAGAATGTGAGCGGCGCAAGGTCACCATCAGCGGCGACCAATCCGCGGAAATGATGGTCTTCATGCAAAAGGCCAGCGTCCTCGGCGCCGGGATGGGCCTCATGAACCCCTACGACCAAGCCGAAGGCGGCGACGGCGATACCCCTCCCGCCGACTACACCAAAGGCAAAATCCTCGACCTGCGCCCCCGATGGCAAGAACTGATGGAGTTCTATCATTCCGTGCCGCCCCCCGCCGAATGCCAGCCGCTCGCCAGCGACTTCGGCCAGGCGATGAACGAAATTCCGGGCGTCATGGGCGACCTCGGCGGCATCCTCAACGATCTGTCCAGCAATCCAGAAGAGGCCTTGAAGCAGCTCAACCAGATGAAGAACGGCAGCTACGGCAACATCGACCGCTACTTTGCCCGGGCCGACCAAAAGCTCGGTGCCATCTGCGGCAAGTACCGCACGCCCAAATGGTTCAACATCGTCAGCGACGTCGGCACCGGCAGCATGTTCGGTAAATCTCTTGGCAACATGGGCGGCTTCTAATCCGTCATTAACGGAGTGATCGCCTACCCCCACCGCCTCACTGCGGAAGAACGTGCGCGACTCAACGCGTTCGAGGGGCCGATCCTGGCCAAACTCGCCGAACTTCGCGCGTCCCATCCGGTCCGGTTCGAGGTCACTGTCACCTGGAAGGCACTCCGCGTGTCCGCCGGGCTCGCCCGCTGGCGCATTGGCGAAATCGTGCTCAGCGCCCGGGTCCTGCGCGAACTCCCCGACGTGATCGAGACCCTCGTGCACGAGTACGCCCACCTGTACGCGGTCGATCGGTACGGACCCGCCGCCGCGAATCACGGCCCCGCCTGGCAAGCCGCGATGCGCGCCATGGGCTACCCGCCGATCGTCCGCCATAAACTCCCCGTCGAACGCAAGCCCCGCGAACGCCGGTTTCAGTACCCGTGCGCCCGCTGCGGGTTCATCCTGCACCGCGTACAACCCCTCCGCAGCGATCGCGTCTACCTCCATCTCGGATGCGGGGGCGAATTCCGCCAACTCAACGCGCAAACCTTATCGAAATCCGCCGCGTAGTACCGGTGCAACCGTAGGGCTTCATGTGGATCGCGAACGCTGAACATCTCAAAGAGGTTGATCGCCGCGCGAGTACGGAGTTCAATCTCTCCCCGATGGTGCTCATGGAGCGGGCCGGCCTCGCCGTATTCGAATCGCTCCGCGAGATGCTCCCCGAGCCCGGACGCATCACCGTCCTGTGCGGAAAGGGCAACAACGGCGGCGACGCCTTCGTGCTCGCCCGCCTCGCCCGCGACGCCGGATACAGCGTGGAATGCCTCGTCGCCGCCATCGAGCCCGAGATGCGCGATGAATCCCGCGCCGCCATGCTCAGTGCCCGCGCGCACGGAGTGCAGCCCATCTTCGTCGATGACGCCCGCTGGTCCCGCAAGCTCGAAATGCTCGCCGCCCGGGAACTCATCGTCGACGGCTTGCTCGGAGTCAGCGCGGCCGGCGAAGTCCGCGGCCACATCCGTGCCGCCATCGAAGCCGTGAACCGAAGCGGAGTCCCCGTACTCAGCATCGACGTGCCCAGCGGCATCCACTGCGACACCGGCGAAGAGCTCGGCGAAAGCGTCTGGGCCCTCCGCACCGTCACCTTCGGCTTACCGAAACCGTTCCTGTTCGAGGGCACCGGCATCGAGCACTCGGGCTACTGGACCGTCCACGACATCGGCATCCCGAGTGCCCTGCTGCACGAACCGACATTCGCCCGGGTGCTCGAACCGCAGATGATCGCCAACATCCTGCCCGAGCGGATGCGCAACTGTCACAAGGGCGACCACGGCAACGTGCTGATCGTCGGCGGAAGCCGTCGGTACCGTGGAGCGGCAATTTTGGCCGCCCGCGCCGCCCTGCGCGCAGGTGCCGGACTCGTCACCGTCGCCGGCGTACGCGAAGTCTGCGACGCCGTGAGCATCCAACTGCCCGAGGCCATCCTCGTCGAGCTCCCCGGCCAAGACGGCATCGTGAGCCCCGAGGCTGCCGACGTCTTACGAGATCAACGAAAAACCCACGCCGCCGTCTTTGGCCCCGGCCTCACCCACGCGCCGCAAGTCCTCGAGTTCCTCGCCCGCGTCTGGCAAGACTGGGACGTCCCCTGCGTCATCGATGCCGACGCCCTGAACGCACTTGGCCTCGGCGTGCGTCTACCGCATACCGAATGTATCCTCACCCCGCACCCGGGCGAAATGAGCCGGCTCCTCCAGCTGAGCATCGCCGAAATCCAGCACGACCGCTTCCGCACCGTGCAGGCGGCGGTCGAGCAATTCGACCAAACGATCGTGCTGAAGGGCCCGTACTCGGTGGTCGGCAGCCCCGGCCATCCCATGCAGGTCAATCCGACCGGAAACCCCGGCTTGGCGGTCGGCGGGGCCGGCGACGTGCTCAGTGGCGTGCTCGGAACCCTCGTCGCGCAATGCCTCATGCCGATGGACGCGGCCAGCTGCGGAGTGTACTGGCACGGAGCGGCGGGCGATCTGTGCGCCCAGCACATCGGCCCGGTCGGCTACATGGCTTCCGAAATTGCGGATCGCCTTCCGGCGGCGCGTACCCATATAATCAACGCATGTTCCGCGCCGTTCTCTTGCTCTGCATCCTAGCGGCGTCGGGCATCGCATCCGCCGCCACCCTCACGCTCAACTTCACAACCCCCGGCCCGCGTCTGGCGTGGATCGCCCCCGGCCCCTTGGCCGATCCTCCCGAAACGGCGCGCAAAACCGAAAAATTCGAGATCGAACTCGAGACCGTCGGCCACGCGCCCACCGAGCGCATCTACGTGCTGGACGAAGCCACCGGCAACCTCGCCGAACGCCCACTCAAGGACGTCACCGACAGCTGGACCGTCGAATCGGCCGCCTTCAAGCGCATCGCGATGGCGCGGCTCCGCATCGAATCGGGTGGGGAGCCCGTCGCCGCCGCCCAGGTGAGCGTTACCAACGCCGGCCGCACCGATGAGTTCCTGCTCGATCCCAGCATGCGCGGCGTCATCCGACTACCCAACCTGACGCCGCCCGAGGTCGCGGTCCGCATCCGATTTAATCGCGACGGCAAACCCACCGAGTCCAAGCAGATCTTCCCGATCAGACTCAAGCGGTCGGAGCCCGTCCCGGAACTGGTGGCCAGCATCGCGGGGGCCGCCACCGCCTCCCCCGAGACCGCTCCCTCGGCCAACGACGCCCAACCGTCCGACGGCAAAGCCTCCGCCACGGCCGAAGACGGTACAAAGCCGGACTCTGCCCAGGCGAAAGCGGACGATTCCGGGGGCGGAATCCAGTTGGGCAACATCCTGGGCTTTCTCGTCGGCCTCGGCATTGTCATCGGCGGCGGATACCTCTTACTCCAATACTATAACAAGAATAAGTCGAAGGTCGATGCGGAACTGGAGAATCTCGGCGTCCAGATTCCGAAGCCCGGCGATGCTCCGCTGAGCTCGGGCAACCCCGTCCCGCTCCGCACCCCGCAGGCCCCGATCCCGGTCCAAAAAATCCAACTCGACCCGACCGCAAGCGACCCAATTGCCGGCGACCCCTTGACAGGCAAGCCCGTGACAAGCGCCGCGCCGGGCGGCATCAGTCTCGCCGGGCCCGCCGTGGCCGCCCCAAGCCTGGTGAGTCTGCAGGGCGACGTCATCCCGCTCGAACCGGTCACCACCGTCGGCCGCGAAGCCGGACTCGGCCTCAGCCTCACCACCGAATCCACCGTCTCCCGGCGCCATGCCGAACTGCGGCTCAGCGGACCCGAACTCATCGTCACCGATCTCGGAAGCTCGAACGGCACCTACGTCAACGGCCAACGCATCACCGCCCCCACCCCCGTCCGCCCCGGCGACCGCGTCCAATTCGGCGAAGTCGCGTTCCGGTTCGAGGCCCCCCGCCCATGACGTTCGGCCTTCCGCTCCGGTTCATCGTGGGAGCCGCCGCCGGAATGGTGGCCTGGGCAATCATGGAACCCAGCTCCCCCCGCTACGGTGATGCCGCGTGGATGCAGTGGGAAAGCGTCATCATGTACCTGCACGCCGCCCTCGTCGGCGTGGCGATCGGCGCCATGAACGGCCTGCAGCAAGGCGGCCGCATCAACCTCGCCCGCAGCGCGCTCCTGTCCCTCTTCTTTGGCATGGTCGGCGCATCCGTAGGAAGTGGTATTGGATCCTTTGTCATCGGGGTTCTATATGCGGGACAGATTGAAAACAATCCCATCGCCCGAGTCATCGCCCTCACCCCGATCGCCGCTATGCTCGGCGCAGGAATCGGCGGTAGTTCGCTCAATGTCAAGCGAATGGTCCAGGGCCTCGTCGGCGGAGCCATCGCCGGTGCCGTCGGCGGAATCCTATTCGATCCGATCGGAGTAGCCCTCGGACGCCTGCAAATTACCATGAACAACGTGCCCGCCGGCCAAGTAACGGAGGTCGGCGATGTCTCGCGGGCGGTGTACTTTACGCTCAGCGGCGCCCTCATCTCTCTGTTCATCGGCCTCGTTGATCGTTTGGCCCGCAGCGCATGGCTTCGGATGGAACTCGGCCGGAACGAAGGCCGCGAATGGTCCCTCGACTACGCCGAAAACTTCATCGGCCGGAGCGAAGGCGCCCAGATCCCGCTCTTCGGCGATCCGAACGTCGCCCCCGCCCACGCCGTCATCCGCCGCGAGCAGGGCCAGTATGTCCTCTACGACGGCGGCACGGCGATGGGGACCGGTGTCAACGGCCACCGCATCCACTCGTCGGTCCTTCGGCCCGGAGACGTGGTCCAGATCGGCAACTTCGCGCTCCAGTTTCAGATGCGCGCCGGTGCCTCGCCCGTGAAATTGCCCGACCACCGCGTCGCCGGACCGCACGCCTCCGCGAGCTCCGGCCTTTTCGCCGCCCCCGCATCTCCCGGAATCCCCACCCAAGGCAACCCGACCCAAGGCAACCCGAGCCAAGGAATCCCCACCCAGGGCTTCCCAAACCCCGCCGCGCCCATCCCGAACCTTGCCCCGACGCAGGCGATGCCCGCCGCCAATCTTCAGCCGACCATGGCCTACGCTGCCGCGCCCGTAAGCACCGGATTCGGACTGCGGGTGCTGGATGGCCCGATGGCCGGCCAAGTCATCGCCATCAATGGGCCCGTCGAACTTGGCCGGGGAAGCCCCCAGTGGCCGATGGCCTACGATGGCCAGGCATCGCGCCGCCACGCCCAGATCAGCCCGTCCCCCGGCGGCGTCATGGTGCAAGACCTCGGCAGTACCAACGGCACCTTCGTCAACGGGGCCCGCATCCCCACCGCCGAAGCCCGCCCCGGCGATGTCATCCGCATCGGTGGCACGAATTTCCGCGTTGAACCCGTCTAAAGTTTCGACCCTTCCGCCCGCGAGCCCCCTATGGATAACCGCACCCAACGCTTCGACCCGAACCGTACGCAACTCGGCGTCGCCCCCACCGCGCACGATCCGCTGAAGACGCAGGCCATGGCCGCCTTCGATCCGCTCAAGACGATGGCGATGCAGGCGGCGGTCGCGTTCGATGGCCTCAAGACCGAGGTCATCGCCGGCCGAACCGCCACCATGGCTAACGGCCCCGCGCGCGAACAATTCCTCCTCGAACTGACCGCCGGAGCCGGATCCGGGGCCGGAGCCGGAGCGGGATCCATCCCCGGCGCGGGCGTCGCCACCGGCGGCCGAACGCCGCTCAACCTCTGCCTCGTCATCGACCGTTCCGGCTCGATGGAAGGCATGCCGCTCGAATACGTCAAGCAGGCATGTAGCCATGTCGTCGATATGCTCGGCCCGAACGACATCCTCAGCATCGTGACGTTCGAAGAAACGGTGGATGTGCTCATGGCGCCGCAACGGGTCACCCAGAAGCAACCGATCAAGGAGGGCATCCAGCGGCTGATGCCCGGCAACACCACCAACCTGTACGACGGTCTCGCCCTCGGCGCCCAGCAGGTGCTCTCGGTCACCGATGGCGGCCGTGCCACCCGCCTCGTGGTGCTGACCGATGGCGACCCCACCGCCGGAATCAAAGACTTTTCCGCCCTCGTCGCCCACGCCGCCGACATCAAACAACGTGGCATCTCGGTCACTTTTCTCGGCTTCGGGCCGGACTATAACGAAGAGCTCCTCGCCAGCATGGCGAAGCGCGCCGGCGGTAACTACTACTTCATTCCGCGGCCGGAGATGATCCCCGAGGTCTTCCGCGTCGAGCTCGACAAGCTGATGACCGTCGCCGCCCGCAACCTCCAGCTCAGCATCAAGCCCGCGCGCTGGGTCACGATGCGCGGCCCGCAATCCGCCGCCGAAAATCAGGAAGTCACCGTGCCCCTCGCCGACCTCGAACGCGGCGCGACCATCTCGCAAGTGTTCGATTTCGAGTTCAAAAACCACCCGCTCGGCTGGTACCGCGTCGCCGCCGGAAAACTGAGCTACGACGATCTCGGCGGCGGCGGAATCCGGAGCGTCGATATCGACTTCATCTTAGAATTCACCGCCGATTCGGCCCGGTACTCCGCCCCGCAGGACCCCCGCGTGGCCGGTGCGGCCCAGGTCGCCCTCGCCAGCCGCGTGGTGGAAAAGACGGTCATGGGCCTCAAGACCGGCGCCATCACCCAAATGGTGGCGATGGAGGAACTGCAAAAAACCCAGATGCTCCTGACCCAGCAGGGCCGCGCCTCCGAAGCGCAAGAGGTCACGATGGCCCTCCGCGCGCTGCAGTCGGGTGATGCGGGCGGAGCCGAGAAAACCCTCATGGGGACGATGCTCCACCTCGACCAAGGCAAGAAGTCGTAAGACCCCCTGCCTCGAGGCAGCCGCCCCACCCGCCGTGTGCAAACTTGCGCATGGAGCAGGCGTCCCGCCCGCCACCCGGAACCTTCGCGTGGGGCAGGCGTCTCGCCTGCCATCCGGAACCTTGCGAGTGGAGTAGCCGTCTCGCCTGCCATCCGGAAACTTGTGTGTGGAGTAACCGCCTCGCCTGCCATCCGGAAAATTGCGCGTAGGCCAACTCACCCCGCCCGCTGTATGCACACAAGCGCATGGAGCAGGCGTCCCGCCTGCCAGCCGGATGGCTACCAATCGGTCATCAAGATGCCCGTAGTCCTTCGTCTTTCCGTCAATCGGAACCGTACGCCTGCCCGGCGCGTAACGTTCTATGCACCGAGAGGTTCCATGAATGCCTTTGCCATCGCTGGCGGAATGATATTGATCGCGGTCGGAGTCGCGGTGCGGATCTCGGGGCAGGGTTCACCCACCCCCGCCCGCACGATCGACCATACGGCGCCAAACCTCGCCGAAGTCGGCGACTTGGTGGAAACGGAGGCCAGGGCTCGTCGATTGCTCGCGGCACTGCGCAATGCAGACTGGAACGAGCACGCCGTACCAGCCGACCTGTGGCGCGTCCCCGATCAGGATCGCTCTCAAATAGTTGAGCAGCGCGCGCCTGATGTCCCGACCTTTAGGACTGGCGGCCACCTGTACGGAGCGCCCGTCGCCTTCTTCTCTTCGCTCTACGAACACCGAACCCGGGTTCCGGTCAGCCGAGTCGCGGAAGGTGTCCGCTCCCGCTATGAAGTCACCGGTTTCCACCTCGTCATGTTCCGTGATGGAACATTCAAGCGCGTCCCGGTCGCGCAGATTCGGGGTGCCGAGGTGCCCGGACAAAAGTCGATTTGGCTCGCTACGTACCCCGGAATGCCGAACTACCGACCAACCGGTCGCCGGTATCCCGGCACTTACGACCCAAACGCCGCATCCGTTCCGCCCGCAACGCAATGAAGGACGGACTCGGCAGTCTCAAACTGATACGGTTGCTCAGGCTGGAATCCTAAAAATCCCCCTCCGCCCGCCTGCCATCCGGAAACTTGCGCGTGGAACTGCCGTGTGCAAACGAGCATGTGGGGCAGGCGTTCCGCCTGCCAGCGTGAAACCGGCATACTGCCAAACCTTTTCACGATGGGCCGTGCGACGCTCAAGATCAGATCACGATCCTCTCGTTCCACGATGCCCACGCATGCGCTTCCGTGTCCCCCATCCGATCCAAACCGGACATCAACCACCGGCGACGTCAAGTCACCCAGAACCTTGGGGCTACATGGCAAGGAAATCACGCGGCCGGCTACAACCGCAGCAAAGGGACAACGCACACGGAGTAGAAACCCGAGGATGGACGATCGCACAGAACGAATGAGTCTCGGTCCTTCCATCGAGCATGTCTCGCGACAGGCTCAGGCGTGGTAAAGACTGACCAGTTGTGCGTTTCTCCATAGACTACAAAATCGAAAACCGGGTTACGTGAAGCGTTTTTCAATCTTCGTCGATGATATTGATCTTAAAATCTATTTTATTCGGTACAACTATAATCTAATGACGTTTAGTGTCTTCTTCTGCGCGGTGTTCAGGATGTCGCCGGAAAGCAGCGGTACGTGTGCTTTCGAAACGGACCAGGCGTGCAAGGCTGACCACATATCTCGATATCAAGGCTATTTGGCCGCTGAGCGGGTATTATGTACGTGACGTTAGATGGAAATTGAGCCGTTGCACCTCGCTAAAGCGCCGATTGTTGAAGCGGTCATTGATCTAGATTGCGACCTTGGTCCGCAGTTTGACGTACAGTCCGTGTTGACTGCGGCAACGGATGCATTCGGTAACGAGTACCCAAAAATGGAAAAGCAGTGGGTTCACGAGATACAGGTTAAATACAACGAGAACGAAACTGTACAGTCTGGTCTTCCTACCCTTAACGCGCTAAGATTTTGGTCGTTGGACGGTAAGCAACTTGTTCAGGTGAGGAGGCAAGGCTTTTCATTCAATCGATTGACGCCGTACACCAATCTTGATGACTACATCCCACACGTGAAAGGTCTTTGGGACACTTTCCGATCATTTGTTCCGGTTAGGAGCGTCCTGCAACTGAGCCTGAGGTACATCAATCACATTGATCCCGGTATTGAGCCAGGATCATTGTGGGAACTGAGTGACTACTTCACGATCGCAAGAAGCAATGCGTGGAATGATTCAGTTAAAATAAACAGCTTCCTGATCAACTACGCCGGCCGTAGTGATTTACATCACGCAGGCTTTCAAGTAGTGCTATCCTCAAGCGCCGCTTCCGGTGCAATACTTGACCTTGCCGTTTACCAGGAGTTGGGTATTGAACCGGAAAATTGGGATGCAATAATCGAGGCAGTCAAGACCCTGCGTCTATTCAAGAATGAACTTTTCAAGGAGGCAATTACAGAGAAATGCTTGCAAATGTATCAGTAACCTTTCCGTTAAGCCGGCCCGTTCCAATAACTCTTGACCTGCGTGGAGCTTCGGACTACGCAAAGCATCTCGATAGTCGCTTACAAGAATTCTCCGAGTACACCGGCTACTCGAGTGCCGTTAGCCCGAGGGCCAGTGCTGCATCGTCTAAAGTCATGGAGGCACTTGCCGAAAGTTACGTACCCGTAGATTCCGCAACGATTCGGGCAGCGACCGAATTTCTTTACGCACTGCCTGACGATATCCCATCGCCTGAGATCGTCGTTGAGGACGATGGTGCGATGGCGTTCGACTGGACATTCGGAAGGCGGCACGCGATCTCCGTGAGCGTCTACGCGAACAACAGGATCGGCTACGCTTGGATCAACGAGTCATTCAGCGGGCACGCGATGGCCTCCTTTAAGGCAGGCGTCGTTCCGGATTCTGTCCTGCAACAAATCAGGGAGATCGTTGATGCTGCCTTCGGGTCTCAATGACACTGTAGCGGACGAAGAAAAACTGGCCCGATTCGTGGATGGCTCAAATAAAAAGAACGCGAGCGGTGCGAATTGGAGAGCGTTCTTTCCACCATTAAACGGCGAACTCTCGGCCGCAAGGTGCGGTTCGTTTCCGGCCGAACTTGAGCGTTTGGCTAAGCTCTATCTCGGGCACGACGAGACGTTCGGTGCTGCAATCTTCGAGGCTGGCTCCGTGCGAGAATGTGGGCTTGACGTTACACCTTCCGAACCGCCAGAAAAGCACTGCAATGTTTCCGGTTGGCCTTCAGTCCAAGATTTGGAGGAACAGAAGGCGATGCGGAAGCAAAAAGCAATGCAGCTCCTCGCGCAAGTCACGGACTGGATTCCTTTCAAATAGCCCTCACTTTACGAACAAACAACAGAACGGCCAAGCCGATGATCGCCATCCGGTGCTGAACTCGACCGCACCCGCCGCTGACGGTACGTCAACCGAGTCTGACCAACGGATCAGGTCCCGCCTGCCATCCGGAACCCGGTGCGTGGAACGCCCCGCCCGCCGCCCGCACAAAAAATCTGGCGCCCCCTTACCAAATCCCCGTGATTGATCGTATAATCAAAGACGATTAAACCATTAATCCGGCCCGCCGGAACATGGAGGCGAACCCGATGAAGCGATTCGATCTCAAACCTGCCCTCGCCGCGACAATCCTGCTCGCCGCCGCCCTCGCCATCGGTGGATGCGACAGCAACCCCACCAACGAGCCGAGTCAGGCCGACATCGAAAAAGCCAACGCTGACCGCGCCAAGGCCATCGACAACGACGCCAGCCTGACCCCCGAGGGCAAGGCGAAGATGAAAGAGATGATGAAGCTCAACGGCACCTCCGGCCCCGGAAACGACAAGCGCTAAACCCCATGGGCATCACCATTCGCGATGTGGCGAAGGCGGCCGGAGTCTCGACCGCCAGCGTATCGAAAGTCCTCCACGGACGCGGCAAAAGTGTCCGCGTCAGTGACGAACGGGCCCAACAAATCCGCGCCATTGCCGAACAACTGAACTACCGCCCGAACGTCCTCGCCCGGAATCTCCGCACCCAATCCACCCGAACCGTCGGGCTCATCTTCGAAAACTTCGGCTCCTTCGCCGCCGGGCCGCTTTACTATATGCACCTGCTGGAGGGCGTGGGATCGGTCCTGTTCCAAAACCACTACCGCCTCACCATCCTGCCCGAACTTCAGCACGACGACATCCTCGGATCGCTGGGCGATGGTCAGCTCGATGGCGTCGTCTGGTGCAAGCTCGCGCGCAATGCCGAAACGCTGCAACTCATCCACGACTGTCCAATTCCGATTGTCGCGCTCAACGCGCCATCGACGGGCGAACCGAGTTCCGGCGAGTCCAGCGATGCCGCCTTCGTCGCGTGCGACAACGTCGGCGGCATTCGGCTGGCGGTCGAACATCTGGTCGCGCTCGGCCACCGGCGCATCGCGTTCGTCCACGAGCGCGAGGACACCACCTCGCCCGATTGCCAAGAGCGCAAGGCGGCGTTTTTGCTCGCGATGACCGAACTGACGCATCGCGTGCCGACCGAACGTGACGTGCTCGAGTGGACCTGGGACGTGCCCGAGTTCGCGGAATGGTGGCGGGCCCGGCCGCCGCACACCGCCATCATCGGCTGGAGCGAACGCACCGCCGGTGCCCTCATCTCTCGCGCGACCGATATCGGCGTGACCTTGCCGCGCGAACTCAGCATCGTCGGCTTCGACAGCACCGCTTACTGCGAGACCACGCAACCGCGCCTCACCGCCGTGCGCCAGCCCATCTTCGAGATGGCGCGCTACGCCACGGAAACCGTTTTGAACCTCATTCAGGGGCATCGCCCCGAGAACTTCTCCGTCATTTTTCCCTGCGGCCTCGACGTCAGGGACTCAACCGCAGCACCGCTCAACGCAGAGACATCGGAATGAATCGAAAAGCATTCACGCTCATTGAACTCCTCGTCGTCATCGCGATCATCGCCATCTTGGCCGCGATCCTTTTCCCCGTTTTCGCCCAGGCCAAGGCCGCCGCGAAGAAGACGCAATCGCTCAGCAACATCAAGCAGCTCGGCCTCGGCCAGATGATGTACTCCAACGACTTCGACGACTCGTTCGCGCAGTCGGAGTACGGTTCGGGCGATCGCCACGTCACCTGGGCCACCACCGTCTACCCGTACCTCAAGAGCGGCGACCGTGCGGTCAGCAGCGCCGGCGTCGAGCAGAACTTTGCCCAGGAAGGCGTGTTCCTCAGCCCGGGCAACCCGCGCTCGGGTCGACGCGGCGTCTCCACCGGGGCGTCGTTTAGCTACGGCGTCCACATGGGCCTGTTCGTCAACAACTTCGACAACTTCGGCGGCGACGCCAACCCGGGCGTGTCGCAGTCGGTGGTCGATACCCCGGCGGACAAGATCATCATGATGGAGAAGGGCTCCAACTCGGCCGATTGGAACTACCCGTGGTTCCACGACTGGCAAAAACATGTGGGTCGGCCCGATCCTCGGCACGCCCGGCGATCCGAGCACGATCCAGCGCGACGGCGTCGATGTGTACACGCCCGGCTCGGCGGTGTACTCGCCCGTATTCGATAGCGACTGCGGTGCCAACACCAGCGGCGCATGGGAATGCGCGGCGCACGCCCGCTACCGATTCACCAATACGGCGCCGATGGTCTTCGCCGATGGCCACGCCGCCACGATGAAGAAGGGCCAAATCCAATGGTTCCGCAACATCTGGGTGGACCGCCGCAACGTGAACAACTGGAACTGGTACTACGGCTACGTCAACGGCGGCGGCTGGGGCTTCCCGGGCATCCGCTAAACGTTACGGTTCAGCTCCCGAGTGGGCCGGCGGTTTTCCGTCGGCCCACTTTTTTTGTTGCTGCGTGCGACCCTCGGATGAAACAAAACTTGTTCCAATAGACTGCGCGCATGCCGCAACCGACGACGCCTGCCGCTCCTCCCGATGCCCTCTCCGACCCGTTGCGCGGCGCGCAGTACATCTGGGTCGATGCGCCGTTGACGCGGAACGCGTTCGTCGTCTTCCGGTTGCGGATGGACCTGGCCGAAGTCGTGCCGGCCGAACTGCACCTGTTCGCCGACACGCGCTACCGATTGATCGTCAACGGCCGGTTTGTGGCGACCGGGCCGGGGCGATTCGTGACGCAGTTTCCCGAGTACGATTCGCATCCGATCGCCGAATATCTCGTGATCGGACCTAACGAGATCACGGTCGAAGTCAATTTCTTCGGTGCGTCGTCGTTCCAAACGATGCCGGACGGGCGTCCAGGATTCATCGCCGCGCTGACCGGGTTGGCCTCGGGACCCGTGTTGACGCCGGGGCCGTGGACGGCCCACCTCGGCCTCGGCTGGCACCACGATGCGCCCGCTTACTCCTTCGCCCAGGGTCCGGTAGAGATTCGGGATCTTCGCGTCGCGGAGACGCCGGTTCCCGTGCGGGTGCTCGCCGCCGACGAATGTCCGTGGGGCGAGCTGAAGGCGTTCAGCGGAACGAAGTTGCCGTTCGACCGGATAGAACCGGCGAAGTTGCACCGATCCGGCGGGTTGTGCGGACCGGCGACGTGGGTCGGGTTTATGGCCGAGAACTCGGAAATGAACCGCGCAGACGGCGTCGAATCCCCGAGCCGGCCGTGGGTCAAGTTCCGAACCTGGCTCTGGAGCCCCCGCGGGCAGACGACGGCCATCGACTGCTTTTGGAGCGTGTTGCACTTTCGGGGCGAAACGTTGCGGCCGCAAACGAATCGCGATCGGGGCAATCACGGCACGGTGACGCTGGATCTGGAATCCGGATGGAATGAGCTCTACGGTGAAGTCGAGGTGATGACGGAGTTTTGGGCGTACCTGCTCGGGGCTTCGGCCGAGTCGGGGCTCCGATTTTCTGCCCGGCCCGAGGCGGCTTGCGCGGCGGCGATCCAGGTAAGCCCGGTGGGCGATCGGGAGGCGCACTCCGCCCCCGCGACTTGCGAATTGCCGATCGGGTGGCGGGAGGTTGACGGCGACTTAGCCCGGGTGACGCCGGCCCGGGTCATGGGCTGGCTGAAACCCGTCGACGACGCGGTCGGCGAGCTGGGCGACGCGACGCACGCCGGGTGGACCTTTACCTTCACCGGCGAGTTTCACGGGCACGTAAGTTTTGAGGTCGAGAGTACGGCCCCGGCGATCATCGACGTGGCGACCGACGACTGGTTGCGCGACGACGGTACCGTGGCGCTTTACCGCTCGAACCCGTTCGTGGATAGCGTGGACCGGTTCCTCGTGCCCCCGGGACGGCACGCCCTGAGCCTGTTTCATCCGCGCGGCGGCAAGGCGGTGCAGATCGTGGCGCGGGCCGAGGACGGTTCGGAAGTGGCGATTCGCGATGTTCATATAAAGAACCGGCTTATCTGGGCCGATTGTCAACCAGTTTTTGAAAGCAGCGACGCATTGGTGCTTTGGGCCCATCGGGTCAGCATGGATACGTTGCGGTACTCGACCGACGACGCGTACGCGGACTGTCCGTGGCGCGAGCGGGGGAGCTACATCGGCGACGGCCTGGTGAACCTGCACCTGAATTTGCAGTTGACCGCCGACTTGCGGACGGCGCGACGCACCTTTCTGACCTTCGCCCGGGCGCAGCGCGCGGATGGGCAACTGCCGGGATGTGCGCCGGCTTGGCTCCGCAAACCGCACGAGGATTTCACCCTGCTTTGGTTGGTGGCGGCGCACGATTACTGGGCGTACACGGGCGATACCGCGTTTGTGCGGGAGGTGTGGCCGACGATCGGGCGCATCTGGGATAGCCCGACGTGGAATGGTTCGAACGGGGCCGATTCGAACGGGGACGTGCACGAATCGGGCCTCTGGAGTCTGAATCGGCACCGCGCATTTTTCGACTGGGGGTGCTTGGAATCGGAACGGCGGGGGACGGCTCACGCGGGGATCAACGTGCTGCGGGTGGTGGCGGCGCGACGGACGGCGGCGCTGGCCCGTACGATCGGTGCGGACGCGTCGCGATGGGAGGCGGAGGCGCACCAGACGGAAGCCGCCCTGTTCGCGACGTTGTGGGACGATACCGCCGGGCGATTACGACCCTACCTGGACGCGGATACGCCGGGGCTTCACTTCAATGTGCTCGCGTTGTGGGGATCCGTGGGGAGCCCGGCGCATCACGACCGGATGCTCGCCGCGATCGAGCCGGCGATTCGAGCGAACCGGGAGAAGGGGACATCGAGCGCCCAGTTCGCGGGGCATTTGGAGCTGTTTTTCCTCTCGTTTTTGCTGCCTGCACTCGCGGAGGCCACGCATCGGCAACTCGCGTCGGGGCAGGACCGTTCGGAGGGCGGGAAGTGGACGGAACTGGCGGAGACGGTGATTCGCGATCATTACGGCTTTTTGCGAGAGATCGGCGATGACACGTTGCCGGAATGCTTCGGCCGGGTGAAGGACGGGGTGGGGAGCCGGTGCCACAGTTGGAGCGGGGCGGCGGGCATCTACGCGATTCGGCATCTGCTGGGGCTTCAACTCGAAACGCCGGGCGATCCGGACGCGTTCGTGGTGCGTCCGGTGCCAACGTCGATCGGGCGGTTGGCGGCGGAGGTGCCGCATCGACACGGTCCGATCCGGATCGTTCGCGAGGGCGAACGCGTGACGTGGGAGGCGCCTTCGAACGTTCGGATTCGGCGCGCGTGACACGGCACGCGCGTCCGTGTGACCCCGGCGGTCGGCGTGCGACTGGTACCCTTCGCCCTGTAGCGATGAGAATTTACACCTCGGAAAGCGTGAGCGTCGGGCACCCCGACAAGCTCGCCGACCAGATCTCCGACGCGCTGTTGGATGCGTTTTTGGCCCTCGAACCGGAGGCGTACCGGGGCAGCACGCGGGTCGCGATTGAGACGCTGTTGACGCGAGGCCTGGCGGTGGTGGCGGGCGAAGTTCGGACCGAAGGGTACGTGGACGTGGCGGAAGTGGTGCGCGAGACGATTGCGAATACCGGCTACGTGCATACCGATTACGGTTTCGACGGTCGGACGTGCGGGGTGATGGTCGCGATTCAGGAGCAGAGCGCGGACATCGCATTGGGCGTGGATAGCACCACGAATGCGCAGAAGAAAGTCGGCGCTGGCGACCAGGGCATGATGTTTGGCTATGCCACCCGCGAGACGGAAGCACTGATGCCGTTGCCGTTGGCGATTGCCCACGCGTTGACCGCGCAATCGGTGCGGGTTCGGCACGAGATTGATCCGCACCATCGCGACGCGTTGCTGCTGCCCGATGCCAAGAGTCAGGTTTCGGTGGAGTACGGCGAGGATGGGAAGCCGCGCCGGATCAACACGGTCGTGCTAAGTCATCAGCACGTGGCGAAGCTGCGATTGGCCGAGGTGCAGGCGATGGTGCGCGAGCGCATTATCAACCCGGTCTTGGCCCAGTTTGAAAATTACGTGGACGGCGACCCGATTTTGCACATCAACCCGACGGGCAACTTCGTGATCGGCGGTCCGCAAGGCGACACGGGCGTCACCGGGCGCAAGATCATTGTGGACACGTACGGCGGCATGGCTCCGCACGGCGGCGGCGCGTTTAGCGGCAAGGACCCGACCAAGGTGGACCGTTCGGCGGCGTACGTGGCGCGATACATCGCCAAGAACATCGTGGCGGCGGAACTGGCCGAACGTTGCGTGGTGCAGCTTGCCTACGCGATCGGCGTGGCCGAACCGGTGGCGATCAACATCGAAACGTTCGGTACGGAAACGGTGGATCCGTCGGAGATTTCGCGGCGGGTGCGGTCGGCGTACGACCTGACTCCGCAGGGGATTATCGAACTGCTCACGTTGCTGCATCCGACGGCGCCGGCGGCCTCGCCGGGCTTGCGCAAGCTGGTGGCAGAAGGCAAGGTTCACCTGCCGGCATCGGCGGACGGGGGATGGAATTACCACATGACGGCGGAGAATGGCCACTTCGGCAAT
>JANRKI010000080.1:0-19339 GCA_033763535.1 Fimbriimonadaceae bacterium | reverse complement strand
GGTTTCCACATACTCTGGCCCGAAAGGCCACTTTCGTATCGTCCCGGGCAACTCGAGAGATTTTCGGCAGCCATGATCGGTGCGTGTGGCGGCGGCTTCGGGCACTTGGACCGGACCGTTCGGCTTTGCGGGGAACTGGGGCTACCAGGAGGACGGGGATTCCGGACTCCAACTGCTCCGTCACCGATACTACGGTCCTTCGACGGGGCGCTTCCTGACCGGCGACCCGATCAAGGACGGTCGGAATTGGTACACGTACTGCGAGAACAATCCGCTGACGTGCGTTGATCCGGAAGGGTACTTTAGCATTGATTGGCGCAAGGTGGGTATCGCCGTTGGTGTGATCGCTGTCACGGCCGTGGTCACACCCATTGGGGCCCCGATTGGAATCGCCATCGGAATTGGAATTGTGCTCGGTGCCATAGGCGGTGCCGCCAATGGACTCATCGATTATACAGACTCCCATCCAGATAATTTCACATGGAAGGGTTTGCAAGCGAAGGTTGCGGAGGATGCCGTAATCGGCGCAATAGCCGGTGGTGTTGGAGGCGCGGCTCCAGGGATATCCGGTGGCCTACGGGGATTAGGTGGCAAATCCGGCGTGGTCCGTCCGCTCACTAGGGCAGAACTTCTGGCGATGGGCGGTACAATTCGGGATCAATGAATTATGTGGCCTGGACCGCGTTGGCTAGTGCGCTTATCCATGTCATTCGTTCGAAATGGCATCGGCCCGAGACCCGTTATCAATCTTGTACGATTCTGGTAACTGCGAACTTGATCGCACTGTTGACGTTAGGCTTGATGCCGCCTTTTAGCGGCGCGGTCGTAATTTTTTCAGTTTTCGTCGTATCAATCTTTCTGATTCAGCAAATGAATGACTAAGCAAGGCGTTCCGACGGCTGAGGGTAAAGGTTTAACCTGCGACTCCGTTCCGAGGTCGGCTTGTCTGCGAACGTTACGGGTATCAGCGGCGTTTCGTTTGGCAGGCGGGACGCCCGCCCCACCGGACCCTCATCCCCAACCTCTTCTGCCTCAGAAGTGCGAAGGGGCTCCGGAGCCTAGTCCGGACCGTTCTGTCTTGCAGTTGCAATTGGCCGCATCACGGCGGATGGGTTCGATTCTCGGACACCACAAGCTCGGTTAGGTCTCGCCTATGCTCGTGTCACCCGATGGACGTAGTTGGCCATTGCCGATAGGCGAGCTGGTCCTTCGTAACAAAACGGTTATCGGCGGGCTACGCGCCTTTTCGAATGGTGCGGTTCTTGTTGAAGAGTTGCCGCTGGTTCGACGTCAAATTTCTGGTCACGTGAGAGCAAGCTATCTGTCATTGAGCAACTGCCCAATGCCTTGTTTTGGAAACGCTAAGGTGTCGGTTGGGACATTACAAATTGAGAACGTGACAATTCCGACCGGATTGCCAATCGCGATTCGAATCAGGCAAGACCTATTCATCCGAAACTGTGACTTCAGCATTAAACCTTTGCTGAGAAGTGTTTCCTCATCGGGCGAGATTCATGTTGACAAAGGTGGACTATCTTTTTTACACAATGCTAAGACGATGCAATTGCGCATATTCGTCGTCAATCTGGCGGACGCAGAAGGTGTGCTGCCGAGTACATGTTCGGTCTGGGCCCGCACGGTGTCCATTAGCAATGCCTCGTATGTGAATCCGGCATGCCCTACGCTTCAGCGGGCCCAGTTCATACACTTTACAAAAGTGCGAGGATTGGAATTAAAGCAAATCGCGCGAAGGGTTAACGGGCTAGTTTTTCATAACGAACACAGAGTTTACGCGTAAGCTTTTCACCTTCGTCGAGTCTCACGGATGCGGGGTCAATGATGGCCCGTACGCCGACATCCAGCGCCGACGGCCATCGCGCAACCGCTAATCCTCCCGGGGTTCCAGGACCGTTTCGGAGACGTCGTCGTCCAGCGTGCCCCCCACGTCGTAGCGGGCCGCACGGCCGAACACCGCGTCGAGTTCGAGCGGCGAGACGAGCACGTCCCGGGGGCGAGGGCCGTCGCGCGGGCCAACGATGCCGCGTTCTTCCATCACGTCCAGTAGGCGCGACGCGCGTTGGAACCCGATCTTGAACTTTCGCTGCAACATGCTGGTGCTGGCCTCGCCGCGCTCCGCGACCCAGGTCACGGCGTCTTCCCACAGCTCGTCGTTGCCCACTTCCTCGTCCGCGTCATCGCGGGTCCGGCCCGACTTCGCGTCGGCGGGCGCTTCGATGGGGGTGAGCACGTACTCGGGTTCCTGTTGCGCGCGCCAGTGGCGGCACACCGCGTCGATCTCCTTTTCCGAGACGAAGCATCCCTGAATCCGGATCGGCTTCATCGCGTCGATGGGCTGAAACAGCATGTCGCCGCGGCCGATCAGGTTCTCCGCGCCCTTGGCGTCCAAGATCGTGCGGCTATCGATTTGCGACGCGACGGAGAACGCGATCCGCGACGGAATGTTCGCCTTGATGAGCCCGGTGATGACATCAACGGAAGGGCGTTGGGTGGCGATGACCAGGTGGATGCCCACCGCGCGGGCCAGTTGGGCCAGCCGAACGATGACCGTCTCCACCTCCGGCCCGCACTGAATCATAAGGTCGGCCAGCTCGTCGATGATGACGACGATGTAGGGAAGTCGGTCGATGTACGAGGCTTGCGCGTTCCAGCCGTCGATATTTCGGACGGCGTTCTGGTTGAACAGGTCGTACCGCCGGTCCATCTCTCGCCACACGGCCCGCAGCACTCCGGCCGCCTCCTTCACCTCTTTGATCACCGGGCACATGAGGTGCGGAATGCGATCGAACAGGGTGAGTTCGACGCGCTTCGGATCGATCATCACGAGGCGCAGATCCTTCGGCGAGTTGCGCATCAGTAGGCTGGTGATGAGCGTTGCGAGGCCGATGGACTTTCCGGAGTTGGTCGCGCCGCCGATGAGGAGGTGGGGCATGCGGGTGAGATCGGCAAACTTCACGTCGCCGGCCACGTCTTTGCCCAGGGCCACCATCAGCGGGCTCTTGCCCTCGCGAAACGCGGGGACGTCGCAGCATTCGCGGAGCGTGACGGTCGTGCGGACGGCATTTGGCACCTCGACGCCGATGGCGGCCTTCCCGGGGATCGGGGCCTCGACGCGCACGGCCGACGCGGCGAGGTCCATCGCGATGTTGTCGGCAAGCGCGGTGATGCGGTTGACGCGTACGCCGGGGCCCAGTTGCACCTCGTACCGGGTGACGGACGGACCGGCGGCGACCTCCACCACGTTGGCGTCGATCCCGAACTGTTCGAGAGTGCCCTCCAACGTTTCGATGTTCCGTTGCATCTCGGCGGCCGAACGCGGGGCGACTCCGGCGGGCAGGTTCAGCAGTTCGATGGGCGGCAGTTGGTAGCCGGTTTCCGGAACCTCGACGTCGGTGGGCAGGCTGACGGACTCGGCTTCGGCCTTGGCCTTGGCTTCCATTTCGGCCCCCAGGCCCACCAGGTCGCGCGGTCGGCGGACTTCCGGCTTCGGGCGTTCGGTCGGCACGATGGTTTCGCGGGGGCGTCCGGCTTCACCGATGGCACCCGCGCGGCCGACGGGCCCGAGGTCGGCTGGCCCGGGTTCGAGCGTGCGCGTCGAGACGGGGGCGCGGTCAGATTCGGGAGAGGCGTCCCGGGCGAGCGGGGCCATGCGGCGGCGTTCGGCCTCGTCGGCCGACCCGTCGGGCTGGTGCCGAACCCGGGCGATCTCGCGCAATTTGGTCTTGGCGCGGCGGGCTTCGGCCTGGGTGCGGGCGATCCACATCCGAACCGGTTCATCGGCGCACAGCACGAGGGCCACCACGGCCATCAGACCGATGCCGATCGGTTTCGCGGTGCCCAGCAGGGCGTGCAGCATTGAGCCGAGGGCGGCGCCAAGGTATCCGCCGCTGTTGCGAACGGCCTCGACATCAAAGAAGTCGCCGCGCACGTCCTGCGCCATTCCGGCGAGGAGGGCACAAAATCCGAGGCCGAGTCCCCAGGCGAATCGTCGCCAGCCCATGCCGCGCCCGGTAATGAGGGCGATACCGGCGAGGCCGATGGGCAACGGGGCGAGCCACGCGCCGCGTCCGAAAAGGCCGGAGAGGGTCGCGGTAAGGAAGTCGCCGAGGAGTCCGGCCTGGGCGGTGCCGAGTCCGATCCAGATTAGCAAGGCGAGCGCGACGAGCGACACTCCGACGATGTCGAGTGTCCGCGGGGCGGGAACGCCGCCAGACGGGGCTGCGGCAGACGGTTTTTTCGATCGCGACTTCGCAGACATGGGGGCTTCCTTGCGGGCCGAATTCTCGGCGGGACTCTCGCTGGAGGCGACCATGGCCGCCGGATGTCGTGCGCCACTCCTTGGCTTCACAAAACTCATTGTAACGTGCCGATTCGCGAAAGCGGCGAACTCCACCGAGAATGGTTGGCGTTTTGGTAGGCATTTTCCCGGTCCCGAATTTCCGGACCGGGCCCGCCCGTAGACTACGGCGGTGGAACTGATCGTCAAGGTGATGGCGGAAAACCCGTTGCTGACGGTGTTCTTCGTGGCGGGGGCGGGCTTCCTGCTCGGTCGCGTTCGGGTGGCAAACGTCAGCTTCGGCGTGGCGATGGTGCTGTTTCTCGGGCTCGGTGTCGGGGCGCTGGACGAGCGGATCGCCTTACCGGAGATCCTGACTCAGCTCGGATTGGTGGTGTTCATTTACACGCTCGGTCTGGGCAACGGCGCCAGCTTCGTGCGGTCGTTAAGCCGGGACGGCTGGCGGACGTTGGCAGTCGTGCTGGCGTCGCTCGGGGTGACAGCGGGCGTTTGGTACGCCGGCCATCGGTGGCTGGGCATTTCTGGGCCGGTGGCGGCGGGCGGATTCAGCGGTTCGGTGACGAATACGCCGTCGCTGGCGGCAGTGCTGGACCTCGCGGGGGGCAATCCGCTACCGACGATCGGCTATACGGTGGCGTACCCGATGGGCGTCATCGCCCTCCTCTTGGTGATGAGCGCCTTCGCCGCGATCCAGCGTCGCCGGGGGCAATCGATGGCCCCGCCCAAGGTGGAGTTCGTGAACCAGACGGTGCGCGTCACCCGTGCCGACGCGGAGGGACGCACCGTGGCCGAGGCCGTCGACGCGTACGGGCTCCGCGTGATTTTCGGTCGGATCTTGCGCGACGACCGGACGATTTTGGTGGCGCACGACCTGCGGCTTGAGCGCGATGACCTCATCACGATCATCGGCGAAGCGGCGGCGGTGACCCGCGCGGTCGAAGTGCTCGGCGAGCCCAGCGATGCGCATCCAGAACACGATCGGAGCACGATCGACTACCGCCGGATGTTCGTGAGCAATCCGCAGGTGTTCGGCAAATCGCTGGCCGAACTCCGGCTGCCGCAAGAATACGGCGCGATCGTCTCGCGGCTCAGTCGGGGCGACATGGAGTTCTTGCCCACTGGCGAAACGCGGCTTCAGCCCGGCGATCGGGTGCGCGTGGTGACGTACCGGGAGAACATGACCGCCCTGCGCGGGCTGTTCGGCGACTCCTACCGGGCGCTGGCGGAGATCGACGTGCTGAGCTTTGGCCTCGGGATCTGTCTCGGGCTCCTGCTCGGCATGGTGACGGTCCCGCTGCCGGGCGGCGTGACGTTCAAGCTTGGGGTGGCGGGCGGACCGCTCGTGGTGTCGCTCATCCTCGGCGCGATTCACACGACGGGCCCGATTCGGTGGGACCTCAGCGACAACGCGAACTTGACGTTGCGGCAGCTAGGACTCGTGTTGTTCTTGGCCGGAGTCGGGGTGCGGTCTGGATACGCGTTTCGGCAAGAGATCGTGAGCGGTTCGGCCTGGAGCGCGTTCGGGGTGGGGGTGGTGGCGACGGCGGCCACCGCGATCACGTGCGTGCTGATGGCGGCGTGGCTGTTCCGCGCCCCGATCGCGACGCATCTCGGCATGGTTGCCGGGGTTCACACCCAACCGGCGGCGCTCAGCTTTGGCCTGGAACAAGCGAAGCACGATCAGGTGAACTTTGGCTACGCGACGGTGTTTCCGATCGCGAGCATCAGCAAGATACTCATCGCGCAGGTGCTGTACCAACTGATGGCCCCCTGACCTGATCGCCCCCTGACTTGATGGCCCCGTGACGCCACCGACGGCGGGGAAGTACGGCCGAAAGTTCGGGAAGGTCAGAACAGCACGTCGCGGGTCTCGCGGCGAATGTTGAGGAGGAGACCGACGCACGCGAGGCAGAGCCAAATCGCGGTGCCGCCCGCGCTCATAAATGGCAGCCAAAGGCCGACGACCGGCAACAGTTGCAGCACCATGCCGATATTGATCACGGTGTGCAGGCCCAGCAAGGTGAAGACGCCGGCCGCCAGCATGCGGGCGAAGTCGTCGCCGGTGCGCAGCATCACCATGAATACGCGGTAGAAGAAGAACGCATAGGCAAGGAGCACGATCGTGCACCCGATGAGGCCGCCTTCTTCGCCCAGCACGGTGAACACGAAGTCGTTCCGCTGTTCGGGCACGAACTTGCCGGTTTTTTGCTTTCCATTCAGGTAGCCGGTGCCGTAAATACCGCCGACCCCGAAGGCGATTTCGGCCCGGTCGGTCTGATAGTTGTCGCCGCGAACGTCCTTCGACTTGTTGAGAAGCCCCTCGATCCGTTCGCGCTGATAATCCTGCAGCAGGTGTTCGCGTACGCTCGGGATCACCATGACGGCGGTTGCGATGCCGAAGAACACGGCGAGGAAGATGCCGAAGAATCGGATCGGGGTGCCGGCGACGATCGCGATGGCGGCCCAGATGCCGAGTACGACGAGCGACGCTCCAAGGTGCGGTTGCTTCAGCAAGAGCGCGATGGGGATGCCGACGTGGAGCAGTCCCAGGCCGAACGTGGACCATTCGTGGATGCGTTCTCGGCGGTGGGCAAAGAACGCGGCGAGGGTGAGGACCAGAAACAGCTTGGCGAGTTCGCTGGGCTGAAACTGGAGCGGGCCGACGTCAATCCACCGTTGCGCGCCTTTCGCGTCTTTGCCGAGGACCAGCGTGCCGGCCAGCAGTCCGAGCGTCATGACGTAGAGCACGCCGGAAGCCTTCGCCCACGTCCGTAGCCGAATGCCGTACATGAGCGCGAACGGCACGAGGCCGATAAATGTGTTGATGACTTGGCGGCTGAAGGTGGCGTGCCGATCTCGTACGCCTTCCGAGTACAGCGACATGAGGCCGAAGACGACCAGGATGATGGTGGCGACGATCAGCCCGACATCCACTTTGGCGAGTCCCCGACGGTTGTCGGAGATGCCGCTGAGGGGGTTGGAGATTGCTGCCATCGGCCCGTTACGCGTCGGTTTACCAGACTAGCGGCGGGTGGTCTCAGCGGTCGTTTCGACGCTTCGGACGATGACGCGGGCCGGTTCGCGGATGGAGGTTTGGCCGAATTCTCGACGGACGACGCCGTGACCTTCCACGATCCAGAACTGGAGCTCACGCTCCACCGGGGCGTCGGCGGCGTTGGCCCCGGCTTCCGGCAGCATTTGCACCGTCACCCGAACCTTGACGCCGGGCTTGACGCCGTTGCCGACTTCGGCCTGCGCCATCGACGTGCTGACGGTTGCGCGGGCGGATCGAAACTGGGCGTTGGCGGCCATGTCGCCGGCCCACTGCCACGCCTGGCCGATGCGCATGGGGTACTGCAACAGCGGCAGGGGCGGGCTGAAGGACTCACCACCGGCGTAGGTCAAAAAGAACCCGTCGGCGTTCGATTGGTAAATCTCCTTGTCGATGGTCGCGCCCTTGTTGACGGAACGCAGGGTGACCTCGCCCTTCGCCTTTTGGCAGTGCAGTTCCACCGGAATCCGGGTTCCGGCCAGCCGGAGCACCGCTTGGGTGCCGGGGGCCGAGTTCGGTCGAAGGCAGTCCACGTCTACGAGGGCGGGACCGCTGGTCACGAGGTGGTCAGACTTCGTCGGTTGGCATCCTGCCAGCGCGCCCAGAGCCAGCGTACCGACAATAAGGACACCGCCGACCTGCGCACCGAGGCGTCCCGGGCCGAAGAGGGCGAGGCGGGATAACGGCGCGGGCAGTACGTTCATGGGTCCAATCAGTTCGATTCTTCAATCGAAATGGTTCGTGCCTTGTTCGCGGCATCGATCAAGCGCATCTCCGTCTTGATGTTTCCGCGGCCTTTCACAAACCAGCTTCGAGTTTCAATACGTACGCGGTCCTTGTTTAAGGTTCCCTCGCCGACGCTACTCACGAGCAGTGCCTCCGGATACTTCGCGCGCTTGGTGGAGACGGGCTCGATCCCCTCGACCTTAAACGTGTTCTTTAGGTCCATTTGCTGTCCCTCTTTGTCCACGCGGGTGTTGGTGCTCCACGTCTTGCCCGGGGCCAGGTCAGCGGGCAATTCCAGATCTCGGTCGCCCACGATCGCGATACCGGATGAATGCACGTACACGCCATCCTTCTCCACGCGGACTTCCATCGCGCCGAGTTGAGCGGCGAGGTTGCCGGTGCGCTCGACGGCGAAGATGGCGACCCCATCCTTGGTTTCCTTGAGCCGCATCGTCTGGGTGCCGGAGTTAATCCCGGTCTCGGTCGACGTCACGATCTCCATATCGATCGGCTCCGGGTTCCCGACGCCGTAGTACGCCGCCGCGTCGTGACGCAGCGCTTCGGGCAGGTTCGACAGACTGCCGGTCGCGTCGCTCGCCGCCGGAGCGGAGCCGCCCTTATCGCCGGTTTCCGCCGAAGACTTGGAACTGGTCGTGACCGTCTTGACGGAGGTGGTGCCGCAGCCGCCGACGGTCAGCAGGACGGGGAGAGCGAGCGCGACGAGGGCCGTCACGGTAAGCGAATGGTTGCGGGAAAGGTTGATCACGATTGCCTCGTCAATACCATCGTCGTGGTGATGGAGCCATTGGAAAGAAGGATGCCTTGCTTCAGCCGCACGATGCCGACGTTCGGCTCGAACCAGGTCGTTACGGAGTACCCGCCCTTCAGGTTGCCCGCGGTAAAGGTGCCGACCGAATCAACGGGGATGCCGGTGCGTTTGCCCATGCCGGTATCCACCGGCTCCGGCGCGCGGGAGATCACGGTGTAATCCATCTTGCCCGGCTTTCCGATCGGCGTAATCCCGGTGCCTTTCCAGGCGACCTCTTTGCCCGGCGTAATGGGGAATAGGAAGAGCGGCTGGCCCGGCTGGTACGGCGTTTCGCTGAGCCCGGCCGACGTCTGCAGAATGCCCTTGTCGGTGACCAGCCACTGCTGACGGTCGGACACCTTGTCGCCCCGCCGAAACTCCAGGGTGGCGAGTTGACCCTTCGGCGTGTCCTGAACGCCAGTGACCTGCATCACCATGAGGTCTTTATCGGCCGGAGCCGAGGCCGCACCGGCGGCCACCGTTTCGATCCGGTAAGTCCATGACTTGCCGGGGGTCAGCGGAATCACCGTCTTCGGAGTCGCCGCTGCGGCATCGATCTTCTTCGGTTCGTCCACCGGAGTCGGCACGTACTCTTTGGGGCCGCAACCCGAAAGGAGCGCGGCGGGAAGGGTGACCGCGATCAGGCCGATCGCACCGAGAGATTTTACGGAATGGATGTTCATGGGGTACCGGCCTTGGCGTTAATGGAGTTGACCGCGTCTTGGACAAGATTTTGGTCGAGCATCTGCGTAATCGTCAGCTCGCTCTGGGCGAGCTCATGCCGAATCTTCGGCGCGGCGACCGGAATTCCGCCCGCCGTAATCAAGAGTTGGTTGCCGACGCGCTTTTTGCTGAACTGCCACAGACGTCGCCGACCCTCTTCGGTCAGGGTGATGGTCATGTCGTACATCGGTTTCCCATCCGGACCCGGGTACTCGCGGAACTTGGCGCCGGTGATAAATCGGTCGCTCACCACGACGGTGGCACTGCGTAGCACGCGTTGGGGGACCACGGCGCGTTCGGCCGCCAGCTTCTTGTCGATCAACCGGGCGAGCGCATCCCGCACGATCTCGCGGCCCTTCGGTTCATCCAAAATCCGTTTGGCCTCCTCCGCGTAGTATCCGGCCTGCATTTCGCGGGTGATGTTGCCCTTGTCTTTCAGCCGATTCTCCACCGTTTTCATGATGCGGGGGCGGTAAGGCTCTTGCACCATCCCGGTCACGTCGGTCTCGACACCGTCGATGTTCACCTTGACCGTCACGGGCGATTCGACGATGATGCCGTTTTCCATCGCGTCGAAGTTCAATCGCGGCAGAGGGGTGCCGTCAAGCCGAATGTTGAGGTCGCGCTCGAGCTCTGCCACCGATTTCGGGTCGCCATCGAGTGCCTTCTGAAGCCGGGCGGCGGTCCAGATGACGCGTTCGGTCGGCCATGTGTCGTCCTCGTTCATGCCGTTGAGGGACATCACGAACGCTCCGAGTGCTTTTTGGTTGCCCTGCAACGATTGCAGGAGCTCCTTCACCGGGATGCGCTTCTTGATCGCGCCTTCCGTGACCCCGCCGCTTTCCGAATCTTTGCCCTCAAAGTCGCTGCTGGCTTGCACCAGCTGAGCCATGTAGTTGGCGGTGATGATGCGATAGCTGTTGCCAAGATCAACGCCGACGATGTTGACCTCGCCGGGTTTGATGGGCGTGAACTTCTCGCCCATGATCATCGCGTCGGAGACGGTGTTGTACAGAAAGGTTCCGCCTGCGACCAAGACCACGAAGCCGATCGCCATTTTCGTTGAAGTGCGCAGTTTCATTCGTCGCCCGACGGTGCCTCGCGCGTGCCGTCAGGAAAAGTAACCCGACGGACGCAAAGGACGTTCGCAATCAGCGATGAAATTTTACTCGGAAGGATTGTAGGCGGCAAACGTGTGACCGCTGGCCCATGCGGCGGCCGCTGCAATCGCCAGATTGATCGGAATCAGGATCGGCACAAGCACGAAGGGCGACCACTTGAGCGAGAAGACCCCGATCCAGAGCAGGATCGTCGGCAGCGTGCCGATCGCCAGCACCACCATGCTCACCATGCTCCGGAATCCGCGTTGCGTCGCGTCGTCAATATCCGGGAACAGCAACGTCACCAGCATCATGAGGGCGCTCAGCGCGAGGCCGTAGATCGGGGCGATGAGTGCGCAGGTCAGCGACTCATCCCACAATCGTCCGCCCGCGAAGAGTCCGATCAGCGAGACAAGGAGGATGATGACGATGCTCGGGACGGACTTCGCGAAGACCTCCGCGAACATGGTGCGCGCGGGCGAAAACGGTAGCGGTTTAAGCACGTCCACCCGCTTCAACGTCTCGACGAAGCCGACCTGCGACACGCCGGTCACCAGCATAAACGTCGATACGAACGTCATGAAGACGAAGAACGACTCCACCGCGCGCGGATTTCGGAGCGAGCCCGCGGCGTAGGTCGCGCTACCGACCATCACGGTGGCGATGAGCGCAAGCAGCAGTTGTTGCCAGATGCCGCCGCGAAACTGCAGGATGACCTCCCGCCAGGCCAAGGCCATCGGCCCGCGGGCAATCCACCGGCTGGCGGCCTTGGCGAACCGGTTGTTCTTGATCTTCCCCTTACGCGCGTACTCGGCGAGCATTCCCATGGCGTCGCCCTGCATCTGCAGCTTCTTCATGTCCGCGCCTTCGACTCCGCGCGCGGCGGCCTGGTCGTACATCCACGACACCTGGCTGAGGGCGATGCGGACGGCCGCGGTACTGGCAACCACCAAGCCCGTCAGCCCGACCGCCGCCAACGCGAAGTTTCCGGTCAGCGGGGCCATGACGATGCTGGAGGCGAAGGTTGCCGGCCACATCGCCACCCGTGTGATCGGATTTTCGAGGGCCATCCGGGCGGATTCCAGCGTGAAGGACTGGCGCAGGGCGTACGCCACGATGCCGATTGCAATGAGTTGGGGCGCCAAGATGACGCTGAGCAAAATCCATTTGTTCCGATCGCTACTCCGGTCGGACCGGTTGACGAACAGGCTGGCCGCGTAGCTGATGAGCACCCACATGAAGGCGAGCAGAAACCACGTGCCCATGCCGACCCGGGCGAAGCTCGCCCCGTACTCCGGCATGTTCCGCATGAAGCGCTGGATGCTCCCCATCGAATCGCGTCCGCTGAGCAGCAGGATAAAGAACGGCGTGATGAGCGTGAAGAAGTAGTCCCGTGCGATCCGAAACAGCATCACCAGTTTCGGATTGACCGGCGTCGGGAACAGCACGTCGACGTCGGCGGGTTTGAAGTGTGCGCGCTGCGACAACGCGTTGACGCTAAGGAACATCGACAACAGCGCGAAGATGCCGAAGACCACGGGCTCGAATGTGCTGGCCGGCGGCATCACAAAGCTCGGCTCGCGACCGGCCATACCCTTGAGTTCGAACGACGGCGTGCGCTGAAACGGCCGCACGACCATGAACCCGAAGTAAGAGAAGAGAAATAGCAGACTCAGCAGGCGCAGCGGATGAAACACCGCGCGCTTGACGCCGTTGACGAAGCTCCGAACCGTGAGATAGAGCAGCGGCTTCATGGCGTGGGCGCGTTCGCGGTCGGGCGCGGTTCTTCGGCCGTGATCTGCAAGAAGATGTCCTCGAGCGATTGGCCCTCTGCGCCGTAGGCGGCCCGCAGTTCATCGACGGTGCCCTCGGCCCGCTTGACCCCTCGCTGCACGATGATCACTCGGTCGCACAGCTTCTCGGCGGTATCCAGTAAGTGGGTCGAAACGAGAATCGCCGCGCCGGCGTCGCGTGCCCGCACGATCTCGTTCTTGAGCTCCTTTGCACCCTCGGGGTCAATGCCGATGAGCGGTTCGTCGAACAGCATGACGGTCGCGTTGTGCACCAAGGCGCAGGCGACCGAAAGCTTTTGGCGCATCCCCTTACTCAGCGTCGCCACGAGGTCGTGCCGCTTTTCGGTGAGGTGATACCGATCGAGCAGGCGATCAATTTCGCGTTCATACACCTCCACGGTGTCGAAGCACATCGCGATGAACTTGATGTGCTCTTCCACCGTGAGCAGTTCGTACAGCGAGGGCACTTCGGGGACGAAGCTGAGGCCGGCCTTGGCCTTCGCCTGATCGGTGACTACGTCGAAGCCGTTGATGCGCACCGAACCGAAGCTCGGGCGAAGAATGCCCGCGATGCAACGCATGGCGGTGGTTTTGCCCGCGCCGTTCGGACCAAGCAACCCGACGATTTCGCCGGGACGGATGGTGAAGCTCAAATTGTTCACGGCGGCGTACCGTTTGAACTCCTTCACCAATCCCACGACTTCGAGCACGGTTCCTTTTACCACGGACCTCAGAATCTCGCGTTGCATTTGGTAAAGTCCCGCTACGATGCAAACGGCTGAGACCGCGCAACGCGTGATTGCCGAAGTCAAAAAAGCGATTGCGGGCCAAGACCGGGTGATCGAGTTCGCCCTGATCGGAATCCTGGCGAACGGGCACGTGCTGCTGGAGGGCGTTCCCGGCGTGGCGAAGACGTTGCTCATTCGCACCCTGTCGCGCACGCTTGACCTCGAATACGGTCGCGTCCAATTTACGCCGGACCTGATGCCGAGCGATGTGATCGGCACGAATGTTTTTGATCCCAAGTTGGGCGACTTCCGACTCCGCAAGGGTCCAGTGTTTGTGAACATTCTGTTGGCGGACGAAATCAACCGAACTCCGCCGAAAACGCAGGCCGCGCTGCTGGAGGCCATGGAGGAGCGCCAGTCCACCATCGACGGCGAGACGTATCCGTTGCCCCCGCCCTTCATCGTCTTTGCGACCCAGAACCCGATCGACTTTGAAGGCACGTATCCGTTGCCCGAGGCGCAGCAGGACCGGTTCCTGCTCAAGATTCTCGTCGGTTATCCAGAGCCGGTCCACGAGATTCAGGTTTTGCGGAGCCATCACGCCGGATTTCGCCCCCAATCGCTGGAGCAGGCCGGGATTCAGCCGGTGGTCACCGCGGAAGAGCTCCGCGCGCTGCAGGCCGAAGTGGCCGCGACCAAGGTGGAGGACCGGGTGTTCGACTACATCCAGCAGATCGTCAGCTCCACCCGTTCGGCCGGCGACATCCTCGTCGGAGCATCGCCGCGCGCGGGAATCGCGTTGCTGAACACCGGCAAGGCCCTCGCGCGGATTCGCGATCGAGACTACGTGATCCCGGACGACATCAAGGAGCTCGCGCTTCCGGTGTTGCGCCACCGGATTCTGTTGCGGCCGGAGGCCGAAGTCGAAGGGCTGAGCCCGGACCAAGTGTTGACCCGATTGCTCGATGGGCAAACCGTTCCTCGGTAACGGCCCGTAAGAACCGCTATGACCGTTACCGAAGCATTGCAACATCGTCGGGCCACCCCGCATTTCGACCCGTCGGCCGTGATCTCACGCGAGGAACTGCTGGCGATCATGGATACCGCGTCGCTCGCCCCCAGCAGTTCGAACCTGCAACCCTGGGCGTTCCTCATCTTGGAATCGGAGGCAGATCGCCGTCGGCTGTGGGCGGTGAGCTACGAGCAACCGAAGATTCTGGAAGCACCGGTGGTGGTGGTCGTCCTCGGCAATTACCGGGCGCATATCGAGCACGGTCCGCAGATCGTCGATAGCCAGATCGCGAACGGTTACCTGAAGCCAGAACGCCGGGAGCAAAAGATCGCCGACCTCGCCGGCGGTTGGGATCATCCCGTCGCGCAGATGACGGAGGCGTTCCGAGGCTCGTCGCTCTGGTCGATGGCGTTTATGCTGGCCGCCGAAGAGGCGGGATGGAACACGGCACCGATGGGCGGCTACAAGCCGGACGAGCTGATGGCGGAGTTCGGCGTGCCCGATACGTACTTCCCGACCATGATCATTTGCGTGGGCAAAGCCGATGCATCGCGAACGATGCTGCCCCGCAACGTCCGGTTTGCCGCGGCGGATCGCATCCACGTCGGCAACTGGGCCTAGCTTGGCCGGACCGAAGCTGTAGAATTCTGCGCAATGCGGCTGTACCTGGTCCGGCACGGTGAGACCGATTGGAACGTCCTCGGACGGGCCCAGGGGCACACCGACATGCCGCTGAACGATGCGGGTCGGGTGCAGGCCATGCGCCTGGCCGCCGCGCTGGAACGTCTGAAAATCGGGCACATCGTGTGTAGCGACCTGCTCCGGTGCCGGCAAACCATCGCCCCGTTCCTCGAGCGGCAGAACGTTCCGGTGGAGTACCGATTTGACCTGCGCGAACGCTCCTTCGGCAACCTCGAGGGCCAGCCGTTTACCGAGCTCCAACCTCGGCTCCGCGCCATCGCGGAGCGCGAGGGACTAGACCTGACCGAGACGCGTCCGCCCAACGGCGAGTCGTTCAATGACGTGTGGCGGCGACTGGACCGCGTGGTCGCCGAACTCGCGACCGAGTCCCGCCCAACCGTCGTTGTCACGCACGGCGGCACGGGCACGGTGCTCCTGGCAAAACTATTGCACGGGAGCCTGCTCACCGCGCGCGGATTCAAGCTGTCGAACACCGGCCTCTGCGAACTGGAGCGGACCGAAGATCGGTACGTCCTGCGCCGTTACAACGATACGATTCACTTGCTCGCGGGTTCCGGTGCGACGTCGGTGGCGGAGTCGGGCCGATGAACCGTACCCAGCGCATCATCGCGACGCTTGCGAGCGGAGGGCTGGTGGCGTTGGCCTTCCCGCCGTTCGGATTCTTGGGTGCGTTGCCGATCGCGCTCGTCCCGTGGTTGTGGGTGATGTTGACCCTTGATCCGAAGTCGATTCGCGCGGGCTGGGCGGCGGGCTACGGGTTCGGCTTTGCGTTCGGCGCCGTCCAGATGTTTTGGACGATGCCGTTCGTCACCAAATGGACCGGCAGCGCGGCGATCGGTGTGGTCCCGTGGCTCATTGGCATGGGCATGATGGCGCTGTGGTTCGGTCTACTGGGCGTGGCGATGCAGGCGGCGCGACGGCGCGACTGGGTCTGGTCCTGGCCGATCCTGTGGGCCGGGCTGGAGGTCGCGCGATCGTACGCTCCGGCGATTGCGTACCCTTGGGGACTGCTCGCGACGCCGCTCGCCGCCACCCCTGATCTCGCCCGAGGCGCCTACTTCCTCAGCATCTTCGGCATGTCGGCCGCGCTCGTCGGGATCAACTTGGCGATCGCGCAGGCGTTCTCCGGCGCCAAACCGAAGCAGTGGGCCCTCGCTCTCGTGATGCCCGGCCTCGCGATCCTTGGCTACATCGTGCGCCCGCTGTTCATGCCGCCCACCCAGCCGGTGCGCGTCGCCCTGATTCAGCCGGCGGAAGACCTCGCGTTCGGCGACCCGAAGACCGAGCCGAAGCGACTGTGGGACAAATTCAATCTGTTGCTGCCGACGCTGCCCCGCCCGTCGGCAGACCTCGTGCTGATGCCGGAGGGCATCACGCACGCCCGAACGATGCCGCCGGTTCCCCCGTTTCCGGTCGGGAACGCCGGCCATGTCATGTTTGGCGGGCAACGCGGGGATGTCCCGCGATACCAGAGCAGCTTCTTCTTCGACGGTCAGCGGTGGCAGTACCGCGACAAGACCCGTCTCGTCATCTTCGGCGAGTACGTGCCGTTTCGGAACCTGCTCCCCGCCTCGCTCAACCTGCCGAGCGGAGACCTGATCGAAAGTCGTGAGCCGATTCGCCCGTACGAGATGGATCCGCCGACCGGGCCGTTGCTGTGCTTCGAGGCGCTGTTTCCGGATATCGCCTGGCAACAGGCGAGTTCTGGCGCGAGACTCCTCGCCGTGATGAGCATCGACGACTGGTTTTTAGGCACCAACGCGATGGAACAGCTTCGGATGGCGTCGATTTGGCGGGCAATCGAGACCGGGTTGCCGGTGGCGCGGGTCGGCAGCATGGGCTACACGATGGCGATCCGGCGCGATGGCGTCGTGGTGGATCAGGCGCCGCTGGGCACGCCCGCCGTGGTTCCGGTGGAACTGTCGACCCCGACCGCCCCGGCGGCGTTTCCGCTGTTTCCCGCGTTTCCCGTGATCGCCCTCGCAGCGTGGATCGGCGGACTGATCTTGGCGGGCGTCACGCGTGCCGAAGCGCGGTCGGAAGGTGGCCGTACGAAGCGGAAGTCCCCCTCGAAACGCCGCGCGAATAAGTCCTCTTGACCATTTTTCGTGACCGGCGTAAATCGGAAGCGGCGCGTGCGTCATAACTCCGGAATGCGTTCGCCTTGGAAGTGCGGAGTTTGGAGTTTGGTGGTCGCCGGGTTGGCGGTCAGTCAGTGGGGCTGTGGCGGGACGACGGAGCAACCGGTCCCGACGACCGTGGTGTTCAACACCACCGATACGGCCGGTACGTTTATCAAAATCACCCGGAGGAACGGCAACGCCGACGCGCCCGGCTGCACGTTGGCCGATTTGCCCGAATGGTGCGGCAATCCGGCAATCAACGAAATCAACTTCGATGTCCAACCCTCGTTTACGCTGTACCGGGTGTACGTCATCAACACCTCGCCGAACGATCGGGTGTGTAGCGTGCGGGTGATCCGGCGCGGCTTCAACGAGATTCACCAGAAGGTCGTTCCGGCGGGCGTTCGGAGCTGGTTCTGGGAGATCGGGATCGACACGATAGAGCGCCGGTAAGGCTGCCTTGCGACCGGTCCGGCCCCGGCCACCGCACGCGCGGTGACCGGGCCGGACCGCGGCATTACTCCAGGTCGAACAGTTCGTTCGTCGCGAGGTTCCCGTCGCGGTCAAGCTCGCCCAGAACCAGCGGTGTGAACTCTGACTCGTTGTAGCTGCCGCCGTAGCCAAACGTGCCGCGGCGAAGCGTCGGAGCGACCGAGGTCACGTGGCCGTCCGTCCAACCGACCACCCCGCGACCGCTGTGCCGGCCTTGGAACGAGGGGTACTCGCTCGTCGGCGGCTCCAAGTACGTGTTTCCCTCCAATCGGTGCGGCACGCTGAAACTCATCCGCGCGCAGGTACCAAAGGCCACCGTCTCCGCCACGTTGCCGATCTGGCCGTAGTTGACCGGGCGCGGCACCTCGTTCCACGTCGGCGGCAGGTAGTCGCTCGGGCTGAGGTACGCGTAGTTGTAGCCGTATCCGGTCAGGCCGACCGCCGTCCGCAGGGTTTGCGAAAAGCTCGGGTCGGTCTGGATGCCCCGATTCTTGGTGTACGGAAACAGCAGCCCCTCCTCTTCGCGAAGGCGGGTTCCATCGAAGCTGCCCCACCAGTAGTAAACGCGGCCGGCGGCGATGCTTCCGGTGGCGACCCGCATCAGGGTGTCGTCGTAGTCGCCGGCGTACATCAGCCAGGCGAGCCCGATCTGCTTGACGTTCGAGACGCTCTGCGTCTTTTTCGCCGCCATCTTGGCCTGGGCGAAGACGGGGAAGAGGATGGCGGCAAGAATCGCAATAATTGCGATGACGACGAGAAGTTCAATCAGCGTAAATGCCTTGAGTTTCATTACGGTTCCTCACGTGACGTGAGGCCGTCTCCAGCGTGCGCGTAGCGGGAAGTCTCGGGCGAAACCATGCGGTTGCCCTCCACGTCCACCTATGCTCGTAGGTGACAGCACTCGTTTTCGATGCGCTCACGAAGCGGGCATTCGGGCTCGCGGACCTCGGTCCATCTACCGTTGCGGCACAGCGCCGGATTTTTACCGGACTTCCCCCGTTCTTTCAGCTCCGCCACGACAGCGGGGCCTCCGTAAGTGGGGGCATTATACGCCTATTCGGCGAGGGCGGCCACGGTGGCCTCGGTGAGCGCGTCTACCATCAGGTGTCGCCCTTCGCGGCTTCCGATCCACGCCTCGTCGCGCGGATTCGTCAGGACGCACATCTCCACCAGCAGCACCGGAACCTCGGAGAAGATCGATCCGGTGAGAGCACCCTGCCGGGCCCCGACCGCCGTGGCGAGGTCTGTCTTGAGCCCGTTGTCACGGTGCGCACTCCGCAGGCGACGGCTCATGGCGGCGCGAAACCGGGTGGCGGCCTGCTTAGAGTTCGCTAAGACCGCGGCACTGGGACCGGTCTTGCCGTGACTCGTTCCGGCCTGCGATGGGTAGTAGACCGCGAATCCACTGCCGGCGGCGGCGTCGCAATGGAGCCGAACAAAGAGGTCGGCGCGGGCCCGGTTCGCGATCGCCGATCGATCGAGGTTCCGGACGAATTCACGTTCGGCCGATTTGGTGAGTACGACCTGCACGCTGCGTGCCGTCAGCCGCTCGCGGAGTGATTTGGCGATTTCCCACGCGACTGCCACCTCGGTCAATCGCTTCCCGCGCGTTCCCAGCCCGACGTCGCTCGGGTGGCCGGGGTCGATGCAGACGACCTTGGGCGCGAGGCAACACATGGCGAGGGCGGCGAGCATCATGCGCCGATTATGCCGGTCCGCGCCGCCCAATCAGGCCCGAACGGTCACGGTCGAGATGTCAGGCCCT
>JANRKI010000079.1:0-29099 GCA_033763535.1 Fimbriimonadaceae bacterium | reverse complement strand
CCGACGACGCGGACTGAGTTTGGCGAGAAACCGTCGTCCTTCTGCGGTCCGAGGAGTTCATCGCCGATGCGCAGGCCGAGATTGGTCGCGGCCGGTCGACTGAGGATGGCCTCCGGCGCGCCGGGCTTTGGGTAACGGCCTTCGATTTGCGCGACATTCATGCGTTCCAGCAGGTACCGCATATCGGGCTCGGACATGCCCATGGCGTAGTACGGCCACTTGCCGACGATGCTCTGCACGACGGTGGCGGCGGATCGGCAGACGATGACGCGCTCGATGGGTACGGGGCTTTTCGCCTTGATCTCCCGCAGGATGGTGGCGGTTTTGCTGGCGTCGCCGCGGGGGGTGACGCCGGTGAAGTATTTGCTGTAGCCGTAGATGGTGCGGATCGACAGCGGAATCGAGTTGATCATGGCGATGATGCTGGCGACGAGCATGACCGCGAGGACGATGACTCCGGTGAGTGGGATGGACTTGCCCGCGTTCCGGAGCAGGTATGTCGCGGCGGAGAGCGGTCGTCGGCGCACGCGCGGCGTCGATTTCGGCACCGATACGCCCGGTTGCGCCCTTGTACTCACCGATTTGTTTACGGTTCGGGCGGGCAAAACGTAGCCAATCCGGCGCGCGGGCCCTTGCCTAGGACGCGAAACCGCGCTGAGGTAGCGTATTCAGCAGGTATGAGCAAAGCGATCATCGACGTCCGGAATCTGTGCAAACGGTACGAGATGGGCGATCAGGTGGTGAACGCGTTGCGCGACGTGAGCGTGACGATCATGGAGGGCGAATTTGTCGCCATCATGGGCCCGTCGGGATCGGGCAAGTCCACGTTTATGAACATGATCGGCTGTCTGGACCGGCCGACGAGCGGCGATTATCTGCTGAGCGAGCAGAACGTGGCCGGCATGAGTGACAACGACCTTGCCGACGTGCGGAACAAGTACATCGGTTTTGTGTTTCAGAACTTCAACCTGTTGCCGCGAACCAGCGCGCTGAAAAATGTGGAGCTTCCGCTGGTGTACGCGGGGGCAAAGAATCGGATGGAGCGGTCGAAGGCGGCGCTGGAGCGCGTGGGCCTGGGTCAGCGCCTGGATCACACGCCGGCGATGCTATCCGGTGGTCAGCAACAGCGGGTGGCGATTGCCCGCGCCATTGTCAACGACCCGGTCCTGATCCTGGGGGACGAGCCGACGGGGAACCTCGACTCTCGTACCAGCGAGGAGATCATGGCCGTTTTTCAGGAACTGAACCGGCAGGGCAAAACGGTGGTCATCGTGACGCACGAAGAGGACATCGCCCAGCACTGCAAGCGGATCATCCGGTTTAAGGACGGCGTGATTCGCGAAGATGCGCCGGTGGAGACGCCGGTAGATGCGCGGGACATCATCGCGCAGATGGTCGAAGTCGCGGCCTAGTTTTTTCCTTGCTTCTTTCGGACGGTGGCGCGGCGGTTGAGGGCCGAGGCATCGTCGGGATTGAGCTTGAGGTACCGGTCCCAAATCTTTTCGGACTCCGCGAATTTGCCAAGCCGCTCGTAGCTGTTGGCCGCGATGCGGTACAGGTTCGGGTGCGCGCGCTTGGCATTGGGGCCATTGAGTCCGCGCAAGGCAACCGCAAGCGACTGGTCGTATTTGCGCTTCAGGAAGTACTGCTGGGCCTCGGGCAGCAAGGCGTCCGGATCGTTCGGATTGCGCTTTGCGTAGGCGATGTAGACCTTCGTCGCTTCCTCTGGGCGTTCCGTGCTTTCCAGCAGCCAGCCGAGATTGGTGGCGAGATCGTAGTCGCTCGGATAAAGCTCCACCTGGTACCGGAGCAGTTCGATAACGCGCGGGTAGTCGCCGTCCTCGAACCAGACGTCGCCCTGCGTGCTGAGCCGGTTATAGACCGCGACATCAATCAGCGCGTCGATCTTCGGCGCGGGCTTGGGCGCAGGCTTTGCGGATTGGCCGACTAGAATCAGCGAAAGCGTCGGGAGGATAGAAGCGAGGCCCACGATAATTCAACGTACCGCATGGGGTGGGGCGTTCCGCGCGGACTTTGGCGAGAAAGGCACGCTCGGTACACTGAAATGACGGATGGCCAACTTTATTCCGAGCGTGGGGATGGAAGTCCACGCGGAATTGATGACTCGCTCGAAGATGTTTTGCCGCTGCGCGGTGGCGTTTGGCGGGGAACCGAATACGCGGGTCTGCCCGGTGTGTCTCGGGTTGCCCGGTGCGCTGCCCGTGCCGAATCGAGCGGCCATCGAGATGGTGTTAAAAACTGCGCTTGCCCTGAACTGTAAGATCGGCATGTACAGCATTTTTCACCGCAAGAATTACTTTTACCCGGACCTTCCGAAAGGGTTTCAGGTCAGTCAGTACGGTGAGACGAATCCGCTGGGGTACCACGGTTACCTCGAGATTCCAACGGAAGACGGAGGCGTGAAGCGGGTCACCATTCGGCGCGCTCACCTGGAGGAGGATACGGGCAAACTGTTGCACCTTCCGGCCGGTGGCAGCGGGGTGGATTACAACCGCGCCGGTACTCCACTGATGGAGATCGTTACCGGATTTAATCCGGAAACCGGCGTGCCAGATATTCAGACTCCGGACGAGGCGAGGGAGTACCTGGTCAACTTACGCCAGATTTTGATTTACCTCGGCGTTTGTAATGGCAAGATGGAGGAGGGCTCGCTGCGCTGTGAACCGAATATCTCCGTTCGGCGCGAGGGTGCCACGGTACTCGGTACAAAGACAGAGCTGAAGAATCTCAACAGCTTTCGGTCGGTTCAACTGGGGGTTCAGTTTGAGGTACGGCGTCAGGTGGCGACTCTGGAGTCGGGCGGGGCCGTGCTGCAAGAAACGCGCGGTTGGAATGAGCAGAAGGAAGCGAGCTACCTGATGCGCATTAAGGAAAGCGAAAACGACTACCGCTACTTCCCGGATCCCGACCTTGTTCCGATGCGATTTGACGAGGAGTACATCGAATCGTTACGCGCTTCGTTGCCCGAGCTTCCGCTGGCCAAGCGTCGGCGGTACGAACAGGATCTGGGGCTGAGCACTTACGATGCGAACCTGCTGATTGCCGAGAAAGCATGGTCCGAGTTCTTTGAGGCGGCAGTCGTGGCCGGCGGAGAACCGAAGGCGATCTGCAATTGGATGAACAGTGACTTTGCCCGGTATCTCAACGAAGAGGGCAAATCGGCGCAGGAGTCGCGCATTACTCCGGGGCACCTGGTGGAGCTCACCCGGCTGATCCAGGATGGCAAGATCAGCGGGAAGATGGCGAAGGATGTCTTCCTTACCGCGTACCGAGAAGGCAAGATGCCCGGGGCGATTGTCGCCGAGAGCGGGGCATCGCAGATCTCGGATACGTCCGCGATTTCGCCGATCATTCAATCGGTGTTTGCGGCGCACCCTGACGTCGTTGAGAAGTTTCGAGCGGGCAATGCGAGCGTGAAGGGCTTCCTGGTGGGGCAAGTGATGAAGCAGAGTAAAGGCTTGGCGAATCCGCAATTGGTGCAACAGTTGGTGCAAACGGCGCTGGACGCTGACGAGTAACCAACACTACGGTTGATACCGCAGCGTGATGCCTTCCGGCTGACTATCGAATACGTTGAGGCTCGACGCAAGTTCCAGCCGATCGGGATGCCACAGCTGTTGGATCGTCGCCATCGGGCTGGTATCGTCGAGGTACAGCACCTTGTGTACCGCGAACAAAGCGGACGGATGCTCAATCTTAAACGACTTGGAGATCGCTTTGGTGGACGTTACCGGCCGAATGCGGCAATCCACGCGTTGTACGGTCAGTCCGCGTTGGGATGTCAGGTAACCGAATAGGGAGCCGGTGCCGTCCGCTTCCGTAAAGCCGGGAACAAGCGCGCTAAGCACGTAGGCGACTTCCGACACGGCGGGCAGATGATTGATGGTATGGTTTCGGTGGATCGCCGTGACGCGGGACGTGCCGCGTAAGGCAAGGTCTTGAACGGCCCAGCCGGGTATCTCGGTACTCGGCGAGACCGTAACGCCAAGTACCGTACTCGTGACGTGGTGGCCCGCCGCGGCCAACGCTTCGGTGAGGCTGGCCGATTGCGCAATAAGTGCGGTTCCATCGGCATTGCGAACAAAGGTGCCGACGCCGTGGCGGTATTCCAGCAGCCGTTCCGCAACGAGGCCGTGCAGGATTTTGTTGGCCGTGATTCGGCTGACTCCGAACCGCGCGGCGATGTCCCGCTCGGTGGGGAAACGCTCTCCCGGCGCGTACTCGGCGCCGAGGATCGCTTCTCGGAGCTCATCGTGGATTCGCCGGTAGGTGAGTGACTTAGCCACGCGTTCCGCCATGGCCCTAGTCTAGTCGGTTCGCGGGCCGCGGTCAAGGGCGCGTCGGCTTTGCCACATCCAGTACGCGGTAAGCGTCGGTCCATCAATAATCTCACCTTTCCGGAGGCACGCATCGAATTCTGGGACAGTCATGGTGTGCACGGTGAGGTCAGATTCTTCGAGTTCCGGCGCGCGTTCGGTAGGGACGAGCGACTCGGCCAGCCAGACCGATGCGATTTGATTCAGCACTCCGCACGCGAGGTAGAACGAGCCGAGTTCGGTAAGGGTTCCGGCGAGTAACCCGGTTTCTTCCCGCAATTCCTGGCGCGCAATTTTTTCGGGAGTGAGGCCAGGTTCTCCCTCTACTGCCCCCATCGGAAACTCCAAGGACCACTGCTGGATGGGGTATCGGTACTGGCGAATCAGGGTGAGTGAGTTCCCGTCGTACGGAATAATGATCGCGCACGGTGGTTTATCGGCCCAGCTGTAGATGCCCGGAGTACCGTTGCCGCGTTCAATGGCATCTTCGTAGAAAGTGAGCCACTTATTGCGATAGACCTCTCGTTGGGCAACTCGTTTCATTTGCGTTTACTCGCTCGGCGATCAAAGGTAACGGAGAAGTAGGGTGATTCAGTAAGGCCGGTATCCAGGATGAACTCGCCGCGTGCGGACTGACGCGGTAATCCGGTCGGGAAGCCGTCCTGGTCGAGAGGTTGAAGCGTGGCCGGTTCGCCCAGATTGAGCGTGGCTCGAACGGACCGCATCCGCAGTGGAGAAGTGCCGACGTTAAGCAGTGCTTTCCCATCGGCCTGAAACTGCATCCCGGTGTTTTCGACGTGGCTTACCAAACCGATCAGTGCACGATCTCCTCGCGCAATTGGTTTGGAATCCGCGCTTGTCATCCAGAACACGCTGAACGGCTGGTGGAGCAGGACGGTGGTGGTGCCGAGCCGGTGGAGTTGGGACCCGGAAAAACCGACCACGGCCTTAGTGGATTCGGTATTGACCGTGAAGTAACCCTGGTGCTTGCCCGGCGTTATCCATTCGAGTTGATCGGTGACTGACTTGAGCTTACGTTCGCTTAATCCAACCGGGCGTTTGACCGGCGTTCCGCGCCATCCGACCTCAACGCGTCCGTATCCGATCAGTTGGCGACGATTCGACACGAGTTCCTTCACGTCGCCGCTTTGCACCACTCGGTCAAGATCGGCAAAGTTACCGGTTGCGAGTTCTTGGTCCGTGATCACGTCGCGTTGAACGGTCGGGGCTTCCTTGATGTCTCCGCGGAGCACCGAGCGGGAGTAGAGAGGATACATGCCGAGATGAACCGGACTATTAACGACCCATACTCCGTGATTCTGCAACTTGTCCATGAATCGGAGCTCGTCGAGGGCAAAGCTGTAAGAGGCGTCCCAGCCCTGCAATCCCATTCCGTAAGCGGCCACGAGAGCAGGGGATTCGGCCCCGTATCGGTTTGGCAATACGGAAATCCATTCGCTAAACGCAAACGGTTTGTTCACCACCTGCTGAAGCCCGGTGGAGAGAAGACCGCTGCCGGCCGTATCGACCATCGCACTGTCATCAACGGGCCCAGGTTCGACCCGCCAACTATCGCCACCGAAGTAGTTGTGCCGATCGATGATGCCGGTTTCGGCGTCGGCCCGCAGGTTGTAGTAGTGAGGGATTCCGTCACCGGCTTGCCAACAGCTCCCGACGATCGTCCCTTTGTAACCCGTTGCGCGGATCGCGGCGCGAAACTTTCGGTAAAAGTTTGCTTGGGTTTCGTACAGAAAACGCGAGGCGTCGAGCATCCGCTTCTTCGCTCCGCGCTCTTCGGCATTTTTCAATCCGTCCGGACCGTGAAACCAGTGGTGCGGAATGGGATAGAGATTTCCGAGCGCAATGCGTTCTCCGCGTTGAAACTCGGGATAAGCGTTCAATGCGCGCGGTCCCCACGCCCGTAAAATGCCGGCTTCGGAGCCGTACCGCCGGAGCAACCAGGTCGTAAACTGTTGGCAAAGTAACGCCTTGTAGGTCGGTGCTTTCATCACCGCTTCGTGCGTCGCCGCGAAGAAGATGTCGTCCTCGTTTTGCATCTCCACCGCGATGAGGGCGGGATCATCGGCGTATCGCTTCCCGGTGTGCGGGTTCGAGTGATTCAGCAAATTGACAACGAGCTCGATACTGAGTTGTTGCAGGTCCGGCGCAAAGTTGACGAGTCCGTACGTGCTGCCCTTCAAATGGCCGCTATGCGCTACGTCCAGCTCGTCCGGTGCCAGCAGTCGGGGTCGATCCCCCGGACGAATGTGGTGGCCGAAGATCGGACTCCAAGCCGAATAAATGCCGCGGGCGGCTAACTGGTGATGAAAGTAGTCAAACCGGTCAAGCAACGCTGGGTCAAGTTGAGTGCTGTTGCGGGCGCTCCCGATTCCGCTCGTTTCCCCGTAGTACGTAAACTTATGGTGGCGCACGGCATTAATGCCGTACTTGGCGAGGCGGGCCGCTAAAAACTCGCTATCCGGCCGTAGGGGAGCGCAGCCCATATTGCTTCGGTTCGTTCCCCAAAAGACGGCCGGTTTGCCGTTACTGAACTTGAGTTGACGGCCGGACTCGCGAACGAAACCGAACTTTCCGGCGGGCTGATGCAGCCAATCATTCATCCCGAGTAACCCGGGTGCCAGTTCGTTTTTCGGTTGCCAAACGTACGTATCGGGGGATTGCGCGGCGGCGATGAGGAGGAGGGGTAGCATCATCTTCGTTACTCTCCCGCGTTACCAGAGGTGCTGAGGCGTGGGTCCTGACCGACCCATATTCGTCCGTCGCGTAACTCCAGTGCGTGGCAAGAACCCATCCTACTCCGTTCTTGAACGGTGTGACCACGTTGTTTTACTTGTTCAAGGACTTCAGTACTCCAGCCGTTGCGCTCCAGATCAATTCGATCCGGTAACCACTGGTGGTGCATGCGCGCCCGGCGGACGGCTTCATCGACCGGCATTCCGTAATCGACCAAGTTGCGCACGGTTTGCAGCACGGTATTGATGATCGTGGGTCCACCGGGTGAACCGAGTACCCATCGAACGCGTCCGTCCCGAATCAGCAACGTCGGCGTCATGCTACTCAACGGGGTTTTGCCGGGATGGATGGCATTGTTTTCGCTTTGGATGAGCCCGTATCCGTTTGGCTTACCTGGATTCACCGTGAAGTCATCCATTTCGTTATTCCACAGAAAGCCTAGCCCTTCGGCCACGACTCCCGCGCCGTAACTGTTGTTGATGGTGGTGGTCAGGGCGACGGCCCATCCGTTTGAATCCATCACGCTCAGGTGGGTGGTATCTTTGCTTTCTTTGCGCGTTCGGAAGGCAGCGCTGCGGGGCAGAAAGATACTTTGAATCTCCGTTGCCGGGGTTGCCCGCTCTTGGATCGTTGCGGCGAGCGACTGTACGTATTTCGGCTGTAGCAGCTCGGAGGTTGGTATCTTCGCGTAGTCGGGATCGCCGAGTGCGGCGGCGCGATCACAAAACGCCCGCTTCATGACTTCAGCCAAAACGTGGACTTCTTGCTCCGTACCGCGCGGCGGAATCGGCAACGATCTTAACATCTCCAACATCTGCAGTAACGCGACTCCACCACTGCTCGGCGGAGGCATCGTTACGACCGTATAATCACGGTACGTACCGCGTAAGGGAGTTCGCCATTTAACGCGATACGCCGCCAAGTCTGCTTTCCGAATCAGGCCACCTTCGCGTTGCATCGTGCGCTCGATCCGTTCCGCCGTGTCGCCCCGATAGAAGCCATCCGGTCCGCGATCCCGAATCCGCACGAGTGTGTTCGCCAAGTCCAGTTGTTGCCAGCGGGTACCCGAAGCGATCCAACTACCACCGGGCGCGAAGACGTTCCGAGAAGTGGAAAAGCGCGCGAGGAGGGCACGACTCCCCTGGACCGATCTTGCCAATCCTTCGGGTACGACGAATCCGTCGCGTGCTAAACGGATAGCGGGTTCGACTACCGACTTCCACGGAAGTTTGCCGTACTTAACGTGTAACGCGTGCAATCCGGCGACCGAGCCGGGAACGCCCGCCGCCCGTAGTCCGCGCTGAGAATCTGCCGAAGTTGTGCCATCGGGCAGCATGTACATGTTGGCGCGCGCCAATCGGGGGGCCCGCTCGCGAAAGTCCAGCGCCGCCGGTCGAACGCCGGGCCCCGCGACCACGGCGAATCCGCCTCCGCCCAAGTTTCCGGCGGATGGAAGCGTTACGGAGAGGGCAAAGGCGGTTGCCACCGCGCCGTCGACGGCATTTCCGCCTGCCCGCATCACGGCTGCCCCGACGTCGGACGCGATGACACTGTCCGAAACCACCGCGTTCCGCGCGAATGACGGCGGGGCCAAGCAAATAATGGTGGCGGCAACCATGTTGGCCAGTATGGACGCAATTTCGGGGGTCGCCAAGTCGTAAACTGGAGATGCGGAGAGCGATGCCGGTGATGCCGGGTGGGCTCCACGCACAGGAAAACATGGCAGAAGTTGAGCTTCTTGACGAAAGTACGGCGTTACTCGAGCAGTTTGCGAACCGCGAGTACGAGCACGGTTGGTCCGTGGATATCGAAACGGAAGAGTTCGAACCCGGCCTCGACGAGTCGGTAGTCCGGCGCATTAGCGAGAAAAAGAACGAGCCGGCATGGCTGCTCGAATGGCGACTCAAGGCGTACCGGCACCTGCAAACGATGCAGCAGCCGGATTGGCCGAACGTCCAATACCATCGGCCTAACCTCCAAGAGATCATCTACTACAGCGCGCCAAAGCAAAAACCCGTGCTCAATTCGCTGGACGAGGCAGACCCGAAGCTGCTGGAAACATTCACCAAACTCGGCATTCCGGTCGAAGAACAAAAGGTTTTGCTGAATGTAGTCGGTGCGGCGGAAAGCGCGGCCGATGCGCGGCAAACCCCTACCGGAAATCGCGTCGCCGTCGATGCCGTATTCGATTCCATTTCCGTAGTCACGACCTTTAAGGAAGAGTTGCGCAAGCACGGCATCATCTTCTGCTCCATCTCAGAAGCGGTCCAAGAGCACCCGGAGCTCGTGCAGCGGTACCTGGGAAGTGTGGTGCCCTACAGCGATAACTACTTCGCGACGCTCAACAGCGCGGTGTTTTCCGACGGCTCGTTCGTGTACATCCCGAAAGGCGTCCGATGCCCTATGGAGCTCAGCACCTACTTCCGCATCAATGCGGCCAAGACGGGACAGTTCGAACGCACGCTCATCGTCGTCGAAGAAGGTGGGTACGTCAGCTACCTTGAAGGTTGCACGGCCCCGATGCGCGATGAGAATCAGTTGCACGCGGCGGTGGTCGAGCTGGTTGCCGCGGGAGACGACGCGACGATCAAGTACAGTACGGTTCAAAACTGGTACCCCGGCGACCCCGTTACCGGCGTTGGCGGAATCTACAACTTCGTGACGAAGCGTGGACGTGCGATCGGAAAGCGGAGCAAAATCACCTGGACCCAGGTGGAAACCGGCTCGGCAATTACGTGGAAGTACCCCAGCGTCGTACTGCAAGGCGATGATTCGGTTGGCGAATTCTACAGCGTTGCGCTTACGGCGGGAAAGCAACAAGCCGACACGGGTACCAAGATGATTCACATCGGTAAGCGCACCAAATCCACGATCGTGAGTAAAGGGATTTCCGCCGGAAACGGGCAGAACACGTACCGAGGGTTGGTAAAGGTGAACCCGGGGGCCGACGGCGCGCGAAATTACTCGCAATGCGACTCGATGCTCATGGGCGATCGCTGTGGCGCGCACACATTCCCGTACATCGAGGTGAAAAATCCTTCGGCCGTGGTGGAGCATGAGGCTTCGACAAGCAAGATCGGGCTTGACCAGATCTTTTACTGCAACCAACGGGGCATCCCCACCGAGGACGCGGTCAACATGATCGTCAGCGGATTCTGCAAGGACGTCTTCCGCGAACTCCCCATGGAGTTTGCCGTGGAAGCGCAAAAGCTCCTCGGGGTCAGCCTCGAGGGAAGCGTCGGCTAGGTTCGGTCGTCCGGAAGGCCCAAAGTTCTCCCGCCGCGTGTCTTGCCCGAAGGAAATTCGGTCAAACTAGGCACGTCGTGGGGGAATGGTTCTATATCGGCCAATTTGGGCAACTCGGCCCGCTCACGCTTGACCAGATGGAAGAGCTCGTCTCCGTCGGTGTCATCACGCCCGAGACCTACGTTTGGAAGGACGGCCTTCCGAACTGGGTGCGGGCTTCGGATGCGCCCGAGCTCGTCGCGCTGATGCGCGTATCCCAACGCGAAAGCACGCCGCCTCCTCCCCCGCCCAGTTGGAACGCGCCAAGCCCACCGGTCGCGCAGCCCGCCCCGTCGGCACCGGCCTTTAATGGCAACGCCTACGCGGCGCCGAACCCGACCGCGCCGGCCTACGGCGTCCAGGGCTACGACCCATCCGGAATGCCGTACCAGTACGGTTCGGCTTACGGAACGCCGGTCAGCGATCGAAGCCGGGTACTGGCGGGCGTACTCCAAATGCTGATTCCGGGCGTCGGACGCATGTACCTGGGTTACGCCGCGATCGGTGTGCTTCAGCTCTTGCTCGCCATGTGCGTCGTCGGCTACATCTGGAGCTTCATCGACGGAGTGATGATGCTCATCGGAACCGTCAAGATGGATGGCTACGGTCGAAAGCTCGCCGACTAGAGAAACGGAAAGCCGTCCCGGTTCGTTACACTCATTGTTATGATGCTTTTGTGGGCGGTGACCGTCGTTGCGCCGTTCAATCCCGTGGACCCGGCTCCGCAGGCCGGATCGCTGGTGCGGGTTGAGATCGCGAATCGCGGCACGTTGGAGATTCGGTTGGACCTCGCCAAAGCCCCGCGGACTTCCGGACACTTTCGGTCCCTGGTGCAGCGCGGCTTTTATAACGGGCACGTCGTGTTCGATGTCAACCGCACTCCCCGGCCGTACGTCCTGCGCGCCGGCGACCCGTTCGCCAAGCCGGGCGCACTCACCGACGCACGCATTGGCACGGGCGGAAGCGGCACCACGGTCGCGTTCGAGGAAAACGACCTGGTGCATGAAGAAGGGTCGGTCGGTCTCAGCCATCCGCCCGGAAACCGCAACGGCGGCGACAGTCAGTTTTACATCGCGCTCGGTCGCATCAAGCTTTTGGACGGCAAGTACACGCTTTTCGGAAAGGTGACCACGGGGCTCGAAGTCTTGCGGACGCTCGAAAAAGGCGATGTCATCACCCGCATGACGGTCGTGAACTAAAGCATCACGCGGCGAGCGACCGGCGCGGCGTGTTAAACTCCACGCTCCGTGCAACTCGCTCGTGCGCTCGCGACGCGCCTCTTTTTCGGCGTCATCAGCCTGCTGTTTATCTCCCTCGTCACGTTCGTCGCCGACGAAATGCAGCCGGGAGATCGCGCGACCGTCGAAGCCGGTGAAAAGGCAACCCCGGAAACGGTGGCCCGCATCCGCGAAAACCTCGGACTCAACCGCCCGTGGCCCGTCCGGTACGTCGAATTTATGGGGAAGGCCGCCCAACTCGATTTCGGCAAGTCGTACCACGGGGTCAAGGAACCGGTCAAGGACATCATTCAGCGCAACCTCTCCATGACGCTGACGATCTCCACGGCCGCGATCGTGCTGGCCTCGGCGGTGGGCATCTTTCTCGGAACGGTCGCGGCCATCTGGCAAAACCGGCCGCCGGATCGTACGGTGCTCATCCTGAGCACGTTCGGGGTGACCGTGCCAAATTTCGTCTTGGCACCGGTGTTGGCGTACATCTTCGCGCTGCAACTCGATTACTTGCCCCTGACGTGGAGCGTGACCCGCGTGGCTCCGGACTTTATGTATCTCATCCTGCCGGTCGTGGTACTCGCGATGCGCCCCACCGCGTTACTCACCCGCCTCACCCGCGCCAGCATGGTCGAGACGTTGCAACAAGAGTTCATCCGTACCGCCACGGCAAAGGGGGTGCCGCCGTTTCGCCTCTACATCCGGCATGCATTGCGAAACGCGATTCTGCCGGTCATTACCGCCATCGGCACCAGTTACGGCTTTTTGCTTACCGGATCGTTCGTGGTCGAGACGTTCTTTCTGCTCCCCGGACTCGGAAGCACGACGATTGATGCGATCCGAAAGGGGGATATGCCGGTGATCCAAGCCTGCGTGTTGCTCACCGGAGCCCTCTTCATCGCCCTGAACTTGCTCGTGGACCTCGCCTTGCCGATTCTGGACCCGCGCATCCGGGAGAGTCAGGTTTGAAGGCGAATCGCATCTTCGCGTACCTCGGCTTCGGTTACCTGGCCGTGTTGCTCCTGTTCACGCTTTTTGGCCCCAGCCTCCGTACCGGCCAGCTTTACGCGACGGCCAAGGCGCTGGACCCCGAACTCACGACGTTTAACGCGGTACTGGATCCGGTGAGCGACCAAACGTTCGCTCCGCCGGGCGGAGCGCTGTGGCTCGGAACCGATGAGTTGCGCCGCGATATCGTCGCGCGCTTGGCGGAAGGCGCTCGGGTCTCGCTCATTGTCGGACTGTCGGTCCAGGCCGTGGCGGTGATTGTGGGGGTCTTCGTGGGCGTGGTCGGCACCCTTGGGCCCCGATGGCTTCGGCAACCGTTGCTGCGATTCACCGACGGCATGTTTGCGTTTCCGGACATCTTGTTGGCGATCCTCATCATCTCGGCGCTCGGCCTCGGCATGATTCCGGTCATCGTGGCGCTGGCGATCACCGCTTGGCCCGCCGTCGCCCGATTGGTCGCGGCGCAGGTCGCCACGCTGAAGGACCGCGAATACGTGGTCGCCGCCAAAGCCAACGGTGCCTCGGTTGCGTACCTGGTGATGAAGCACATCTTGCCGCAACTCACCGGCATTCTCGTCGCTTACACCATGATCAGCCTGGCGGGCACCATTTTGGCGGAATCCACGCTGAGCTTCCTCGGGATCGGGGTGCAAGAGCCGCAACCGAGTTGGGGCGGCATGATCAACCAGGCGCGGCTAAACATGAACAGCTACCCGACCTTGCTGATCTGGCCGTGCGCCATCTTGTCGCTCACCATTTTCGCGCTGAACTTTGTCGGCGATGCCTTACGCGAGTGGCTGGACCCGCGCGGCAAGTGACGCGGCCGACCGACTAGTCGGCGAGCGGCTGAATCCGAATGCGGCGGAATTCGACGGGATGGCTTTCGCTTTGCAACGAGATGGTGCCGCCGCGGATTGCCGTGCCGAATCGGTCGGCGAACCGTTTTCCGTCCGCGTCGCCCGTGTCGTACACCGGTCGGGCGTAACGCATCACCACTTGCCCATTGATGCGATGCACAATCTCGCGCTCGGCGTCGACTTCAATCTCCGCCTTCACCCATTCCTCATCGCGGTAGGCCTTACCGGTGGAGTTGATGCAGTGCTGGGTCACGAGCTTGCCGTCGATTTCGACGTGGGTCCCCGGCGTGCAAAGGTTGCCGGTGGTCCGATCCGACTTGCCGTCGGTGCCCAGAAACTGAACTTCCAACGAGGCCGGAAAGTCTTGGTCGAGGGTCATGGTGTCGGCCGGCTGACCGTGTAGCATGACGCCACTGTTGCGAGTTGCCCATTCGGGACCGCCCGTCGCCTGCTTGCCAACGAACCGGTACTCCATCTGCAGCCGGTAGCGCGACTGTGGGGTGCGGTGAAAGAGATGCCCGAACCGAGCGTTGAAATCTCCAAACTCGGAGTAATCCACGACGATGGCGCCGTTGCGCACCCGAAAGACATTTCCGACGTTGTTGCCCAGCGGTGCGCCTTTGATCTTCGGCGTCCAGCCTTCCAGCGTCTTGCCGTCAAACAAGTCGACCCATTGGGCCTTCGCGTTACCGGCCTGCAGTCCGGAGGTGCCGATGAGCAGGAGTCCAAGCGCGAAAATTGGGCGAGTACGGCGCACCATTACGCGTCACCGTACCCAACCGTAGCCTGCCCGCGGCACGGCCCTAGCCCGTGAACTTGTAGCCGACGCCACGAATCGTCAGCAGGCGCGTCGGGTTATTGACGTCCGGCTCGATCCGGGTGCGCAGCCACCGAATGTGGACATCCACGGTGCGACCGCTGACAAACGTTTCCCGTCCCCACACGCGATCGAGCAAGGTCTCGCGCGAAAAGACCTGACCCGGATTTCGGGTCAGGAAGTACAGAAGCGAGAACTCCTTCGGCGACAGTTCCATCGCCTGGCCGTCGATCCACGCCTCGTGGCTGCGCGGGTCCACGCGAAGATTGCCGCGCTCGATGACTTCCTGCATCGGCTCGCCAGTCGATCGACGCAAGATCGCCTTCACTCGCGCCGCCAATTCGCTAAGGTTGAACGGCTTCGTCACGTAGTCGTCGGCGCCTAACTCGAGACCGCGAATGCGGTCCGATTCGTCCGCGCGGGCCGAAACGAAGATCACCGGGGTGTTGCTGTCCTTTCGCACGGCCCGGCAAAAATCGAAGCCCGAGCGTTGAGGCAGCATGATGTCGAGAATGATGAGGTCCGGCTTGATGCGGCGGAACAATCGCATCGCTTCTTCGGCCGAGTCCGCCGTGAACGTGGTGAACCCCTCCTTGCGCATTTTGGTCTCCACCGTTTCCACGATGGCCGGTTCGTCGTCGACGATGAGGAGCTTCATCATGCCGCCGTATTCCTGCGCTTCCAACTGAAAGTCTTCCGATAACGCCAAGTCTCAATCCTTGTGTCCCGGAGCTTTCGTTGCTTTACCGGGATTATACAAAGATCATTGAGACTGATCAACGTTAAGAGAACGTAAAGAAACCGGCTCCGGCGGCAAACCCTGGCCGACCGGCGGGAACGATTTCGGCGGGGATGTGCGAAGCTATCGCCATGAAGTGGTTTCTCGGCATGGCAACGGTGCTCGGCCTCGCCGCGATCGTCCTCGGCCCGCGTGGGCAAATTTGGGGACAAACTTCCCGAGTGGAAGACAAATCGCTACGGGCGGCGGCCGGGAAACGGGTTCAGATCGGGGTCGCCGTGAACACCGGGTTGCTCGGCGACGCCACCTACACCGGCCTCATCAAGCGCGAATTCGGCTCGGTGACCGCCGAAAACTGCATGAAGCCCGCGTCCATCCTGAAGGCTCCGGGCGAGTACGACTTTGCCGAGACGGATCGCTTCATTGAGTTTGCCGAGCGCAACGGGATTGAGGTCATCGGGCACACCCTGGTTTGGCATTCGCAAAGTCCGTCGTTTCTGTTTGCGAGTGCCGACGGCAAACCGTTGCCCCGCGACGAGGCGCTGCGGAACATGCGGGAGTACATCACGAAGGTCGTCGGGCGATACCGCGGACGTATCAATGGATGGGACGTGGTGAACGAAGCGGTGGCCGACGGCGGAGGATTGCGCCAAACCCCCGCGCTCCGCGCCATTGGCGAGGACTACCTGCTCAAGGCGTTTCAGTACGCCGCCGAAGCCGACCCGAAGGCCGAACTGTACTACAACGACTACAACATCGAACTGGACTACAAGCGAGCTTCCGGGTTAGAACTCGTTCGCAAGTTGCGCGAGGCCGGGGCTCGAATCGATGCGGTCGGGATTCAGGGGCATTACCTGCTGACGTCGGACATGGCGGAGATTCAGCGCGGAGTGAAGGCTTACACCGACGCAGGATTCAAGGTGATGATTACCGAGCTGGACGTGGACGTACTGCCGCGAGCCGGACAGGGCGGGGCGGATGTTTCGGCCCTTGAACGCACGGGCATGAATCCCTATGTAGAGGGGTTACCCAACGACAAGCAGGCGGAGCTTGCCGCCAAGTACGGACAACTGTTTGACTTTTTCCTTGCCCAACCGAACTTGACGCGCATCACCTTCTGGGGCGCAACCGACGCGCACACGTGGCTGAACGGATTTCCGGTGCGCGGACGGACCAATCATCCGCTGTTATTCGACCGTAAGTATCAGCCGAAGCCGGCGTACGATCGCGTGTGGCAATCCCTCACGCGCGCATCCGGCTAGGCGGAAGCACCACCCGGGCACCATCGCATGCGGTGCGACGGTGCCCGGGATTCCCGTAAGGTTTGAGTTGAGGTAGCGGCGTTACTCGAGCGGCGTACCGTGCTCGAGGTGCGCCAGCTCGGCCGGCGTCAGCTCGATCGCGATCGCCTGAATGTTGTCCACTACTTGCTCCGGCGTGCGCGGACCGATGAGTCCAAACACATTGACGGGCTGATTAAGCGTCCAGGCAAGCGCCAACTGGGTCTCGCTCACGCCTTTCTCCGCCGCCATCTTCGCCACCCGATCCCGGCGGGCAAAGTTCGTATCGTTGTGGTACACGCGCTGAATATCCGCGTTGTCATCCAGACGCGCGAAGAATCCACCTCCGCCGCTACTCCAACTGAAGACGGCGATCGGGTTCTCGGCGTACCATGCCCGATCTTCGGCCGATGCTTGGTAAGCACCGGTCCACATCGGTTCGTTGGCCACCGCCAGCGAGAGGTTCGGCGACGACACGCTGAACCCTTGCAGTCCGTGCTTTTCGGCGTACTCGTTACCCGCGGCGATCCGCTCGGCGGTCCAGTTAGAACCCCCGTAAGCCTTAATCCTTCCGGCCGCGAGGTGCTCGTTCATCCACTCGACGATCTCGCCGATCGGAACCTCCGGATTATCGCGGTGAAAGGCGTAGAAGTCCGAGTACTCGACGCCCTGTCGCTCAAGGTTGCCGCGCACATGCTTGTCGGTAATCTCTTTTGTCACCTGATTCCAGTCTTCCGCGCCGTACTTATGGTGGTTCCCCTTATCGAAGCGAATCAGTACGTCCTGCCCGTGCTTCTCGTAGTAGGCACGCATCACCTTGGCAAAACCTTCGCCGTAGTTATAGCTGTTATCGATGATGTTGCCGCCGTGAGCGCGGTACGTATCGAGGAGCTCGAACGCCCGCGGGAGGTCATCTTGCGGAAGCGGGATGACGCCCATGACGATGCGGGCAATGGGCTTATCGAAGTGCGGGGCGTGTCCGTATTTCATCATCATTGGCTCTCCGGCCGACGTTCGGCCTTAAACGTAAAGTTGGCGCTCGCGCGCAAGGCATCCAGCGTTCGCATCTGACCCAGGGTATCCGCCTGCGTCATATAAGGACTCGATTTCGTTTCGAAGTACTCGGCGACGGTATCCGCTTCCAGGGCGTAGAGCTCGTCATTCGTGAGATTCAGCTGCAAGACTTCCGGCTCGTGCCCGTACCGGTGCAGTTGAATGCTTCCGCTGGCGCACTTCCACGGATCGTCCACGTAAATCTGCCCCGATTCGCCGTAGATGCGCGCATCGTTCCTGGTATTCACGTGCACCCCGGTGCCAAAGTGCGCCACCGCACCGCCGGGAAACTTCATGAGTCCCGCGCTGGACCCGTCGTAGTTCCGATCCATCCAATCGGCGACGAAGTGACAAGTGGTCGGCTCTTCTCCCACGACTAATCGCGTGAACGAAACGCAGTACGAGCCCACGTCCATCAGTCCGCCGCCGCCTACGTCGCCATCCGCGCGAAAGTTCGCCCAATCTTTGCCCGCGTGAAACGCGAACTCGGAATTCACTTGTAGGACGCGCCCAATCGCACCCGATCGCACCCATTCGAGGACCTTCCGCGTTTGGGGCGCGCATCGGTACATAAACGCTTCCATAAAGAAGACGCCGGCTTCGTTCACGGCCGCCAATGCCTGCTCGGCTTCGTATGCGTTAAGGGTAAACGGTTTTTCGCACAGAATTCCCTTACCGGCCCGCGCCGCCGCAATGGTGTTTTCCATGTGCATGTGGTGCGGCGTGGCGATGTACACGGCGTCAACTTCCGGGTCGGCCAGCAGATCCTCGTACGAGCCGTGCGGTCGGCCGCCGAACTCCGCCGTGAACTTCGCCGCCCCTTCGTGACTGCGCGATCCCACCGCAACGAGCTCACCGGTCTTCGAAATCTTGAGGCCATTTGCGAACTGACGCGCGATGCCCCCCGTCGCCATGATGCCCCAGCGCAATCGATCTGCCATGACGCGGGAATGTTACCGCTCTCGTCCGGCCACTCACCGCGCTATCCGCTCGACTTCGGGGTAAAGCTGGTGCCGCAACCGCAGCTCTTCGCCACGTTCGGGTTCTCAAACCGAAATCCGCCACCGATGAGGTTGCCGGTGTAGTCAAACGTCGAACCGCGTAAGAAAACCGCACTTTTTGCGTCGCACACCACGCGCACGCCGTCAAACTCCGCCACCAGGTCAATCGCCTTGGCGGCCGTATCGAGCTTCATCACGTACTCAAAGCCGCTGCAGCCGCCACCCTTGACGCCCAGTCGCAAAAACGCATCGGGGCGCCCGTCCTTCGCCAGCAGCCGTTTCAGCTGGGCCAACGCCGCCGGAGTCACCTCAATCGGGAACGGAAGAGTTTCGGGTTCAGGAGTGAGCATCATGCCGCAGGGGTCGCCGCAGTCGGGCGGCGTGCCGAAAACGAGACGTTACGCTCGGGGATGGCGTCATTCATCAAATCCGCCAGCGTGATCCGGTGGACGACCGTGTCCACTGCGGCCTGAATCGCGGCCCAAAGCGACTTGACCTCGCAATCCACCGCGTGCGTGCAGTTCGGATTCAGGCCCGAATGTCGTGCGCAAAACTCGTGGTCAAACAGCCGCCCGCCTAACGACTCCAGCACGGAGCCGATCGTGATCTGGTCGGCACTCCGCGCAAGCTGATAGCCTCCCGCCTGACCGCGGGTGCTTACGATGAAGCCGTCCTTCCGCAGAATCATCAGCAGTTTTGCGACGTGGGTCGGACTCAGACCCTCCGCACGGCTGATCTCGGCAATCGTCATGCTCTCCTCCGCTTCGACCTTCGCGATCTGAAGCAGGCAACGGATCCCGTATTCCTCCTGTGCGGAAAATTTCATTGTGTACTTTTTTGTAAACTTTACCCCTACATCAGTCCGAGCTGGAGTCGAACGTCCTCCGACATCGAGTCGATGGTGAACGGCGGGTCCCAAGTCAGCTCCAACGTCACATTCCCAACGCCGGGTGTGCGCGTGGCCGCGTGCTGAACCTCGCCCGGGAGCGTCCCCGCCACCGGGCACGCCGGCGACGTCAGCGTCATCACGATGTGCACGTTCTTGCGGTCATCCACCTGAACGTCATAAATCAGGCCGAGATCGTAGACGTTCACCGGCAACTCCGGATCGTATACGGTTCGAATCTGCTCGATCACCTCCGCCGCAAACAGGCTTTTCTGGATCGGCGACAGCGTCGGCACGTCCGACGGCGTGACGGACGAAAACGGAACGGGCTCAGGCATGGGTTCTTTCTCCGGGGGACTCAGCCGGGTGCAAACAGGCCGAAAGCGCGTGCCAGGCCAGTAGCGCGCACTTGATCCGCACTGGTAACGTGCGGACTCCGATCAGCGCCGACAGGTCGCCGGGCAACTCGTCGTCCGCCTGACCCGTCAACGTCGCCTGCACGCTCCGAAAGATCGTCTCGGCATCCGCAACTGATTTACCAACGATGACTTCGGTCAGCATCGATGCGGAACTCATGCAAATCGCACAGCCTTCGGCCGTATAGGCTGCGTCTTCGATCCGACCGGCGTCCGAAACCTGTAACGCCAGTCGAACGTGGTCGCCGCACATCGGGTTGTGTCCCTCCGCGCTGGCGGTCGCGTCGGGCAAACTGCGCCGATTTCGCGGCCGACGCGCGTGTTCCAAGATCGTCTCTTGATACAGGTCGCGCAAATCCATTAGCCGCTCCCTCCGAACATCGCGTGGACCGCGAGCAACCCGCGCCGCAGTGCTTCCAGATCGTCCGGCGTGTTGTACGCCCCCAGCGACGCGCGCACGGTTGCGGGAACGCCGAGCCGACGCATCAGGGGCTGGCAACAGTGGTGGCCGGTGCGCACCGCGATATTGTGCTGGTCGAGCACGGTCCCGATGTCGTGCGGGTGAACCCCTTCCATCACGAAGCTCGCAATGCCGATACGGTTCTCCGGGCCCAGCCGCCGAACGCCTGGTACCGAGGCCAGGACATCGTCCAACTGCGGCCGCAACGCCGCTTCGTGAGCCATCAGGGCGCCCACGCCAGTTTCCCATTGCTCCCGCGAAAAGTCGGTCCCGACGTCCACCCCGGCGATCGCCTCCAGCGCCGCGCCCCAGCCGATGAATCCCGCAATATTCGGCGTCCCGGGCTCAAACCGGGCCGGGATCGGGGCAAAGGTCGAACGTTCGAGTTCCACCGTTTGGATCATGCCGCCGCCAGATTGGTACGGGCGCATCGATTCGAGCCGGGCGCGCCGACCGTACACCGTACCGACCCCGGTCGGCCCGTACTGCTTGTGTCCGCTGATAACGTAAAAGTCCACGTCCCACGCCCGCACGTCGATGAGGGCGTGGGCACCGGCCTGTGCGCCGTCCAACAACGTCGCCGCCCCGACCTCGCGCGCGCGGCGAAGAATCGGTTCAATCGGAACGATCGTGCCGAGGGCGTTCGAGATTTGGGTGACGGCCACCATCCGCGTGCGCGCGTGGATCACGTCCTCCAGGCGGTCGAGGTCCAACTCGCCAGAGGGAAGGACCGGGATGCCGCGAATCTTCGCGCCGTGCGCTTCTGCGACCAGTTGCCACGGCACCAGGTTCGCATGATGCTCCAGTTCGGTGACGCACATTTCGTCTCCGGGCTGCAGTCGCGGCGCGAGGTAGGCGGCCGCCACCAGATTGATGCCCTCCGTGCATCCCTTGGTAAAGAGTATCTCGTCCGACTCCGCCGCGTTGAGTACCACGCGGAGCAGCCGCCGGGTGCGCTCGTACGCCTCGGTGGCGCGCTGGCTCAGGTGGTGGACACCGCGATGAACATTACTGTTGAACTCGCGGTGGTAGCGATCCATCGCCTCTAGCACCACGGCGGGACGTTGCGCGGTGCTCGCCGAATCCAGGTAGGTCAGCGGCCTGGACGCATCTGGGACCGGGGCGGAAAAGATCGGAAAATCGGCGCGCGTTAGCATGGGCGAGACCAGCCGTCCGGGACGTAAAGCTCAATGGGGTCGTAGCAACACGGCGGCCAACCAGATGAGCAGACCGTGTCCGACGAGCACCGTGGGTACGAGCGAGAGGGCTCGCTCAAAGTGGGAGTAGAGCAATGCGCCGAGGCACAGGATCGGACATGCAATCGTAACGGCGCGGTCCATCGCATCCCAGCCCGGCGCACGACGTTTGGTCGCACCAATCGCGCGGCTGGATTCGGGTTCGCGCTGTCTAGACATAACTCCTCTTCGCTCATTGTATGCCACACGTTGCGCAGATCGACGCAATTTTCCGAGTTATTCATGAGAAATGAGCGATTTCTCCGCGACGATGACCCATTCCGTTCGAAGCGAGTCCGTGTGCGCCGAGGGCCCATCCTGCTGGACCAACCGGGTGAGCGCGATCGGGTCCGGCGCACCTTGCGCAACAAGGGCCGCCAAGAGGTTGCCAGAGCGACGGAACCAGTAGCCCGCGTTGCCGAAGTCCCCCTCGGTCCGGTGCAAGACGCCGTGCCAGTAGCTCCCGACCGGCGTCTCGTCGACTTGGGCAAGCTCGTGCGCCGCGTGCCAATCATCCAACGTCACCGCCAGCGCCAGATCAAACTGCGGCCCGAGCGTTCCCAATGCCGCCCGACGGGTCTCGGCGGGCGAATCGTACAGGTCAAACAGCTCGGCGCGGGTCATCACGGGTTCAGCTTTTGGAAGAGCCGTGTCTCGAGGGCGTCGCGAACGGCCTCCACCGAGATCTTGGCGATCACGTCGTTGGCAAATGCGAAGACCAGCAGCGCTTCCGCTTCGGCCTTCGGCACGCCACGCGCCCGCAGGTAGAACATCGCGTCCGCCTGCAATTGGCCGATGGTCGCTCCGTGGGTGCACTTCACGTCATCCGCAAAGATTTCGAGCTGCGGCTTCGTATTCATCTGGGCCGTGCCCGAGAGCAGCAGCGCTTGGTTTGTCTGCTTCGCGTCTGTCTTTTGGGCGTCCTCGTACACGAAGATCTTGCCGTTGAACACGCCGTGGGCGCGATCGCGCAGGATGGACTTGTACACCTCGAAGCTGTTGCAATTCGGCTTCGCGTGATCAATCCGCGTGTGGTTGTCCATCGTTTGCTCGCTGGTGGCCACGTTCACGCCGTTCAGCCAGGTCTCGGTGTGCTCGCCGTTCAGCCACACGTTGATGTCGTGCCGTACGAGCCGTCCGCCGAAGTTCACGTTGGTCGTGGTGACCACGCTGCCCGATTCTTGGTGCAACGCGTTGACGCTGAACTGAACTGCATCGGCGTGTTCATCTTGGTAGCGCACGTGATTCAGGCGCGCGTCGCGGCCCAGCCGGTACTCCGCCGCCGGAATCGTGACCATCGGTCCGCCCAATCCGCTGTACGATTCGACCAGCGTGGCCTCCGCGTTTTCGCCGAGCTCCACCCACAGGCGCGTCGCGATGAGCGCCGCCGGTCCGTTGCCAAACGACAGCGATTGCACGTGAATCGGCCGCTGGAGCGTGACGTTGGCGGGAATGCGGACGACGATAAGCTCGCTGAGGAACGCGAGGTTGAGGTGATCAAACCGTTCGTCGTTCGTGCTGCCCAACTTGCCCGCGAGCCGACTGATCGACCCGACCTGATCGAGCACCTCCGCCTGCGCCCGCTCGTCCAGCTGATCGTACGGACCGATGAACACGCCCTCGGGCAGCGCGTCAATCGTGCCGAGCTCGGGGGCGATCTGCCCATTGACGAGCGTGACCGTGATCGCGTCGAGTTGACCCAGCGGCAGCCGGACGATTTCCGAACGATCCACGTTCGCGCCGTACGCGGGGGCAAACGTAGCTTCGGTCAGCGGGTGGAGGTTCAGAAACTTGAACTCTTCGTCGCGGCTCGTCGGCAGCCCGACCGCTTGAAATGCGTCCCAGGCCGCGCGGCGTCGGTCGGCAAAGGCGCCGTCGCCGAGCAGGTCGAGGACCGGCTGGCTCACCCGCCACAGGTCAGCCAGATCGTGAGAAATGGGAAGCGAACCGGCCACCACGTTACGCCACCGCCGCGACTTCGGCTTCGATAAATCCGTATCCCTTGGCTTCGAGCTCGTGCGCCAGATCTTTGCCGCCCGACTTTACGATGCGGCCGTCCATCAGCACGTGCACAAAGTCCGGCACGATGTAATTGAGCAACCGTTGGTAGTGGGTCACCACGATGATCCCGCGATCTTCGCCGCGCAACGCGTTGACGCCGTTCGCCACGACCTTCAGCGCGTCGATGTCCAGCCCGGAATCGGTTTCGTCGAGCACGCACAGCTTCGGCTCCAGCACCGCCATTTGAAAGATTTCGTTCCGCTTCTTCTCGCCGCCCGAAAATCCTTCGTTGACCGATCGCGACAGCAGCGAACTGTCGAGCTCCATCATCGCGACCTTCGCCTTGATGTGCTTGGTGAACTCGGTCATCGTGAGCTCCGGCAATCCGCGATGCTTGCGAATGTTGTTCAGGGCCGCGCGCAGGAAGTAGGTGTTGCTGACGCCCGGAATCTCGACCGGGTACTGGAAGGCGAGGAACACGCCCTCGGCGGCCCGAACTTCCGGGTCCATTTCCAACAGGTCTTGCCCGAGGAATTCGATGCTGCCGTCCGTCACGTCGTATCCGTCTCGGCCCGCCAGAATGCTCGCGAGCGTGCTCTTCCCGGAGCCATTGGGGCCCATGATGGCGTGAACTTCGCCGGGATTGACGGTGAGATCAATGCCGCGCAGGATCTCTTTCTCCTCAACGCGGGCGTGCAGATTTTGGATGGTCAACATAAACGTGATGCCCTCGCCGCCCTCGCGGACCGGGGGATGGTGCATGGTTGCGGGCGACACGACGCCCACGGTGGCGAGGCTCTCCCGACGATGCTCTACGATGTTCAGCCTTGAACGGTCTCTAGTATGGGACGATACTAGACAGAAATGTCAAGATTGCCGCGCCTTCCGGCGGGCTCCGATCACCTTGACGATGGCGACGATCGAGACCAATCCGACGATGCCGAACACGATTTTGGTGAGATTGGCCTGCACCGCCGGGATTTGGCCCAGAAAGTAGCCCGCCGTCGCCCACGTGCCGATCCAGGCGACGCTTCCGATCGCGCTGGAGACCACAAACTGCCGGTGATCCATGCGGCCCATCCCCGCCACGAACGGTACGAACGCCCGCATAAACGGCACGAAGGTCGCCAAGGCAACCGTCCGCTGACCGTGCTTCTCGAAGAAAGCCTCCGCGCGCTCGATGCCGCCGCGCCAACGCTCGCGACGTTTCATCACCGGCCCGGTCGCCTTGCCCTGCGCGTAATTGATGAGGTTGCCGACGAATACGCCCAGGCTGACGCTCACGATGAGCAGACCGAGGTGGAGTCCGCCCGCGGTGCGCGCGGTGGCGGCGGTCGCCTCGACCGTGGTGGCCGCCGGATTCGCCAGCAGTCCGGCCACAAAGATGAGCGGATTGCCCGGAATCGCCGGACCGATCAAGAAGCCGGTCTGGAACAGGAACGCGGCGAACAAAACGAGGTAGATCGCCGGGCCGAACCGCTCGACATTCGCCCGGAGCAGCTCTGGATTATCGAACACGCCCACGCTGTGATATTACCGAGGTTTCAGGAAATAATGAAAGCTCGTGGGCATTCAGTCGAAATTCATGGGACTCTCAGAAAATTGGGGATGGACAAAAAGATTTCTCGCGTTGATAAAGATATGAAGACAAATTTGCTCATCACCTCCGGCGTGGGTTTGCTCGCCATCGTGGCGGTGGCGTGCGCGCAACTGAAGACCGATTTTCGGCCGGTGGACGAGCCGGGTGGCAAGCGCAGCACGTTGCAAGGTAGCCCGGCCCGCAAGGACAAGGTCGTGCTGACGACGACTGAATGGCAAAAGCGACTGACTCCGGCGCAGTACAAGATTCTGCGCAACCACGGCACGGAGGCCGCGTTCTGCGGACGGTTCCACGACCACAAGGGCAAGGGCGTGTACAAGTGCGCGGGATGCCAACTGCCCGTGTTCGCGTCGGATGCGAAGTTTGATTCCGGCACCGGCTGGCCGAGCTTCTTCCAGCCAGTGAACGTCAACAACATCTGGACGCGTAAGGACCGGAGCCTCGGCATGGTGCGCGACGAGGTGCTGTGCGCCCGGTGCGATGGGCATTTTGGCCACGTGTTTACGGATGGCCCTGCCTCGATGGGCGGATTGCGATACTGCATCAACTCCGACGCGTTGGTGTTTGAACCGACCAAGTAACGCCCACGCCCGTCCGGAACCAATCGAACTCGTTCAACTCGAACTGGGGTAATCCATGCAGGTTCGCGCGCATGGATTACGACATTCTGCTGTTCTACAAGTTTGCGCCGGTGGCAGAACCCGGGCGATTGCAAGCGGAACTCTTGCAGTTCGGCCAATCGCGCGGGTTGCGAGGTCGCGTCATCGTGGCCTCGGAAGGCATCAACGGGACCATCAGCGGGCCGCGTGCCGACTGCGACGCTGTGCGCGAATGGCTGGCCCGTTGGCCGGAATTCAGCGACATCGTCTATAAGGTCGACGCGGCGGAGGCGCACGCCTTTACGCGGTGGTCGGTAAAGCTGCGGTCGGAAATCGTCACGCTCGGCGACGACGTGCGGCCGTGGGAGCAGACCGGCACCCACCTGAGCCCACCCGAGTTTCGGGAACGGCTGGAACGCGGCGACGCGCTGATTCTGGATATCCGGAACGACTACGAATATGAGGCTGGTCACTTTGAAGGGGCGATCCGTCCGCCGGTGCAGTCATTCCGCGAGTTCCCGGAATGGCTCGCGGGCGTACTGGCCGAGGCCGGGGAGCGACCGATCCTCACCTATTGCACCGGCGGCATCCGGTGCGAAAAGCTGACGGCGTGGCTGGTGCGCGAGGGCGTGCGCAACGTGTACCAGCTGGAGGGTGGGATCGTGGAGTACGGCAAGCATCCGGAAACGCGCGGCGCGCACTGGCGCGGCCAATGCTACGTGTTCGACGAGCGCGTGGTGGTGCCGGTGGGTGACGCCCCGACCGAACTGGCGCGGTGCCTCCATTGCGGCGCCCCGACCGATCAATGGCTGAACTGCGCGCATGTCGATTGCAACCGGCAGTTTGCGTGCTGTCCCGCCTGCGAGGTGACGTGGACGGAAAGCTGCTCGGAGGCGTGCCGAGCGGCGCCCCGGCGTCGGATGCGGCGCGGTCGGTTGCAGCCGGAACTTCGATCGCCGGCCGTCGCGCTGCGGCGACGCCGATCGCGGGCCCGGCGCAAGGCAAAGGCGCGCGGCTAGTGCCGCAGATGGGTTTCGTCGCCGTCGGACAGCGGCCCGATTTGCGATGCCGGTTGCGGCACGGACGCCGGGGCCATCTCGAGCCGGTCCGCGTCGCGGTCGAGCCACCGTTGCCGATGCCGGGCGGCGACGTCCAGAATGAGAAACATTACCGCCAGCACGGCGAGCCGTCCGACGAGGAGGGGAAGTCCGACGGTCCAGACCGTCGCGGTGTTTGCCGAAATCTGCCCGTTGCCGACCGCCGACTGCTGGATGAAGAATAGGTACATCACGCCTGCCGCCGCGAGCAACGACATCGACCACGCGGCGAACTTGCGCACGTGGGTCGCCATCGCGATGCCCCCCAAGCATCCGTGGAACAGAAGCGTTTGGGCAATGACATTGACCTGGCCCTGCCACGACATCTGAGCGAGTTTGATCGGTGATTGCCAGTGATCAATCAGGAGACTGAGAGTCCCGAGCAGCAGCGGGAGTCCGACGATGTACATCGCCTGGATGGCCGCATCGGTGCGGGAACTTGGGATGGGTTGCGCTTTACTTGTCATGGTAAGAGTTCGGCGGAGGACGGTTTGCGCGGGCGGGGAGTAACGAGTTGCGGGTACCGGCGAACCCATAGGATCGGGACCAGCACCGCGGGAAGGCAGGTCGCGACCCCCGCGATGCACGTGTAAGCCCACCACTTCCAGTTGGGTCCGAACGCGGTTACAGATGTGCGTACGCCGGCACTCAGAAAATCGGCGGTGTGGAAGCGAAAAAAAGTGAATGCCAGCAGAAAGAAAATCGAGAATCCGAGCCAGTTGGGCGTGCGAAACGCGGTCGGTATGAGCGGCACGAGAAGCAGTCCGGTGCCGAGCAAAAAGTTCGCGGGGCTGAATGCGCTCGCGATCGAACCGTCAAAAAACTCGCAAAGGATCAGGCTGATTACGGCGTAGGTAGTCGCCGCCACCGCGAGCGCAATAACGAGCAACTTCAATTTGGTGGGTCTTCCAGAGTGTTTCATCGCCTCGCGTCCGGCCCGGCCGATGTCTTTGATTGTACGACGAAAACGGCCCGACCGGACGACGTTTCTTGCGTTAATGGGCGGCGGTCGCGGCGGCGATGGTGCTCGTCATCTCGACCCGCAGCTCGCCGTTTTCGACACGCAGGGTTCCGCACGGGCCGCCGTATTCGCTGACGCCCACGCTCGGGCTCACATCGCGTCCATTGAGGTCCCAAACGGGGAAGTAGTACTGGGCAACTTGCTCGGCGCCGCCATCGATGTAGTGCGCGATGAGGGTGCGGCGGAAACGGGTTTCCGAGCGGTTCTTGGTGCTGCCATGGATCAGCTGGCCATTGAAGAAGAGCACGTCGCCGCGGCGCATCAGCGCGGGCACCAGCGACATACCTTCCGGCACCGGAACCTGGTCGCCGGTCCACGATTCGTTCGGGTCGCTTTGCAGCGGGCACAACACGGGAAACTCGTGGGAGCCGGGAACGACGTACATGGCACCGTTCTCCTCGTCGCAATCGTCCAGCGCGAGCCACGCCGCCACGCAGGTGCCGGGCTGAACATTGAGGTACCGCTGGTCTTGATGCAAGGCCTGGCCGCGAGCCTGGGGCGGCTTGAAATAGAACATGGTTTGGACGGCGAGCGGCGGCGTACCGCAAAGAGCGGTGAGGTGCGTTGCGACCCGCGGATCGATCATGAAATCGAACGCGAGCTTGTCCCCGCGATGCGGCTGGAGGAGTCGAGGGTAGTGGTGCAGCGGATCGTTTGGATCCGTGATCATGCCGTGTTCTGCGTAGCCGTCTCCGCCGCGCTGGAGCATCGCGGTGAAGTGCGCGATGTATGCGTCGCACTCTTCCGCGGTGAAGAGGCCCTCGGCGACGGCGTAACCTTCGGTTCGGAACTTTTCGACGAGAGACGCGGGGACAGTCATACCGCTATTATTCGGCAACGGCGGGTCAGATTGAGTTGACAGATTGGGCCAAAAAGCCGAATTTTTCGGCATGTCGGTGGCCGGACGATGGCTCGGGCGGGCCGCCTAGTGAGGCCTGTTCGCGATTTAGGTTACGGTGGCGCTCGGCGGTGAACGGCGAGAACGTGCGGTTCTTCAGCGGTGATTGCGGCGACCCTTTGAGCTCGTCCCTGCCGAACGTGGGGGCGCAATGGGACGCTCGGTACACGACCCTCCGCGGGACCATTGGGCGGACCGATCGTAGCATTCGTTAGCCGTCTCCGGCGGATGACTCGCCGCAGGGCGCGTCTCATGGCGATTTCGTCCCAGCCGTTTGTGCGGGTGCGTAAGCGGATGAACCTTCCGATTCCGATGCCTTTGGCTTCTGAACTGCCGCGAAATCGGAACTGGCCAAAAACCGGAATTGGCGAAAAACCGGAACTACCGAAAAATCGGAACTGGCGGTGCGGTCAGAGCTTGTCAACGGTCGCAAAAAACCCGAAAATACGGTCATGCAGGATGTGGGCCACGATCCGGATGTCCCGGTGCTGCTGACCGGATGGTTTGAGGAGCGGTATGGGTACCG
>JANRKI010000078.1:0-75826 GCA_033763535.1 Fimbriimonadaceae bacterium | reverse complement strand
CGCCCGCCCCGATGGCCCTCATCCCCAACCCCTTCTCCCTCAGAAGGGCGAAGGGGCTCCGGAGCGGGACGCGGGGACTTGGACCGGGCCGTTCGGCTTTGCGGGGAACTGGGGCTACCAGGAGGACGGGGATTCCGGACTACAGCTCTTAGGGCACCGGTACTACGACCCGTCGACGGGCCGGTTCCTGACCCGCGACCCGATCAAGGATGGTCGGAATTGGTACTCGTACTGCGAGAACAATCCGCTGACGGCGGTGGATCCTGCGGGATTGTTCTGGAAAGAGATCGTTGGTAGCGTATTTGGAATCGCGGCAGCGGGACTTGTGGGAGGTATGGTCGTAGCGGCGTCCCCGCTGATCGTGATCTTGGCCGTTGCAGTTTTCGTAGGCACTGCGTCGCTAGCGGGAGGTGCCATCGGTGCGACTATGGATGGAACCGATCCAACGCCGACGAAAGAAGACTTTTTCGTCGCATTTGCGGCTCCGATGCTTGGCCCAGCCGTACCATGGATGCGAAACCCCGGTCTGACGCAACTCGCGAAAGAATCTGATCAATTCATCAGTAAACTCGGTTTTGTGCCGTTTCTTGATGTGATCAATCTGCATTCTAAGTGTCTTGATGAGGGGTGCGTGCCGACGGACGCGGGAGGCTTTTCAGGTTCGGGTGGCGATCCAATCCCCTGGCCAGACGGCACGATTGAGGACAGCATCCGAGGAATCTACTTGCGATGACATTTTCTGGCGCCGCGGTCGGCTTAATCGTTTTTAGTTTCATGCGCTTAATGCCCGTGATGCGAGAGCGGTACTTCACGATGTCGCAGGTACATGCCCATATTTGGAAACCGGCCGCGCTGAGCATTGCACTGCTGGCGTTGACTCTCGGCTTGGGTCAGCTTTGGCTCCCGGCAGGTTATCTCGCTTTTGGCGCGTTTGTTCCGCTATGGATGGAAAGCCGTAAGAAGCTTGGACCGTCGGATGCGGAAAGGCTTTTGCAGTTTGCCGAGTTACCACTTACGGATGCGGAATATCAGATCCTTACGAACACTTGGATCACTTTCGACGATCCATCCATGAACGGGAACTCGGTCGCGACCGGGCATCTCGTCAAGTGGCAGACGTGTCGTCGCTTCGTTGTTACCGGTGGCGTCGACCCGGACTGGTGTGACCTGGTTCATGAGAATGAAGAGGATTTTATTCAAGTTGCGTCGCGGCGGTACAAAATCATTCAGATTGAACCCCGCGGTATGCGTATAGATTACTCGCACGGGGTGGCCCGAGAAGTGGGCAATTCGCCGTTGGTAGCGGAACGGAGTTAGGTTGGTTAGTCCCCTAGGATGACGACCGTGGACTCTCAGTGATCTGTCTGCAACGAGAGACGAGGCATGAGCTCAGGAAACCCTCCGCAGATGAACAGACTCTGAGGGTGCGGTAGGAAATCGTTATGGGCGCTGGGATCGTAACGCCCGCCCCACGGGCCCTCATCCCCAACCCCTTCTCCCTCAGAAGGGCGAAGGGGCTCCGGAGCGGGACGTGGGCCAAACGGGCCCTCATCCTCAACCCCTTCTCCCTCAGAAGGGCGAAGAGGCACCGGAGTCAGGCACTTGAACTTCACTCGTGCCAGTGATCGACTGGTTCCGGATGCAGCAGAATAAACTGCGGAGGCAGAAACTGGTACTGGATTGTAAGATCTCTAGTCGCCAAGCACCGCAAGCCACGAAAAGCGGATGAGTACACCCATACGCCGCAGCCTAGTCCTCAAACAGAGACGCCGCAAATCGGTCCGGTTTGAAGTCGAGTAAGTCGGTTACCTTTTCGCCCGTTCCTACCAGTTTCACCGGCACTTTAAACCGGTCGAACACGCCAATGAGGGCCCCGCCGCGTGCGGTGCCGTCGATCTTCGTGAGCACGATGCCGGTTACGCCGGCGGCGCGGATGAACTCTTCGGCCTGCCGAATCGCGTTCTGACCGGTGTTCGCATCCAGCACCAACAGCACTTCGTCAGGCTTCCGTCCCAGGGCGCGTTCGGTCACTTTCAGCACCTTTTCCAGCTCTTGCATCAGGTTCGCTTTGCTGTGTTGGCGGCCGGCGGTGTCGGCCAAAACGAAGTCGATTCCGCGGGACTTGGCGGCCTGCACCGCATCGAAGATCACTGCGCCGGGGTCGGAACCGGGTTGGGCCCGCACGATCTGGACCCCGATGCGGGTCGCCCAAACTTCCAACTGGTCGATGGCGGCCGCGCGAAAGGTGTCACCGGCGGCCAACAGTACGCTCATGCCGCGCGAATGCAGCAGGTGCGCCACTTTGGCAATCGTCGTCGTTTTGCCCACGCCGTTGACCCCGACGAAAAGGAACACGGTCGGCGACTGCTCGCTGATGATGAGCCCGGCGGGCCCGTCTTGCCGAAAGCGAGCCGAGATGAGGGCCTTCAGGCGGTCACGCATCGCGGGCACCTCCGTAATCTTTTCGTCGCGGACGGCCCGTCGCAGCTCGTCCAAGATCTCCTGCGTGGTTTGGATGTTGGTATCGGCCTGAAGGAGGGCTTCTTCGAGGTCTTCGTACAGTTCGTCGTCGATGACGCCCCGACCGGCCCACCGGTCGAACTGCTCCATCAACCGCTTAAACATCAGGCAGACTGTACCGCGCGGGCGGCTTCGCGAAGCCGAATTTCGGCGCTCGCCATGCGAAGGTCGGACTCGGCGGCGGAGACGGTGGCGCGAGCGTCGAGGGCGGGCAGTTCGGCGGCGGTGCCGTAGCGGGCCAGGTACTTGGCGGCCAATTGTTGGCTGGGCAAATCGTCCTTGGCCAGGGCGGCGGCCAGGATGCGGCGATGGTCCGCGTCGATGAGGGCGGCTTCCGGATACAGGTCGGCCTTCGCCATGGCGATCAGGGCATCCCGTCCGAAGTCGCGTAGATCCGGCTGGTCTGATTCCAAAAACTCGATGAGGTAAGGCGCGAGGGCGGGGTCGCGGAGCTCGGCAACTTGGCGCGCGGCCTGAATATGCTCGGCGCTGAACCCGGCGGAGATGCCGAGGAAGACCAGCAGGTAGGCGGGGAAGTCGGAAAAATCGACCGATCGGCCCGCGCGGATGGCGAGCGCAATATTGAGCACCGAAAGGACCAGCGCCGTACCGATGACGATCTGAATCGCGCGTCGCACCTGGCGACGCTGGCGTTGGTGTCGCGCGAGGGTCGCTCGCAGTTCGTCACGCGTCATGGACTTGACCCTAGTGTAGCGATCGCCGGGGTTCCGGATGGGCCTTTTCGACCGCCGCGCGCCATCGTTGCCAGGCGGCGGTTTCGGCGATGCGAGCCCCGCGCGGTCCGCCGATGCTGGGTCGGGTGGGATCAATTGGCAGGCCGTGGCGGTAACGCTCGGTATGGCCCAGGTAACGCGGGTGAAGCAGTGCGCCATGGATGAGCGAGTACCAGTAAAGGATGCGCCAAATGGTTTGGGAGGGGTAGCCCCGGGCCGCGCGAATCTTGAGCGTTCGCTCCTCCGGGCTCAGCGCAATCCGCTGCTCGCCGCGCGGATCGGCAAACCGGTGCAGGGTCTGGATCCGACGATCGTAGGCAAAGTACAGCGGGTACTCGGTGATGGGGCCGGACCACGCCAGTTGGGCCAGCAGACGGGTGGTGTCGTGGTCAACATGGCCGTGATCGAATGCCGGCGCGTAGACAACGTCCGGCCGGAACGATGCGATGACATCGGCAAGCCGGGCGCGCAGGGAGGGAATCTCGTCGTGCAGATGCGCGTCGGCACCGGCGAGAAACCTGACCGGTACGTCGGCGAGGTCGCACCGGTCCAGCACCGCGCGAGATTCGGCTTCGCGCGCCGGCGTCGAGTGCATCCAGATAGCGGCGGAAGGAAGTCCGGCGAGATGGTGGCGCCGCCAGTCGGCCAGTACGGCCAGCTCGTCGTCGGGGTGCGGAAACAGGTACAGCCGCCGGTTCATGCCCCGCGAATTTTGGCCAGCAAGGCGGTGGTCGAGCGTTCGGGACGCAGCGGCACGATGACGACTTGTCCGCCGTACGCGCGGATGACCGGCGTTTCCGGCAGACGGTCCGGGTCGTAGTCGCCGCCCTTCACGTGGACCTCAGGACGGAGGGCTTCGATCAGCCGGATGGGCGTGGGATCATCAAACGAGACGACCGCGGTCACGCATCGCAGCGCGCCGATCACCCGGGCGCGATCGACCAGCGGGACGAGTGGCCGGTCGTCGCCCTTGCCCAGCCCGCGGGCGCTTGCGTCGGAGTTCAGGCCGACGATGAGCAGGTCGCCGTGCGCGGCGGCGGCCTCCAGTGAGTCCACGTGCCCGGCGTGGAAGAGGTCGAACACGCCGTTGGTAAACGCCAGCCGTTTGCCCGCCCGCAGTGCGAGCGCGGCTTCCAGCGTGATGCATCCGGCGACGGGGTTCGGGTCCAAAACGTTCCGGATTGTCCCACATCACGGCACAGCGAGGGGGAATTGGAGAGGGGGAATCGGCCAGGCGTATGTGTCGGGGGTCCGGACAAGCAGACCGGATTAGTAGACTGAGAGGATGCTGGCGGCGGAAGGGCTCGGGGTGCGGCTGGGCGGACGTTGGCTGTTCCGTCACGTCACATTCGAGCTTGTCGCGGGGGACGTCCTCGGCATCTTCGGGCCGAACGGGTGCGGAAAATCAACGCTGCTCCGGACGTTGGCCGATCTGCACCGGCCGAGCGAGGGGCGCGTCGGCCCGCCGGAGTCGCTCGGGTACGCGGCGGTCGACCAGGCGCTGTACCGAACCCTGACGGCGCGCGAACATCTGGAGTTTGCGCGGGACGTTCGCGGCGCGGGTCGGGACCCGATCGACGTGCTGGCGGAGGTGGAGCTAGATTACGCCGCCGATGTCCGGGCCGAGGCGATGTCGAGCGGGATGCGGGCGCGGTTGCGATTGGCGTTGGCGATTCAGCACGCGCCGTCGGCCCTGCTGCTCGATGAGCCTTCGGCGACACTGGACGAGGCGGGGCGAAGGGTGGTGGGTCGCATCATCGCCGGTCAACGGCAGCGCGGCACGGTCGTACTGGCGACAAACGACGCGGCCGAGCGCGGCTGGGCCACCTTAGCGCTCGATCTCGGCGAAGCTACGGTTGGCGGGTCCGATCGCCCCGGGGTTGCGGCATGAGGGCTGCGGCATGAGGGTTGCCGCATGAGGGCGGTGCTGGCGATGTTGCGCAAAGAGTGGCGGACCGAGATCCGGGCGGCGGCGGGACTGTTCACGGCGGCGGTGTTCGCGGCGACGTGCGTTATGGCGATCGCGGCGGCCACGTTTACCACCGATCTGCGGGGCGATACGGCGGCGGGGCTGCTTTGGGTGTGCCTGTTGTTCAGTGCGGCGGTGGGGATTCCGCGCCGATTCTTGGGGGAGGAGGAATCTGGCACGGCGTTGCTGCTGCGCCTGATGGTGCCGGAGGAGGCCGTGTACTGGGGGAAGTGGCTGTTCTCGTTTGCGGAAACGGTGGCGTTTTCGGCCATCGTGTCCACGTTGTTTCTACTGCTCACGTCGATGTCGGTGCCAAATCCGGGGTTGTTCGGGGTCGGGATGCTTGGCTCGGCATTGTCGCTAAGCGGCACCACGACGCTGTGCAGTGCGATCGCGGCGGAAAGCAAGAATCGGAGCGGTCTGGCCGCCACGCTCGCGTTGCCGTTGCTCGTTCCGGTGATCTTTTTCGGGATCGCTGCGTTGCGGGTCGCGCTTGGGGCCGAAGTCCTAGGCCCGCGGACGTTGGACGAGGCGTGGCGAGCCGGGTGGGGGCTCGTCGGGTACGGTATCGCTAGTGTCGCGATAGGTCCCACCTTCTTCGCGATCGTGTGGAAACGGTGAATCGACTCGTAATCGGTCTGCTCGGTGCGCTGATGGCCGTCGGCACGGCCGCCACGTTCATGGTTTCGGATGCCCCGAAGTTTCAGGCCCCGGAACTCGCTCGGATCGTGTTCTGGCACCTGCCGTGCGCGCTCGTGGGGTCGTTTTTGTGGCTGGCGGGGCAGGTCTGTGCGGTCGGGTATCTCCATACCAAGGAGGCCCGCTGGGATCAGCGAAGCATCAGCGCCATGGAGGTCGGCACGTTGTTCGGTGTGCTGGCGATGGTCACCGGCATCCTGTTTAGCAAGGTGCAGTGGGGAGCCTGGTGGAACTGGGACCCGCGTCAGAGCAGCTACCTCATGGTCTTGCTCATCGTGAGCGCGTACTTTGCCCTCCGAGCAAGTGTCGACGAGCCGGGTCGGCGCGCCTCGCTGAGCGGCGTGTACGCGGTGGCGAGCCTCGTGCCGGTGCTGTTCCTGACGTTCATCTACCCGAAGCTGAAGGTGGTCCAGACGCTGCACCCGAATGTGATTCAGGGCGGAGAACTGACGTTTGACCCTCAGTACCGGGTCGTCTTTTATGCGATGCTCCTGCTGATCCTCGGACTCGGGATCAGCCTCGTAAACCTTCGGTTCCGCACGTTGCGGCTGGAATCGGCCTTGGATATTCAAGATGCAGAATTGGCAAATCGCGATCATTCCGCCGCTCCTCGTGTGGTGCGGCCTCTTTCTTTATCTCCTACGGACCAGTCGGCAGCTTCGGCAATTGGAGAAGCGTTCGGCGCAACTGACCACCCGCGTTGAACGGCCCGACCTCTAAGCCGTTTTCGGCGGTGGCACCGCATTACGACGTCCTGATGCGGGCGGTGCCGTACCCCATGTGGGTGAGCTACTACCTGCTGCTCCTCGCACATCAGGGTTCGCATCCGAGGCGCGTGCTGGATATCGCATGCGGGACCGGCACCATGACCGAACTGCTGGTGGACGAAGAGCTCGCGATGACCGGCATTGACATCGCCCCGGGCATGATTGCGGAGGCCCGGCGTAAGGCGGCGTTGCGCGGTTCGCCAACGCGATACGAGGTGGCCGACGTTCGCGAATTCGCGCTCGGCGACACGTTCGAAGGCGCCCTCAGCTTCTTCGATTGCCTCAACAACCTGCTGACGACGGACGAACTCGGGCAGGCATTCCGGCGGGTGTACGCCCATCTGGAACCCGGCGGCTCCTGGATTTTTGACCTGAACACCGCGTACGCGTTCGAGAAGCGGATGTTCGACCAGAAGGATCGTCGCCCGAAGTCGCCGTTGCATTACGACTGGACCGGAGAGTACGACCCGGGGACGCGCATCATCACGGTCACGATGCGGTTTTGGAACGGGCAGGGCGAGTTCGTTGAAGTTCACCGCCAGCGTGCGTTCACGATGGACGAGGTGATGGCGGCGCTGGCGGAGGCCGGATTTGTCGAGGTCACGCCGTTCCACAGTTACACGCTGGACAAACCGCGCAAGAACAGCGATCGATGGCATTTTGCGTGCCTCCGTCCGCCGACGGATTGATCGCGCCCGCGGGCGTCCACGGGTGATCGATGCCCGAGTGGCGACGTACGTCACAATAACGGGATAGCTCGGCGAATGAAAGTTCCCTTTTACGACATCAAGGCTCAGTTCGATGAACTCTCCGACGAACTGACGCGCGCCACCCTCGAGGTGCTTTCCAGCGGAAAGTACGTGATGGGAGCCAACCACAACGCCTTTGAAACGGAGATGGCCCAGCGGCACCGGTGCGAGTTTGGCATCGCCGTCAACAGCGGCACCGACGCGCTACGCATCATGATGCAGGCGGCGGGCATCGGCCCGGGTGACGAAGTGATCACGACCGCGTTCACGTTCGTCGCATCGGTCGAGACGATCGTGCAGGTGGGGGCAACGCCGGTGTTCGTTGATATCGACCCGCACACGTTCAATCTCGACCCTGCGCAGCTCGAAGCGGCGGTGACCGAGCGGACCAAGGCGATTTTGCCGATTCACCTCTTCGGGCAACTCGCCGACGTCACCGCGATCGGAGCGTTTGCGGAGCGGCACGGATTGATCGTGCTGGAGGATAGCGCCCAGGCCCTTGACTGCACGTATCAGGGCACTCCGACCGGCAACTTTGGCCTCGGCGCGGGATTCAGCTTTTACGTCACCAAGAATCTTGGCGCGGCCGGCGATGCGGGGCTCATCGTCACCAACGACGCGCACCTGGCCGAACGATGCCGATCCATCCGGGTGCATGGCATGGGGCGCGAGCGGTACTACTACGATGACATCGGCTACACCGCGCGATTGCACGAGATTCAGGCCGCCGTCCTGCGGGTCAAGCTCACCCGGCTGGACCAGTGGAACCGGCAGCGCGGCGAGTACGCGCGCATCTACGCCTCCGAACTGGCCGGCACCCCCTACCAGTTGCCGGTGACCTCGCCGGGCAACAACCACACTTGGCACCAGTATTCGATTCTTTCGGACCGACGGGATGAACTGCAGGCGTTCCTTAAGTCGCACGAGATCGATTCGATGATTTACTATCCGGTGCCGATCCACTTCCACCGGCCGTACGAACGGTTCGGACACGGGCCGGGCTCGTTGCCGGTGACCGAACGAGTGTCGCGCCAGATCCTCAACCTGCCGATCCATCCGCACCTCTCGGGCGACCAGATCCGGCACGTGGCCGCGGCCCTGCGCGAGTTTGCCTCGGTGACGGCCTAACCCGTCATGACGGCGGAGACCGTTTCGCTCCGCCCGGTCACGGAGGCGGATTTGGCCACCTGGGAATCCCGGTTCCCGGTGGGTACCGTCTTCAATTCGCGCGATTGGTTTGGGGCGTGGCTGGCCACGTACGCGCGGCGGCCGGTCGTGGCCGAACTCCGTGTCAACGGCGGCGCGTGTGACGACGAACCGGTCGGGGCGTGGATGCTGGAATCCGCGGGCGGAATCGTACGTGGCGCGGCCGCCCTCGGTTGCGATGCGCAGGCTCCGCGATGGCGGGAACCGCTTTCCGCCGGCCAGCAGGCTGAATTCACGGCGCAGATCGCGAACGCGTTGGCGCACCGTCCCGACGTCCACCTGGTGGACCTCCGCGAAGTGCCGGGGTCCGGCGGGACGGTGCCGGATAGTCCGACCGTGGCGCTGGCGTTACCGGCCACGTTCGAGGCGTACCTCGGGCAGATTCCGTCCCACGTGCGGCGCGATGTCCGACGCGGCATCGGCGCGGTGGAAGCGGTGCCGCCCGATGAGCGCGGGCCCGCGTTCGCCGATTTGGTGCGGTTGCACGGCGCACGCTGGCGAAGGCGCGGCTTGCCGGGGGCGTTCTTTGGCCGCCGCCTCGTGTTTCACCGGCGATTGATCGAGACGCCGTCCGTCCGGATGTACCGGTGCGTGCAGGCCGGGCGTACGGTCGGCGTGCTCTACACGCTTCGGGATGGCGAGGCCGTGCGGTACTACCAGGCCGGAATCGATGCCTCCGCCGCCAAGATTTCGCCCGGTACGGCCATGATCGGCGCAGCGATTCGGGATGCAATTGCCGACGGCTACGCGATCTTCGATTTTTTGCGGGGGGACGAACGGTACAAGCAGCAGTGGCGACCGCAACTCCGCGCGCAGAACGGACGTTTTCTCTTACAAGGACGATCCGCAATGGGGCGTATCGCGATGCCGATCGGACGAACGCTTATGGCCCTCGAGCAATCCCTCCGCGCCCGCATGGAGCCCACTGGGCATCGTGCGCCGCACCCGGCTTCAGGAGGAGGCGAGTGCCCGTCGAACGGCTAAGGAGTGTCGCGATTTTGCCCGCGTACAACGAGGCAAGCCGGATCCAGCCGGTCCTCCACGCGGTGCGCCAGTCCGGCCGGTTCGACCGCATCACCGTGGTGTGCGATGGGTGCGAAGATCACACCGCGCAGGCGGCCCGCACGGTGGTCGGAGTGGAAGTCATCGAACTGCCGGTCAACCGGGGCAAGGCGGCGGCGATGGCGATCGGGCTGCAACTCGATTCCGCCGAACTCGTCACGTTCATCGACGCCGATCTGCGCGGGCTGCGCGCCGAGCACCTCCATCAGCTCGTTGAGCCGGTGGCTTCGGGCCAGTGCGACATGACGGTGGGCGTGTTTCGCGGCGGGCATTTGTGGAGCGACGCCGCGCACCACGTTGCGCCGTTTCTGAGCGGACAGCGCACGTTGCGACGCGAACTGTTCGAACGGATCGGGGCCGTCGATTCGATGCGGATGGGCGTGGAAGTCGCGCTGAACGAAGCGGCCCGGCGGGGTGCCGCCCGCGTACAACATGTTCGACTGCGGGGCATCAGCAACTGCCACAAGGAGCAGAAGCTGGGATTGCGCCGCGGGGTCATGGAGCGACTGCGGATGTACCGCGAGATCGCCCACACCTGGCGAGAGGTTCGGCGCGGGTTATCGATCGATCCGCTGCCCTAGCGCGGTGTGGGTCCTGCGACGGCGGTCGCCTCCGGTCGGCTAGATTCCGCCTGGCGACGCGCGCGGGCTTCGAAAACTTGAATCCTCCGACGGTAGGGGTACACCTTCACAACTGCTGCTTCTGTATCGGCAATCGCGTAGAACCGAAACCTGAGACTGTTAAGAAAGGCCTCTTTTTCGCGCATGCGGCGGGCCGTGTAACCGGGATAGGCGCGTGGATAGTCCGGCGAAGGTACGTCAAGCCGCGATCGCAGTGCCTGGGTGATGAGCCCGGCAAAGCTGATTCGACCATGACCGTCGCGATCGTATACGACGATTTCGTGTGGTCGCAAGTTTCCGCTCGCAAACGCTCGATTTCGGCTTATTCCGGTTTGAAACGTGAACTCTTCGTAGACCGGCGTGGTTTGGCGCAAGGTGGCGATGTCCGACTCGGGCAATACCACTTGATCGAGGAGCGCATCGACGTGTTCCGGCGTCCAGCCGTTGGCTTTCCGTTCCTCTTCCCAGATGTAAGGATAGATGGCCGCCCCGTCGCCCCGCAACAGCGCTTCGTCTATGATCCGGGCAGTCTCGGTTCGATTGGGGCCGCGCGACACCGTTTGCTTAAGGGCCAGCCCAATAATGCTGGTGCTTGCGAGAGCGACCAAGATCCATTCCCGAGCGCTAATTTGCCGAAATTTTGCTGTGCCCATCACAGATCATCGTTGGTCACACAGGCGTTCTTTGTGGAACAGAACGACTCGGGCACTTGAGCGGGAGTTGCCGTTTGGCCTGTTCCACACCAAGGCCAACCCTCACACGAAAACTGGAGCCAAGTGCATGAGCAGCAAGTTCCGGAGGACACCTTGCACGCTTTGAATGACGGGCCGATCCAATTGACGTGACATGCATTCCCACAAGAGTAGGACGAGCAGCCGTTGGAGTCAGCCCAGAACGAATCTGTGCCGAAACTACACGCGGCAAACGGAGTGATGAATGCCGTTAGCCAGACGATTGCGATGAGGACTGGTTTTTTCATGGTGTTTCCCAGTCGCTGTAGGAGCCGAAGTTCCCGGGGCGACGTTTGCGCTCAATATGTCCGTCGTGGAACAGACCGAGCGCGACTTTCGTGGCAAAGGGTTCAAACTTGTAATTCCCCGGATTGTGGGTGTCGTCCACGAGGATGATCGGATTGCCTTGCGTGGCCCGAACGTGCTCTCGCCATGCGTCCAGTCCCATGTTCGATGTCGCAGGCATGTACGTGTACACCGCTCTACCTAGTCCGGGAAGCGCAACGCCGCTGGTCAGTAACATGGATTCTGGAAAGTTCCTCTCTCGGCGGAGTCCGCTGAGGCTGAGCGGGTACCCGATCCCGTTCGCATTCGGTTCGGAACTCTCGGCGTAGAGCGTAAAGGCGATGTGCCATTGGCGCATCTTTCCCATCGACTGGGTGATCATCGCCGAGCGCCGCGATTCAATGTAGACCGGTACCAAGAGACCTCCAAGTACCGACAGGATCACCGTAACACACAGGACCTCAATGAGCGTAACTCCGCGCCGACTCATGAAGCCTCCTGCGGCGTTGACTGAATTTGAACTAAAATCCCATCTTTGATTCGCACCCAACGTCCAGCCCAGCCTATGTTGAGGGATTGGGCAAGTCGAAGATCAAATTTGCGGTACGAAAACTCACGCGGCAACTTCTCCTCCAACTTGCGGCGGAGATCCGGATGGTCCGTCATCACGATGGCTCGTTCGCGAGGTCTTAGCTGGTAAAGTTCCGGGGCTAAAGTGGCAGACGTACAACCAGTCATGCACTCTGGGAAAATCAGGAGGAATTGTCCGTTCGGCAAGTCAGAAAATCGCACCTTTGTACCGATCGCGGGATCGTTGAGGGTGAATGCCTTAAGTGGATCTTTCGAGAAAGGTGACTGCGGAGGCTTTTCAGGATAGCGGAAATATGAACTGAGCACGATGATGGCAGACCCGAGAACTGCCCTGTCAATACAACGTAGCCGGAATTCATGAACTACATAGTAAAGCAAATGTGCCGCGCTGTCACGCATTTTCATTTTTTTTTGGGGGGGGGGCTCACCTGCAAGGCGGACCTTGCCGCACCGGTAGTGAACCAATCGCAAGGCATCGTCGTCCTATGGGTATCGGCTCCGGCACGGCCCGCCTCACTCTCCTCTCTCCGCCGTGCGGAGTCCGGTTTCTCGCCGGTCGCATTGGGTAGGTTTTAGGCATGTTGGCGTTTGCGGCGATGCTCGTCGGCACCGATAAGGTTCCCGCGATGCCGGTACTTCCGGCCTCGAGCCACGCGGAACTCGGCCGGGTGACGCGCCTCTTGGCCGAGGCCACCTCCGCCCGCCAGGGATCACGCGCGAAGCGGATGCTGGAATGGCTTCCGCGCCGAGACGTTACCGTCGCGATCGACGCCGCCAATGTGCCGATTGCCCGCCGCGAGGCGTATCTCGCCGCCGTACGACTCGCGATCCGAACCTGGAACGGCGTACCGAACGGCCCGACGATTCGCGAGGGCAAGTCGCCGCACGTGCGCATCGCGTTCGGAACCCGGCTGAACGTCGGTCGCGACGGTCGAACGCCGGCCGGGGCCGCCCACTTCTTTTTCGACCGCGCTCAGCCCCGATTCGAAGCGGTGATCGCGACCCAGCGCGGGCTCGGGGCCGCCAATGCCAGCCCGTTGGAGGTGCAGAACGAGGCCGCCGCCGCGCTGTCGGCGTACTTCGGTCTCGCCGAGAATCCGGTGTTCGGCACCATCTCGAGCCGTACCGACGGCCCGGCGAATCGGCCCACCGGCCATACGTCGGCGGATGTTGTGACCTTTCAGCGGGTTCAGGATTACGTGGCGGCCTTGCGCAAGCGCGTGTTCGCCGGGGCCAGCGTGGCGGTTGCCAATGCGCGCGCCTCGACGGATGCCACGCGCGGAACCCACCCGCCGGTGGATCAGGGCGCGAAGGTCCCGTTCCGGTTCCAACTTTCAAACGCCGGTTCGACTCCGCTGGAGTACCGCGCGGTGGGCGATTGCGGATGTCTCATCGTGTCGCCCGCCGGCACCCTCGCCCCGAACGCGACGATCCTGCTCACGCCGAAGCTGGACACCACGGATTACGTTGGCGACTTGACCAAGCGCATGACGGTGTACACCAACGACCCGGAGCGACCCACGCTGACGTTCGAAATGCGCGTGATGGTGCGGCCGCAATTGCGCTGGGTGCCGGTTAAGGGCGACGCGCTGACGGTGGGGGACGACGTCGGGCGGATCGAATACCTCGTGTACGGACCGCAGGTCGCCCAGCTGGACTGGCTGCAATTACGCGTGGACGGAGTGCGCGGCTTGGCCCGTAGCGAGCCGTACGGGCAGCCGATCGTTGACAAGGCCCTCGGGACGACCGTTCGCGACGCCCAGGCCCGTCGCGTGACCATCGACGTGGACGCCGCCGGCATCGTCGGGAAACGCCTCGCCACCATATCGGTGCCGCAGCGGGTGCCGAACCGCCCGCCCTTTTCGCAATCTTTCACCGTGCAGAGGGGCATCGTCGCCAGCCCGCCTGACCTGTACTTCGGGGTGCTGGATACGCCGGGCAAACGGATGACGCTCGTCATCGAACGGCCGGGTCAAGCCTTCCGAGTGCTCGGCGTCACCGTGGAACCGAAGCGGTTCCGGGTGCTTCCGACGAAGCGGGTGGGCAACGATCGCGTCGAACTGGTCATCGAGTACGTCGGCGGCGCGGGCGAAGACGTGGACGGCACCGTGACGGTGCGGACGGACGACGCTCGCCAGCCGGAGATTCGCGTCCCGATTCGCGGGATCGCGGGATGAACGCGGCGACGGTCCGGGTGGGGTTGGCCCTCGGTGCGACCGTCGTCGCCGTTGCGTTTCGATGGCCCGCACCCCCGCCGTTGACCGTCGTGATCTCCGGGGATACCCACGGATACCTGGCACCTTGCGGATGCACCCAACCAATGACCGGGGGCTTGCGGCGGCGGATGGCGAAGGTTCGGCAACTCGCTCCGCCGGGCCCGAACCGAGCCCGGACGCTTGTGCTCGATACCGGTAGTTTTGCGGTGGGGAACGGTGCGCAAGATCGGCTGAAGGCGCAGACCGTCGCCGCCGCCTTGCGATCGGCCCGGGTCGATGCGGTGGCCGTCGGCGGGGCCGATACGCCCGAGATCGTTGACCTTCTGGGCCCGGCGGCAGTGCGGGCCGACGGGAAGGTCGCGGATCGGTCGGTGGCCACGTCCATCCGCCGGGCGCCGTTCGCGGTGACCAGCGTGGACGCGCTAGCCTCGGGGACCGCCGTCAATCAGGCCAAACGCGCGCTGGCCGGTGCGACCGTGCCGGTGCTGCACGTGCAGGGCGATCGCACCCAGGCCGTCGCGTGGGCCAGGGCCCTCCCCTCCGCGCGACTCGTCATCTACCGATCGACCGCCGACGCGCCGGAATCGCCCGAACGCGTGGGGAACGCGGTGCTCGTGCATCCGGCGCACGAGGGAAAGTCCGTGCTTTCGTTGACCTGGACCGGTTCGGGCTGGAGCGACTACACCGTCCACCGCCTGGGGCCCGAGGTCGCCGATGACCCGACAACACTGCGCCTGTACCGCGACTATCTCCGCCGGGTCGCGCAAGCCGACCTGTTCGGCCAATTGCCGCGGACGATGGCGCAGGGCTTCGTCGGCGATGCCGCGTGCCTGCCGTGCCACCGCGAGGCGCACGACGCCTGGAAGGCCACCAAGCACGCCCACGCGCTGGAGACGCTGGAGCGCGAAGGCCATGACCGGGACCCGGATTGCGTCTCGTGCCATGTCACCGGTTCCGAGGCGCAGGACGGGTTTCTGACCCGCCAGCGCGACCCGTTCTTGGCGTCCGTTTCGTGCGAAAGTTGCCACGGACCGGGGCGCGATCACGTCGCCGAGCCCAAGGTGAAAACCCGCCCCGATGCCAAGGAATCTTGTCAAGCCTGCCATACCCGAAAAACCAGCCCGAACTTCAATTTCTTAACTTATTGGGCGCGTATCCGGCATGGGATGGGGAAAAACGGTGGATAAGAAAATCCCCGAAACTTTTCTGAAAATGCCGAAAACGGGCGAATTTCGTCGAAAAGGTATCGTTAATCGGGACAGGAACGCTCAAGACTTCGCTCTTTTTGTCACTTGACGGGAGAAGCAAGTTCGGACACACTATTTCCACCGACGTAGGAATGCGGAGGGGAGAGGTTAAGGAAATGTCATCTCTTAACATTGAGACGGTGGCAACGGAGGGGCAGGAACATATCGGAGAGGCACCGCGCTCGCTGAGCGAGGCCCTGTTCGACGGCGAGGGACCGACGTTTGCCAGCTTGGTGACGCTTGGCTCGAACTACGAGGCCATCGAGGCCGGTCTGCTGTTTGCGAACGGCATTGAGAAGTACGTGGCCGTGGTGGGCCCGAGCGGTTGGGGCAAATCGCACCTGCTGCGCGTGGTCGCATCCCACCTGCGCGAATCCGATCCGGACTGCGTGACGATGTCGGCGACGGAGTACCTGCAACACCCGAGGCCCGATGTGGCGACCCTCGTGCTCGACGACACCCACGAGGCGCTGGGCAATGCCCGCTTGCGCACTGATCTACGCGTGGCGCTGGAGCGGCGCATCCGGGCCCAGCGGCGGACGTTCCTGGCGTTCACGATGGCGGCCCCCAACCGCACGCTCACCAACTTTTTGCCGCAAACCCGCAACTGGCTCATCGCCCGGGTCCGCGAGGCGCGCGATGCCGAACGGCAGGCCTTGGTAGGACGGATGGCGACGCAATCGGGCTTCACCCTTTCGCCCACGCTGGTGCAGATCATCGCGACCCACACCCAGGGCAGTGCGCACCAGCTGGACGGCGTGCTGAAGCGGCTCAGCGTGTTCGGGCACACGTGGCTCGACGTGCGCGCGTGCCTGCGTGCGCTCGGGCACCTCAACCCGGCCTTTGCGCATAACTGCAATTGGGACCTGCGCATGCGGATCCTCAAGCTGGCCCAGGCCAACGCCGCCCAGTTCCGCGACTTTAACCCGCGCGATCTCGCCGTGTACGTCATGTTGCGCCTGGCCTGCCTGCCGGAAACGGTGGTCGCCGACGCAGTGGGCGAAAGCCCGGCCGAAGTGTTCCGTAGCGCGAATCGGGTGGAGCAACGCCTGCAGGTCATTCCCGAAGGATCGGCCCGCATCGATGAATTCGTCGGACTGGTGCTGAAGTCGCTGTTGCCGGCATGATGCAACTGCCGCGCCCCGTCATCTTGGCGAGTGCGTCGCCGCGTCGGCAACGCCTGCTCGCCGAGATACTGGCGGAGTTCACGGTGGAAGCGGCCCACCTGGACGAGGATGCGCTCACCGTGCCGGACCCCGCCCAGACGGCGCGTGACCTGGCCCTCGCGAAGGCGCGCGTTGTATGGGTGCGGTACCCGCATGCCATCGTGATCGGCGGAGACACGGTGGTGGCGTTGCACGAGGGCAGCGGTGCCCGTCAGCTGAGCAAACCGGTGGATACGGCCGACGCGTTCCGCATGCTCCGGGACCTCTCCGGACGTACCCACACGGTCTACACCGGTATCGCGATCGTCGACCATGCGGGTTCCGACGCGTTCGTCTCGGCGAGCCAGGTGCGATTCCGGGACCTGGGCGACGCGGAGATCGAGGCGTACATTGCCACGGGCGAACCGATGGACAAGGCGGGCGCGTACGGCCTGCAGGGGCTGGCGGCGCGGTTTATCGCCGACGTGCAAGGCGACCGGAACACGGTCGTCGGGCTGCCGGTCGATGATTTGCGCGCCCGATTGCGGCATCGGTACGGCGCGAAGGACTAGATGCGCTCGGCCCGTTGCGCCACGCGGAGCGCGGCGGCGGTGTCGCCCGACCGTTGGTAGAGCTCCATCGCCTTCGCCAGTGCCTTGCGGATATGGTACGGCCGCGCGGCAACGAAGCGCATCCCCTCTTGGCTATTGACATCCACCACGGTCTGTTCGGACTGCGGCACGGCGTCCTCGATCAGCCGGGCGAGCTCGCGGTCGAACTTCTTGTTCTCTCCCGACGGCACGACCTCCAGGTAGATGGCGGTCAGGATCGGCGCCTTGTCGGTGGGCGGCGCGTCGAAGGCCTTGCGCGCCTGGGCGATGCCACCCTTGACGTCGCCGAGTTCGCACAGCACCCGGGCGTACCGCAACGTGTCGTTGACGCGCCGGTCTTGGTTCGGCGGATTCTCGAGCGCGATCTCCAGAAACTTGCGTGCCATCGTCCAGCGCTTGGCGGTGATGAGCACTTCGGCGTACTCCCACGCCTTATCCTTCGGAACCCGGCTGCTCTCGACGGTACGGAGCAGGCTGTTGGCGTATTCGGCCAGAAACTTGTGCGCTTCGGCATCGGTGATCTCGCCCCGTTGCGCCCGGCCGAAGAACTGGGTTGAGGCGCCCTTCAGCAGATTTCGCAGCACGTCCGGCGCGAGCACGCCCACGTTTTTCGGATCGTTCGGATCGGGGATGGTCGGCGATTGGCAGCCGCCCAGGCCGATCATTGCCGCGCACGCAACCACGAGCCCGCCCCTGTTCCGCATCGCCGGCCTCCCCATGACTTACGCTACGATACGGTATCGGTCTTCGCCGAACATCGCGTCGCGGTAAATCTCCCCGCCGCTGAACGTCAGCATCGCCTTGCCCTTGAACTTTTGGCGGTGGAACGGCGTGTTCTTGCTCTTGCTAAACGTCTTGTGCCGGTCGAAGGTCCACTCCAGGTTCGGGTCGATAACGGTGACCTGCGCCACCGGCGTGGCGCCCGGCTTGAGCGAGCCCGAATCGAGCCGAAGAATCTGGGCCGGTTTTGTGCTGAGTTTGCGGATGGTCTCCAGCGGGCTCAGCACGCCCTTATGGGTGAGGTAGGTCAGCGCGACCCCAACCGCGGACTCCAGCTGCGACGTGCCGAACGGCGCCTCCTCAAACGGAACGTCCACCTCGTGCGCGGCGTGCGGCGAGTGGTCGCTGGCGATGCAGTCAATCGTGCCGTCGTTGATGCCTTGCAACAGCAGGTCGATATCGAGCTGCGTGCGGAGCGGCGGCGTGGTCTTGAACCGCGTGTCGAACTCGCCGACCATGTCTTCGGTAAGCGCGAAGTGCATGGGGCAGATTTCGCACGTCACCGGTGCGCCGAGGAACTTGAGTTGGCGCACCATCTCCACCGCGCCCCAGGTGCTGACGCGCATGATATGCAGTTGGCAACCGGTATGCAGCGAGAGCAGGCCGTTGCGCATGATGCCGATCTCCTCCGCCGACCGCGGGATGCCGCGCAGCCCGAGCATGGTGGCGACCGCACCGTCGTTCATGCTTCCTCCGGCGGAAAGAGTGGTGTCTTCGCAGTGGGCCATGATCGGCAGGTCGAGCTGTACGCAGAACTCCATCGCGCGCATCATGACGGCCGAGTTTTGGATCGGAAACTCCTCGTCGCTGGCGGCCACGATTCCGGCCCGTTTCATGGCGGCAAGATCGGCCAGCACTTCGCCCTGCATCCCCTTGGTCAGCGCGCCGACCGGCGCCACGAAGACGCCGCCCGCTTCCGGACTCGCGCTGCGGTCGAGGATGAAATCGACGAGGGCGGGGTTATCCAGCGGCGGATTGGTGTTGGGCATGCAGCAGATGGTGGTGTAGCCGCCGGCCGCCGCCGCCTGGGTGCCGGTGACGATCGTCTCCTTGTGGGTGGCCCCGGGTTCGCGCAAGTGCACGTGCGGGTCCACGAGCCCGGGGGCAATCCACAGCCCGGTGCAGTCGTAGACCTCGTCCACCTGGCTCTCCGGCACGGCGACCTCGCCCATCTGCACCACCTGATCATTCTCGATGAGCAGGCTCCCGACCGTGTCGAGCTCTTGGGAGGGGTCGAGGATACGTCCGTTTCGCAGGAGGGTCCGCACTGTATCCGTGAGTATGCCTAATCCCGCGTTTCGACGGGGTCGAGGCAGAGCTGGCGTCCACGGGCGATTGGTGCGCGGCATGGGCCGGGAGCGAGCAAGAATTCAGGCCGCAAGGGAACGAAGTGCGGCGATCGGTCAACGGCATCGCGCTTAGGAGCGTGCCGAATTAGGCCCACTAGGGCTTTCGTTTGTGCGTTTCAGAACCGAGTTTGGTAAAAGTCACGCGTGCCTTCGAGCACCGAATACCGAATACTAGGAGGATTCTCCAGAAATCAAGCATGGGAACGACTATTCACACGCAGTCTCTATGAAAGAACATCGTTCAGTGTCCGCGATGGTACGCAGGCCCTCAGCAGACTAGACTGATCCGTCGAGCAACTCTAACGACCCCTGATGAAATCGAATACAACCGCGAATCCTTACCGTTCCTTGATCGTCGTAGGTCGGCGTGAGTCGCATATCAAATCTCAAGATGATGAGGGGGCCCCGAAGAGGCACCGGTGTAACTTGAACGCTGTGCACTTCCATGAGAATTTCGTCACGGCCGAAACGCCCTTGATTCGAACTCCAAACTCGATGCCCAAAACCTCGAATCGGCGTTTTTGAGCGAGAATCGTTCCCTTGGTAGAGGTAATAGCCGGCGACAGTCCTATCGCGTTGAATGGGTCCAACCGGGTAGAAGCTGAAACTTTTCCAAATCAGATAAAAGTGTCGTGTGACGCTTGGTTCGGAGGTTCTGAACACGAAGCCAAGGTGGATTCGACTTTCATCTCCGAGGATGGCATTCTCTAAGTTCGGCAACCGGGTAACCGATAGTTGTTCCGCATTCAGCGGCCCAACCGGAAAATCGGTACCCGTGCTCGTTGCAATTGCCCGGATTTCTACGGCCGGCTTGTACGTACTGGTGGTGCCGTCAAGCGGGCCCGTCGGTACGGGGATGCCTTCCAACGATAGCGGTTCGGGTTCGGGTTCCGGATCCGGTGGATTCGGAATGAAGGACTGGTCAGAACTTCCGCCGCACGCCAATAGCGTGAGGGAAAGCATGAATGCGGCGGCGCGTGAGGCGTTAGTTTTCATCGTTAAGTTCCCATACTAGTATTTGTGATAAGTACTGACCTCCGGCCGGATTGCGGTAGATGTCCGCGAGTACCGTGTCGGAATCGCTAACGGTTTGAGTGCCGCTCACGATCGGATGCCTCCGGTCGTCAGTTCGCTCCTCGCGCCGGCCTCCGCCACCAACCTGAGGCACCCCGAATCGCCGCCCTTCCCGGCACTCGTTCCCAAATCCATCATTCATCGGATCCGATGAATTTGGAATCGTCCGTCGCGAAAATGTTCTCTCGCCGCCCCACCGCCCTACGCGGCTTTCTTACGCGATTTCTTCGGCTTCAGAACGTCCGCCGCGTCGCCGCCAAACACCCAAAACAGCGATGCCATCCGGACAAAAATCCCGTTCTCGATCTGCGCCGTTATCGCCGACTGAGCGCCGTCCGCCGCCACGTCATCCACCTCGATTCCGCGATTGATCGGGCCGGGGTGCATCACCAGGCATTCCGGTGCCGCCAGCCGAAGGTTATCCTGATTGATCTGGTACAGCGAGGCGTACTCGCGGGCCGAACTCATGACCCCCTCTTGCATCCGTTCCTTCTGCAGGCGCAGGCAGATGATCACGTCCACTTCATCGATGCCCACTTCGAGGTCGTGAAACACCTTACCGGGCAGACTCGAGGCGTTCTGCGGCAACAGCGTGCGCGGGCCAACAAACCGGACTTCTGCCCCTAGCTTATGCAGGAGCCATGCGTTTGACCTGGCCACGCGCGAATGCTCGACATCGCCGACGATCGCCACCTTGAGGCCTTCGATCTTCTCCTTGCGTTCCAGAATCGTGAGGGCATCGCCCAGGGCTTGGGTCGGGTGCTCGTGCATACCGTCGCCCGCGTTCAGCACCGGTCCGCCGAAGAATCGGCTGGCGAGGCTCGGTGCGCCCGACTGGCGGTGGCGCATCACCAGGCCGTCCAATCGCTCGTAGCGCAGGGTAAGAATGGTGTCCTTCAGGGTTTCACCCTTCGTCATGCTGCTGGCCGATGCGGCGAAGTTCGCGGTCTTGAGCCCGAGGTAGTGGGCCGCCTGCTCGAAGCTGACGCGGGTGCGGGTGCTGTTTTCGAAGAACAGCATGCCGACGATCTTGTCCGTAATCTGCGGCACCGACTTGCGCTCGATGACCCGGAGCTTAAACTCGGCCGAGAGCGAGAGCAGCGCTTCGATCTCGCTGACTTCGAGGTGGCGAATGCCGAGGAGGTTTCGGTTCATGCTGCGTTTCCTTCGGGAGAGTTCGGGCTCGCGTCGTGCTTGTGCAGGACCACTGCGTCCTGACCGTCCATTTCGCTCACTTCGACCGTAATCCGGTCTTCGCGATCGGTGAACACTTTCTTACCGCAATAGTTCGGCTCGATGGGCAACTCGCGGTGGCCCCGGTCGACCAGCACGGCCAGTTGGACGCGGCTCGGGCGGCCGTGCGCCATCACGCCGTCCAGCGCGGCGCGGATCGTGCGACCGGTGAAAATGACCTCGTCGACCAAGATGACGTTTTTGCCCGTGATCTGGAACGGGATCTCGGTGGCGTCGGGCTCGGTCGTTTTGCCGTCGTCGCGAAACCGGCGGGCGTCCACTTTTCCGCACGGCACGGTCTGGCCTTCAATCTGGGTGAGAAGAAACGCGAGCCGCTTGGCGATGGGCCAACCGCGTCGCAACACGCCGACCACGACGAGGTTGCCGGTGCCGTGATTCGCCTCAATGATCTCGTGGGCGACTCGGCCCAAGGTGCGCCGGATGTCGTCGGCGTCCATCAGCACGGCATTCATAGACATGTTAGTATGGCCGTGTGCGACGGCCGTCTCGTCTCGGTCCGGAGCCCGCGCGAGTTTGTCACACGAAAAGGGTAACGGAAAGTCGGGATTGCAATGCCACTGCGTTCGGGTGAGAATGTGAAGCGTCAGAGGAGTTCTGTAATGAAATTGAACAAGGCAATCGTTGGACTCGGCCTCATTACCGTAGTCGCCGCTGCTGGAGCGCAGTCGGCATCGTCGTTCAAGCCGGTTACGCTGTCCGGTCTCACCGCCACCGAAACCGCCCCGGGCAAGTTTTCGGTCAGCTTCGCGTCGACCGGAGCGTCGATGGTCTACAACGGCCAGACGTACCAGCTGCGCGACGTTTTCGGCTTCTACCAAGTCGCCAAGAGTGGAGACTTCACGGCGGCACAAGACAAGAGCAAGCCGTCGAACTGGAGCTTCAAGAGCCTGAGCGGCAACGCGAGCGTTACGGGTTGGAGCAACAACAGCAAGAGCAACAGCCTGAGCGCGGGCGAAACGTTCAACTACGAGTTCAAGAAGCTCACCACCACCAGCGGCGCGGAAGTCGTGACCGGCTACCACGTGCGCGTATTCGGCCAACTCGCGGGCGGATCGGACACGATGTATGTCCACGGCGTTCCGCCGGTCGCTCCGGTTCCGGAGCCTGCCAGCATGGCGGTGCTCGGTCTCGGCTTACTCGCCTTCCGCCGCAAGCGCCGCAACGCGTAACGGCAACTGAACCGGAAACGGTTCTCTCGGCCCTTCTTGACCGCTCTCTGACCGGTTCCCCAAGAAGGGCCGTTCGAATGTTCGGTAGAACACCCAGCTGAGTCCAATCACCAGCGGCAACGTGCCCGTCAACCAGGCGAGGCGTGTTGCCGCTTCCATTTTTTCGGCTCCCACCAGATAGTAAGTCCACTGCTGCAACGGGTGGTGAATCAGGTACAGGCTGTACGATATCAGCCCTAGGCCGACGAGCGGACGCAGAGCGAGCAGGCGCGTTCCCCAGGCGTGCGGAGCCACCGCCACCGCGTAGCAGCATCCGCCCAGCACCACGCTAAACCCGAGGTCCAGCACCGGAATCGCGAGCCGTGCGGGCAGCGCGACCGCCATCCAGCCTAGCCCGGTGGCCGCCAGCAGTAGTCCGAACGATGCCCGCGGCACCAGCCAGCGCGGCGGTCGGTAGGCCAGCGACGCGAACGCCATGCCGATGGCAAACAAGATCACGTACCATCCGTACAGTTTCGGCCAACCCGGCAAGGCGAGCATCGCCGCCGGAATTAGACTCGCAGCTACCAGCAACGCCGGTCGACCAAACCGGTGCAATACACCCACGAATCCGGGAAACAGCAGGTAAATCTGCGCCTCCACCGCGATGCTCCACAGCACGCCGTTGAGCTTGTACATCCATTCGGGCCGCCAATTGTGGATTAACAGCACGTGCGCCACCACGTTCTCGGGCGTGACCGGCAGGTACAGGCGAAACGGCATGCCTGGCAACCGCTCGGTCACCGCGTAGCAGGTCGCGATGGAGAGCGCGAGGCAGGCGTAGTACGCGGGAAGCAACCGTACCGCGCGTCGCCGAAAGAAATCTCCCGCCCGGCGCATCTTGCCTCGGTTCCCGAGATAAACCGAAAGCTGCAGGCAGAACCCGCTGAGCACAATGAACCCGGACACCGCCAGGTGACCATGCCCGAACGGCGAAATCAGCGCCACGAGCCAGTCCGGCGATGCGCTACGTTTCCCGGCCTGCGCGCTCGGGTCGGCCAGGGCCGCCAGGTGTCCGATGACGACATACAGCGCCAGCAGTCCCCGAATGCCCTCCAGCGCGGGCAATCGGTCGGTCATCGGCAGCCCGCGCATGGCAGGAATGATAACGCGTGGGCCGAGAGCGCGTCATAACCATTGAAATGCAAGCTCCTGCGCGATTCATGTGGGCGTCCCTGGCGATGGTCGCCGCGGTGACCCCGGCCCTGGCCCAGCCCGATTTCAGCCGGCCCGATTGGAGCACGCTGATGTCTGGCACCAGCCAAACGATCCTCGGGCGCGGCATGGTGGAACTCGATAACCCGCTCGCGTTCGAGAGCTACACGCTTCGTCTCACCGGGCAAAGCCTCGGCCCCCGGTTCGCGATCGAATGGACCAAGTACAAAGTCATCGCGATTACGGCGGGCGAGCGTGGTTCGCGTGGCGGACGCCGGACGTTCGTGCGCGATGTTCGTCGCCAACCCGGCGGTCGGACGGTCATCACCGCCGTCGACTTCTCCGATTTCAACGGTCCGCAGCCTCGCAACGGAAACGGCAACGGTAACGGCGGTTGGCAGAACGGCAACGGCAACGGTAACAGTAACGCCGGCGGAGGTTGGCAGAACGGCAACGGCAACGCGGGCGGCGGTTGGCAAAACGGAAACGGAAACGGAAACGGAAACGGCAACGGTCGCGGCGGCTCGCCATTCGTGCTGATTCGGATCGAGCGGACGGCGTTGCACCCCACCGTTCAGTGGACCGAAGGCCAGGCGACGGGCAACCCGGGCTGGGGCAATCCCGGCTGGGGCGGCGGAGTCTGGCCGTACCCGTGGCCGTACGGACCGTTCGACTGCGACCCGTTTGCACCCAGAATCGGATTCACCGTCATCCAGACCGGCGGCATGTGCCAGTGGAATCAGTCCGGATTTCGCGTGGCCAGCAGCGACGCGGAACTCGCCGCCCTCATGATCAGCCTCTTTGGCAACGTGCACCAATCGCGGATCTCGTGCGATTGGAATCGTCACCGCATCGTAGCGATCAGCCTCGGACGCCAAACGACCGGCGGATTCGGCCTGACGATTCCTCAGGTCGTCAGCGTGGGGAATGGCGCGCTCGTCTGCGCCCAAGTGTCGGTGCCAATGGGCGGCGTGGTCACCCAGGCCCTCACCGCCCCCTACGCGCTGGTGCGGGTCGATCGAAACGTGCCGATCAACGTGCAGTTTCGCGTCGGGCCGTAACGGCTAGCGCAGGTCGGCGTACTCCGCGTACCGGTCAAACAACCGGTGCGCGGCCGGATAGCACGAGTGCGGCGACATAAAGTGCGGAAACTCGAAGGTGATGATCTTGTCGACCGTGGGCGCGGCGGCCTCGATCTTGAACCGGAGCGAGCGCCAGTCTGCGGGCGGAAACTTGATCGGCATATCCCGGTCGAATGTTTCGACGTTCGACCAGATCGTCACGCCGTGCCGGTCGCCGAGCTCCCGAATCCCGGCGTGAAACTCTGGCAACTGCTGGTAATGAATCTGCCCGTCCTGAAACGCGCAGATGTCGAACGCGCCGTCGGTCTCGGCAAAGATCCTGCCCCAGTGTTCGAACGATTCGTCCAGACCCATCACGTCGCCGCCGGAAAACTGCTTGGCGCCCTGCGGAAACGGCGAGATGAGCACCGGTCGATCGAGCACGGACTTGGCGTACCGGCCGGTCCCGTTAAAGAGCTCCACGATATTCACCGAGTTTCGGCTGGTCTCGTGACACAGGTACCAGCCGGCAAATGACGGGTGGTGGCCGTAACGCCGCGCGACTTCGTCAATGAACCGCTGGTTCAGTTCGACCTCGTTCCACCACGCCCCGCGCATCCAGTGAAATCCGCTGTCGTACGTGCCGAAAAACACCTTTAGACTGCGCTCATCCGCGAGTTCGAAGAACCATTCGCCGAGGTCGTCGTACGTCGGCAACAGATCGGGGATCACGGCCGAAGGGAAAATGCAACGGTTACGGTAGCCCGCCCGAATGATCACGACCGTGTCGATGCCGATGCGGGTGTAAAGGTCAAACTCGCGGGCCCAATCGGCCCGGCCCCAGTTCTGGCTCGGAATATCGTGCGTGATTTCGTCCAGAAACGTGCCGGTGATGAGGGGGCGTGTCGCCATACCGCCCGAAACTTTACCGCCGAACTTGGCCGGTCGGTGATACATTACGGCCGGACGACTTCACCCCAATCCGCCGAGTCGTACGCGGCAAAAACCAGGGCCAGCGTCTTCAGGTTGTCCTGCGCGCTCGGGTGCGCGTCGCCGGCGGAGCCATCCAGCGCCGCGTGCAAGGCGTGAATGCACGGCACGAGGCTGCTTTGCACCACCGCGTAACGTGGGTCAACCCAGGCGTACATCGGGCCGTCCACCGTTTCGGTTCGGACGCCTTCGGCGGTGGCGATGCTCAATCTGCCGTCGGCGGTCGCGGTGAGCCCGCCCCGTGTGCCTTCGATTTGCCATGCCGTACCAGGGAACTGCTCGTGCGGGAGTCGGCTCGCGTAACTCAATTCGACGCTCGCGACCGCGCCCGACTCCGCGCGCATCAGCACGCTCGCGACGTCCTCGCCCAGGATGTTCGGGTTCACCCGCCGCGTTTCGGCGCGGAGCGACGCGATATCGCCCACGATCGCGCGGATCGCGTCGAACACGTGGACGCCCACGTCCGCCAAGATGAAGCGCTCGGCCCGCGCCAGCGCCGGCTGATTGTCGTACACCGGGAACGAGCAGTTGAATTCGGCCCGAACGCGAAAGACGTCACCCAGTTCGCCGGCGGCGATGAGCTCCCGAATCCGCGCGATCGGAGCCTGGTACCGCCAATTTTCGTGGATCAGAAACGGCACTCCGGCCCGGAGCGCGCCCTGCACCATCGCTTCGGCTTCGGCAAGGGAGGTGGCGATCGGTTTTTGGCAGATCACCGGCTTGCGGGCCTGCACCGCGTGGCTCACCATCGCCGGGTGACTTTCCACGCTGCTGATGACATCGACGAAATCCACCGATTCGATCAGGGCCTCCGCACTGGGGGCGATGGCGACGCCGAACTCGTCGGCGAATCGCTCCGCCCGGTCTGGGTCCACGTCGTACACCGCAACCGGCTTCGCCCGCCCGCTGGCCAGCCACGCCCGGGTCTGCGGATAGGCCCAGAACCCGGCCCCGATCACCCCGAATCGGGTGAACGACGAGGACATCAGGCGGGCACCTCGCTCTTTTCTGACGCGGCGAGCGGACCGGACTCGGCGAGCCGTCCCGGCGTGGCGATCTGTCCCGGCGTGGCGATCCGTCCCAATGTGGCGGTCTGAATGGCAGCGGTTTGCGCGCTCACCGTAAACACGAGGGCTTCGCGCAGGATGCGTTGCGCCGGGTGCGACAATGAGTTTGCCGCGCCGGCAGACATTGTGACCGCCGCCCACGCGAGGTCCTGCATCACCACGATCGCTTCCGCCCGCGCGTCCAGCCGATCGGTCGCGCCCGCCGGGACATCCCAATCGCTCACCGCTTCCAGCCGGTCCTTGGCCTGCCGCCAACGGGATCGTAGCGTGGCGACCCACGCCTCATTTTCGGGCTGATCGCGCTTTGCGAGCGCAACGTTCAGCAAATCAAGCGCCGCGGCCCCGCATCCCACTGCGAAGTGACCTTGCAACGCGACATTGATCCGATCGTTCTCCCGAATCCAGCCCGGCGGCCGGATGAACGCCACGTGTTCTGCGGGCAACCGAAAGTCGGTGAGATCGGCGGTCACCGTATTTGCGGTCTGCATCGCGGCCAGCGGCATCGGCGCGCTGACCCGAATGCCGGCCGCGGTGCGCAGCGGTACCAGCCCAAACACCGCCCGACCATCCTCCAACTCGGCCCCAATCAAGAACTCGCCGAAGAATCCGTAGCCGGTGATCCACGGGACGTGCCCGCTCAGTCGGTAGCCGTCGGCGTCGGCGGTCGCGCGCATGATCGGCTCGCCCGGTCGGCGCAGTTGGGAGAAGCCGATCCCGATCCGGTGCTCGCCGAAGATGGTTCGGGGCAACACCGAATCGCGCAGGGCGTCGTTGTCCGACTTCGCCAACATGCTCACCGCGCTTTGGTGCTGAGTCTGCAGAAAGGCGAAGGCTCCGCTCGCGCGGGCACAGGCTTGCTGAAACTGGCGATGTTCGGCCTCCGTCAACGGCTCGTTACCGTACTCGGCGGGGCATCGCAAGCCGAGATAGCCGGCCTCCGCCATTGCATCCAGAGCCGCCGCCATCGCATCCAGACTCACGTCCAGTTGCGCCGCGTTCGGAGCGATGCGCCGGTGCAGAAAGTCGACCACTTCGGCCAGTCGGGGCATGAGTTCAGTGTATCTGTCCGAGGCCCAAAACTCGCGTTACAATCAAAGTCGGATGACGCAGGACCTCAACGCGACGGTTGCCGAGATGGTGCGGGTCGTCCGCGCGGCCGTTCCCGAGGCGGTGGCGCTTTACCGGTTTGGCTCCTTCGGAACCGATTGGTTCGGACCCGAGAGCGATTTGGACATCGGCGTCGTCATGCCGTTCAACCAACCGATGGCGTCGCCGTTCGACCTGGACGTGCCGGATATTGACGGGCACTTTCTGGACATCGTCGACCTGTACGAGGCGCCGATCACCTTGCAACTGCAAGTCATCGAACACGGGCACCGCATGTGGGCGGAGCGCCCTTCCGAATTCGGTTGGTACGAGGTTTTCGTCATGCGGGAGTACCAGGATTGGTACGCCCAGTGGGGCCCGTACATGAAGCGATGTGCGGAGCGAGGATACGTCCTCCGATGAGCCTAGAAATCTTGCTCGACAAGCTGGAGAGCATCGAACGATGCCTCGCGAATATTGCGCTCTATTCGAACGCACCGGCGTTGGAGGGCTATCCCCATGCGTGGGAAGACGCCATCCAAACGAATCTTCAGCGGGCGTGTGAACTGACCATTGATGTCGCGAATCTCTTGGTGCAGGCTCGCGATCTCGGGGTCTCACGGACCGCCGCCGGTGCGTTTCGGCTACTCGAGTCCGCGGGTTGGATTTCGTCCGAGCTTGCGGAAGAGATGTCGCGCATGGTTCGATTTCGGAACGTCCTGGCGCACCGGTACAAATCGTTGGATCCATCGGCGTACGAACGCGCAAAGTCGCTCGGCATCGAGCGGATTCGCGAATTCGCCATGCTCGCGCTGCAACTCCATCCCGAAAACGCGCCGAATCCGCCGGAGCCGACGTCGGACTGACCCCGGTTTCGCGGGATAATCAGGACGACATGCACCATCGTCGGCGTACGAAAATCGTTTGCACCCTCGGCCCGGCGGTGGGGGATCGCGAGAAGCTCCGGGCGCTCATTGAAGCCGGGATGAACGTCGCGCGGCTGAACTGTAGTCACGGCACTTGGGACCAAAAGGCGGAGTGGATCAAGCTCATTCGCGAGCTCAGCCCGGTGGACTCCCCGGTCGCCATCCTGGCCGACCTCCAGGGGCCGAAGTTCCGGATCGGCGCGATGCCTGACGATGGGCTGCTCCTGCGTCGCGGAGATCATCTGACCGCCGGTCGCGGCGGCGCGGTCCCGATTGAACAGGACGAAATCCTCCGCGCGATGACGGTCGGAAATCGCCTGCTCATGGGCGACGGCGAGATTGAACTGAAGATCGTCGGCGGCGAGTTCCCGACCTTTCAAGCAGAGGTCATCAACGGCGGCGTCCTGCGAAGTCGTAAGGGCGTCACGCTCGTCAACCGCGCGTTCGATGTGCCCGCGTTGACGGATCAGGACCGTTACGATGTGCGCGAGGCCGTCAAGAATGGATGCGATTACATCGCGCTCAGCTACGTCAAAAGCGCGGAGGACATCCGCGAACTGCGTGAAGTAGTGGCGCCGCTTGCCCCCGGGATGGGCATCTGCGCGAAGATCGAAACCCGCGAGGCGATCCGCAACATTGCGGAGATCATCGCGAACGTCGACTTGGTGATGGTGGCGCGGGGCGACATGGGGCTGCAGATGGACCTCGAGGACGTGCCGCTGCAACAAAAGGAGATCATCCAACTCTCGAACCGGCGCGGGGTGCCGGTCATCACGGCCACCCAAATGCTGGAGTCCATGATTCAGAACCCGCGACCGACCCGGGCCGAAGCGACGGACGTATTCAACGCAATCCTGGACGGCACCGACGCGGTGATGTTGAGCGGCGAAACCGCGACCGGCGACTACCCGATCGAGTGCGTCGGCACGATGAGCCGAATCTGCGTGGCCGCCGAGCTCATCTTTGACCGCAGCCGGTTGGAGCGAGACTTTAAGGAACGCACCCGCACGCGCATCGACCACACCGACGCCATCGCGCACGCGGTGAGTGACCTCGCCCGGCAACTGCTCCCGGGGGCCATCCTCTGCACGTCGACGAGCGGCCAGACCCCCCGGCTGGTCAGCAAGTACCGCCCGAATACGCCGATTCTCTGTTCCACCGGCAGCCCGGATGCCGCCCGACGCTTGGCCGTGGTGTGGGGTGTGGAAACCGTCGTCGGCGAGAACCGTCTGACCACCGATGAGGCCGTGCACGATGCGGTCCGAAAGTTTCGCGAGAACGGACGTCTGAAGGTCGGCGATCTCGTCATCATTACATCGGGGGCTCCGGTCGGAATCCCCGGAAATACCAACCTGGTCCAAGTCATGCTCGTCAGCGAGCAAGGCTTGGTCCCCCCGAACAGCACCGGATATGGCCACTAAGCCTCCACGTTCAAACTCAGTAGGGCCGCGCCTCAACTGGCGGTCGCCGTCGGTCACGCGCGGCTTGGTCACGCTGATGGTGATCGGCGCGGCAGTGGGGTACGGCCTATATCTGACCCAAGGGTCATGGTCAATTGTGCGCAAACAACGCTCGGCGACCGCCCAACAGTTGGAAGAGCTGGAGAGCAAGGCGTCCGAGCAAATCAAGCAGATGCGGATCGAAGCGCAGTACTCGGGTCCGCTGGGACGCGAAGAGTTGGACCGGCGCGATGGATGGGTCGATCGGGCCCGCGGCGAGGTGCCGCTCCGCGTACCGGGTCGCGACGATGAGGTCATCCCCGAGGAATGATTGCGGTCTGGATGTGGCTGGCGGGGGCATTGCCCGACGGGGAGCCCGACGCGCGCTATCGGCTCACGATTCAATACACCGATGTGCGGACGGACCTGAACGAGCAGTTCGTGTCGCGCCTCAGCGTACGGATCGACGGCGAGGAGGCGGTCGTTTGGAACACGCCGCTTCGCACGATCATTGACGAGGTCTCGGTTCCGGCCAGCGTGCGCGCGACGTCGGAAGTGACCCGGTTTCGGTGCGATCGCCCGCTATCGGACGCGTGGATACGGGACCGCGAGCCGCTGATGCGCTGGGCTCCGTACGCGGTGGTGCGCGCCTGGCATCGCGAGCCTTCGGACCGACCCGAGACCGTGGCGGCGGACCCGATTCGGATGACGGTGACCTGGAAGCGCGAGGCTTCCGGCCGGCTCGTGCGGATGGACGCTGCGGCGACGGGGGTCAGCCTTCCCGGTGGCGAGATCACGGTTCAGGCGCGGGTGACGGCGGAGCCGTTGGTTCCGGAAGACGCGGACTTCGGCGTGCGAGGGTTCGGCACGCGGTCTTTTTGGGCCATGCACCGAGTGCGCGGAAACGTGCGTTATGATATTGAGACGTCCCAGAACGTCAACCTTGATGAGAGACATCGAAAATGAAAAGAGATCCGCATCAATCTGCGCCAACCGAAGTTGCCACTTTGAGCTATGACCTCGGAGAGGCACTGCTTGATCGCATTCCTCCCTGCGATTCGTCCGGCGAAATTCCGAAGCCCGTCATGATTGATCGTGCCACGTGGGAGGCTGCCTGGGCGCGATTGACGCATTCTAAGCGTGAATACGCTGGGTCCCAATGGCAAGCCAAGCCCGGGCAGTAGTTTTCGATACCGATACGTTAATCGCAAACTTGTTTCCAATCGAGGACCGTCCTCCCTGCCTTTCGTTGGAAGCGGCTGAGCGGTCCTTTGACGCCCGATACACCGCCTTTTTTTGCGATCCCGACACCCGTGATTTCGCACGGTACGTGATTGAAGATTCACCCGGTCTGATGCAATTCGACCTGGCGCGCGAGCTGCTGGCCAAAGTGGATCACGTGTTCGAGAGACTGTTACCCTGTCTCTATCCGAACGAAGCGCTGGCTAAAAAATGGTGCAAGCTGGCGGGGTTTCCCAGCGTCAGTCGGCATCAGAATCGAGACCACCTCTGGATGGTTGTGCTCTCTGAAGCCTTGCGCGATGCCCGATTCGATGTCACGATCGCGTGCGAGTCGCCGAAGGAATATCTTGCATTACAAAGGCAGGGTGCCCTGCGCGACATCACCATCCTGTAAATCTCCTTCCGCGCGCTCCGCTAAACTGACGGGCGATGATCGCGCAGGCGCATTCCGCAACCCTCATCGGGATTGATGCGCTCCCGATCGTCATCGAAACCGACCTCGGCGGCTACGTCCAGGGTGACGGCGAGCGGTACTTCGTGCTCGTCGGACTGCCCGACGCGGCGGTGCGCGAGAGCAAAGAGCGGGTGCGGACAGCGATGCGAAATTCGCAGCTCGAGTTTCCGAACCGAAAAATCACCTGCAACCTAGCCCCCGGCGATATCCGAAAGGAAGGGCCGTGGCTCGACCTGCCGATGGCGGTGTCGTTGTGCGCGGTGCAAGGGCACGTTCCGCAGAGCGCCCTCGAAAACACGCTCCTGCTGGGCGAACTCGGGCTCGACGGCACCCTGCGGCCGATCGACGGCGCGGTAAGTGTCGCCCTGCTCGCGATGGAGCGCGGATTTCACCGACTCATCGTGCCGGCGCAGAACGCGGTGGAGGCGGCGATCGCGACCGGAGTGGAGGTCTACGGCGTTCGCACGCTGCTGGAGGCCGTCGAACTGCTGAACGGGAGCAACCTGTTCTCCCCGCAACGGTTCGAGTTTGACGGCGCGCCGCCGGAGGTGACGTACCCGGTGGATTTCGCCGACGTGAAGGGTCAGCGCCACGCCGTGCGCGCGCTCGAAATCGCGGCCGCGGGCGGCCACAACGTGCTGATGACGGGACCGCCCGGCAGCGGCAAAACGATGCTGGCGCGACGCCTCCCCACCATCTTGCCGCCGCTCGCCATGAACGAGGCGATCGAAGTGACGCGGATTCATAGCGCGGCGGGCGAACGCGCGGGCCGCAACGGCCTGATCTGGGAGCGGCCGTTCCGGTCGCCCCACCACAGCGCATCGCACGCGGCCATCGTCGGCGGCGGAAAGAATCCGAAGCCGGGCGAGATCAGCATGGCGCACCACGGCGTCCTGCTCATGGACGAGATGCCCGAGTTCGACCGCTCGGTGCTGGAGGCGTTACGCCAACCGCTGGAAGACGGCGTGATCACCGTGGCCCGGGTGTCCTCGACGCTCACGTTTCCGGCGGAGTGCATCCTGATCGGGGCGATGAACCCGTGCCCCTGCGGATTCAAGGGGTACCCCGAGCAGAAGTGCGTCTCGAACCCGGCGAGTTGCGGCAAGTACGCCAGCAAGATCAGTGGTCCGCTGATGGACCGGATTGACCTTCACCTGGAGGTGCCGCGGCTGAAGCCCGACGAGCTGTTGGCGCAAAGCAGCGGCGAGCCGTCGGCGCAGATTCGCGAGCGCGTGGTGCGGGCGCGCGACATGCAGCACGGTCGGCTCGGCGACCATCGCACAAACTCGCAGATGACCGCCCGCGAGATTCAGGAGACGGTTGCGCTGGACGAAGAAAGTCGCACGTTCATGAAGGCGGTGGCCGCCAAGCTGAATCTTTCCGGGCGCGTGTTTGATCGCATCCTGAAGGTCGGCCGCACCATCGCCGACTTGCGCGGCGACGCGGACCTGAACCGAACGCACCTCGCGGAGGCGGTTCAGTACCGCGAGCGCAGCGAGTTCTGACCCCGGTTCACTTCGCCCGGTGGAACAGGTACCGGTACACGATGGCGGCGAATCCCAGCACGTTCACCGTCGTTGACGTAATGAGCGCGACGAGGACCTGATCGCTGAGGGCGAGTGCCTTCGACCCGCTCGCAATCACGATGGCCAAGACGACGCCGAGCCACACAATCGCTATGGTGAGGGCAGCGCGACCGTACACGCCGCGCTGGTCCGACTCGACGCGCTGCCCCGCGTTCTCGTCGTTGATGCGCGCGTTCTCGAGTTCGAGCCGCTTGACCTTCGCCTCTTCGCTTCGAATCTGCAGCTTCAGGAGTTCCGGATCCAGGGCCGGTTGACTCATGGTGACGTAGGCCGGCTCGAGGCGTCGGTCAACTGCCTCGGGCTGCACGTCGGTGAGGTCGACGGGAAGGGGCCGAATCTGGTCGGGTCCAACCGTCGCCTGGCTTTCGGTCGTGACGTCGGGCTCCGAACTCATCGATTCGCAATCAGTTCGGCAAAGAACGCCTTCGACAGGTCGTCGCCAATGCGCGCGCCGGGGCGGGCCGGATCTTTCCGGATGGCGAGGTCCCACGGCGTGCCGGGCCGGTGGGTCATGGCGCTCAGTTGCGGGCCGGTGAACGCGCCGTACACGTCCCAAATCCGCTCCACGATCGGCCGAATCTGATCGGCCTCTTCGTGGGAGAGCAGGATCGGCTCGAAGTCCAGTTGCTCGTTCAGCGACGTGGCGAGTTTGGTGATCGGCCCCGCCTGATAATGCTTAAACTCTTGGTACGCGCTTTCGAACACGGGCCCGTACTGCCACGCCTGCGGTTCTTCGTTTACCAGCGGCTTGCCATAAAGCCCGAGATACCATCCGTGCGCAAAATATAGGAGCTTCTGGAGCTTCATCGGGGTGACCGATTCCCCTTCTCCCCAGGCGTGCGCCAGCAGCGCGTTCGCAACGGCCAAGGTTGGGAGGCTATGGACGGTTGGAATACTCATGGCGTTCGACCTCAATCAATATACGGCGGGACGAGGGTTTGTCAACCATCTCGAAAAAAACCGCGGTGGGCATTGGCGGTTCGGCACCGCGGGCACCGCGAACTCGGACCGCGTTCTGGAGTAACAAAATTGCGCGTTGCCGGCTCATGGTTCCCAGCCCCGGGCACGCTCGGTCGCGGATTCGCTCGCGGATCGCGCTGATCGCCGGTCCCGACTCATCCTCGCAAATGAGCCGACCTCCCCAGAAACTGGACTCGGTGCTCGTCATTCCGTCACGTGGACGGACGTCATTCCTTTGTCGTGAGAACTTGGGGAGTCGGCTCGCGCGGGAGAGGGCGAGCCGACCCGTCCGGGGAGACGGCCGATCAGAGCTTCGGCTTCGAGACGAGTTTGCCTTCCACGAAGATGAAATTAAACTCGTCTTCGCTGTAGAACTCGGCGTGGGTTTGCGCGTGCTTCGAAACGCCCGTTTCGCCGGGGAAGGCGAGCAGCCATCCGCCATCGGTCGGGGAATGGAGCGTATCTGCGTTCCGAATCTTTTCGATCTTGCCGTCGCTCCACAGCACCACGTAGACGCCGCGATAGTCCCTCGCGGAGCGCTCGTCGGGATACGTCACGACGTTGAGGCGAGTGTAGTCGTCGGAAACCAGCCATACGTCGCGTTCGCCCGGCTTGGGGAATGCCGGCTTCGGCGTGCCGTCCGGCCGCTCGTTGGCGTACGCAAACATATAGCTGTGGTTCTCCGCTTCCGGAAGGTAACGGTCGCTGTACTGGTAATCCGCCGCGACAAAGTCTTCCTCTCGGAGGTGATGACCCGGCGCGAGCGGCCGCTCGAAATCGAGCAGTTCACGCAGGCTCGGAAGCCTGCCGTGCAGTTTGCGGAATGCGACCATCGCCGGGTAGACGCGCTTGAAGTCGGAGACCGCGTTCTCCGGATTGCCGGGGTTTTTCCCCCGAGGGTTCTTGATCTTACCTCCCGGCGGAATCTGATCGAACCTGGAGATGGCGGGTGTTTGGCGCAGATAGGTAGCGACGGAAATGCCGGCAACGCAGCCAAGAACGACGACGGCGATGATGAATTTCTTCATGGTGAGTACGGAATAAGTGAGTCGCGATAACTTACAAAGCGGGTGCGGTACGCGGGTTCCGTGGGCGTGTTCACTGTACGTCCTAACGGGCGACCACATCGCCCATCAGGGTCGCAACGGTTCGACCCACCAGATGCATTTTACGATCGGTTGACGAGATTCGCAAGGTACGTGCAAATTTTTTTTCATGACCGGCGGGGCGTCTGAGCACTCGCACCGCCAGGCCGAGGACGCGGCCCGTGTGATCGTGCATCGCTTGCTTCAAGGTATCCTCTCCGGTTCGGAGTACGGGAGTTGCGCCATGCGCGACGTTTGAACCGACCACATCATGCCGAAGACCAAACAAAATATTCGCACCAATCCGCATTCGCCGCGGTACGACGCCGTCGCCGCCAAGGTCAATCAAGACGACCAGCTCGACGTCGTGACTGCCCTCACGAAGGTCAAGGAAACCGCCACCGCCAAATTCGTCGAGACCGTCGACATGTCGGTGGTGCTCGGGATCGACCCGCGCAAGAGCGACCAAAACGTGCGCGGCATCACGAACCTGCCCCACGGTACCGGCAAGATTCGCAAGGTGGCCGTGCTGGCGAAGGGCGACCTCGCGCGAGCCGCTGAAGACGCGGGTGCCGATACGGTCGGAGACGAAGACCTGATCGCCAAGATTCAGCAAGGGTTCCGTGATTTCGACGTGCTGCTCGCCACCGAAGAAATGGCCCCGCAGATCGGTAAAGTCGGACGAATTCTCGGCCCGCGCACGCCGAACAAGCGGAACGGCACCGTCACCAACAACATTGCCGCGGCCGTGCGAGAAATCAAGGCGGCGACCCGCGTGGAGTATCGCGCGGACAAGGCCGGCGTCGTTCACATCCCGCTCGGAAAGGTGAACTTCTCGGACGATCAGCTACTCGAGAACTTCAAGGCGGGCTTCGGCGCGCTCCTGAAGGCGAAGCCGAGCAGCGCGAAGGGCCGCTACATCAAGAGCGTGACCTTCAGCAGCACGATGGGCCCCGGCATCCGAGTGGACGCCACCCTCGCCTCGAAGCTCGCGGCCTAATCGGGCTTCCGCCACACGTTTTCGGCCCGGTGAATCCCGCAAGATTCACCGGGCCGAACTGCGTTCAGATGGTGTCCGTTTGGCCAACCAGGCGGCGCACTTCTTCCCATGCGCCCTGCAGATCGTTCAGCAACGGCGACTGGGCCCGCGCGATCGTCACGCGATCCAGGTCCACCTCGGCGACCAGCAGATTCGGCTCGGCGAGGGGGGCCTTGGCGACGGTCGTCCCGTCCGGGCCGATCAGCATCGAGCCGCCGATGAACCCTTTCCCACCCTCAAACCCGACGAGCTGGGCGTTCAGCACGTACACCGAATGCTCCTCGCCCACGGCCCGGAACAGCCGTTCGTACCGGTCGTGATTCTCGATTTGGTCCCCACCGAAGCCGCGCGCCGGACTGGCGGCGGGCACCAAGATCACTTGCGCTCCCCGCACCGCGCACAGCGTCGGCATGACCGAATGCCAGATGTCCTCGCAGATCAGCAGCGCAAACCGGCCGAATCGAGTATCGAAGACGGTGAGGTCGCGCCCGCGCGAAACGAACCGCTCCTCGTCGAACACGCCGTACGTCGGCAGGAAGAATTTTCGGTACACCGCGCGAATCGTGCCGCCGTCGGGCCGAAGTTCCAGGTACGCCGCGCTGTTGTACAGACTGCCGTCCGCCCGCTCGTAAAAGCCGAGGGCGATGTCGATCGGCCGCGTGAGTTGACCGTCGAGCCGGGTGACGAGTTGTGACAGCAGCTCTTCCCGCGAGAGCGCGGCCTCGATGACGCCGCCCTCGAGAAAGTAGCCGCTGGTCGACGTTTCCGGGCACAGCACCAGGTCCACCGATTCGGCCTCGCACTGCCGCACGATGGCGGCGATCGCGTCGAGATTGGCGCCGACCTCGGCTTTGAGCGGGGCGAATTGGGCGCAGGCGACCGTAAAGCGCATCCTCTCTAGTTTAGTTCAGGCACCGGACCGCGGATTCACGCGTCGGGCCCACGCGGGGAGCGAGGTCCATGCTGACGCTCGCACCCCGCCGGTTTCCGTGCTTAGGCGCCGACGATCGGGCGGAGGGTGCGGAAGGCCCACTCGGCCAACGTGGTTCGGCCGGTCACCGCCGGCGTCCGCGGGTCGGCCGGGGCCGGATGCGTGAGCATGGCCCGAAACATCTGGAGGTAATGCGTTGCGACGGTCTCACTTCCGCCCATCGCGAGAAACGCGGCGCGCGATTCCGACTCCGAAATTTCTCGGTACGCCACGGCTTTGCCCACGCCGTCCGAGATCGCGGCGGCGGCCTGCAAGAAGGACAATCGCTCGGGACCGTGGACCAACTGGCTCGCCGAGCCGCTCCAATTGCGGGCGAGCAGGCGGGCCACGGCGATCTCGGCGATATCTTGGGTCGCGACAAAGTTGGTGACCGTATCGCCGGGGACCGTCTGCACGATCATGCCGTGGCGGATGGCTTCCACTTGCCACAGGAAGTTCTCGAAGAAGAAGCCGGGCCGGAGATGCAGGACGTTGACGCCAAGACTGTCAAGAATCGTTTCGGCGTCGCCGAGCGCATCAATCAGGCCGCGACCGCCACGGTCCTCGGCTCCGTCCGAACTCAGGTGAACGATATGGGGTGCGCCCGATTTCGGGAGTGCGCCGGCCAGCGTTTCGGCGTACCGGCGGTAATCGGCGATCGGGTCTTGCGAGCCGTAATTGGGCGGATTGAGCCAGAACAGGGCGTCGACTCCGGCTACCGCGCCGGCCACCGCATCCGGGTCGTTCAGTGAGCCTTGCGCCACGCGGACAAGATTCGCGATGTCGGGGGCCAGCCGCGCCGGGTCCCGCACCAGCACCGTCGGTTGAACTCCCGCGCGCAGAAGCCCGCGTACCACTTGATTGCCGATCTGACCCGTTGGGGTCGTGACAAGAATGTTCATCTCAAGTAGTATCGAAAGAAATGACCGGACGAATAGCGTCAGCAATGCCGAAATCCATGGCCCAACATCCGGACATTTTTCTGCTGGACCGGCTCATGGCGTCCCTCCGGATCGAGAGCGATGTCATCGGGCGGGTCAGCGCGTCGGAGCCGTGCGGCATCGAGTTCGCGTCGGTGCCCGACCGCGCCGGATTTATCTTCGCGCTCGAAGGTCCACTTTGGCTTCAATCGTCCGAGTCCATGATGCATTTGGAACCGGGTGACTTCGCCCTGTGTCTCGCGCCCAAAAGCGTGTTCGTACGGACCGCACCGGGGATTCCGGTCTCGGCCATCGACACGCTTCTGTGCGAGAGCCGGCAGGTCTGTCAGTCCGGTCTGGTGTACCGGGTGGGACACGCGACCCCGACCCACCTGTACGTGGCCGGACTCGTGAGGGTCCAGAATCTGCTCGCCCACCCGCTGCTCCGCAGCTTGCCCGATGTCGTGACGGTGCGCAGAAACGCCGGGGCGCAGCCGATTCATGCCCTCCTCACGCAGATCGTCGACGAAGTAGACGCGATTCAGCCCGGGAGCCGGCCGATCATCAACCGGCTGCTCGACGCAGTGATTATGCATGCGATCCGGAGCTATGCCTTAGCGGACGGCGGATGGGCGGGCTTTTTGTCCGACCCGGAAATCGGGCGGGTGGTGGCGAGGATCCACGCCGACCCGGCGGCCGATTGGTCCCTCGCGCGGATGGCCAAAATCGCCGGACTCTCGCGTTCCACCTTCGCGGATCGGTTCCGCCGGACGGTCGGCCAGGCACCGATGAGCTACGTCACCCGGTGGCGCATGCTCCTCGCCCTCGAACGGCTGCGCACGACGTCGGGGTCGATCGGCAGCGTGGCGCTTGACGTCGGCTACACATCCGAATCCGCATTTTCGCGCGCCTTTCTGCGCGAAGTGGGGTACCGGCCGGGCGAGCGACGAACGGAACGACAACCGGAAATAGGTCCAACCGACGAATCCGCCGGGAATCATCGCTAAAATAGAAGCGGGATGGCAAACCAGCAGCAGTACTCCGAGGAAGACCTCGAGGGCATTTTGCGGTTGGCGGTGGCGAAGCAACCGGGTCTTAATACCGTAGACCAGCGAGCTCGCCTTGCCTCGATGGCAGCCGAACTCGGGATCTCCGCCGATGTCCTGGCGTCAGCGGAAAGCGAGTACGCCGCGAAGAAAACACTTGACGCCGATCTGAAGCTGTACCACAGCGAACAGAAGGGCGGATTCGTTGCGCACCTCATCCCATACCTTATCTTCACCGCTTTCTTCATCTTTAAGATGATGGATACGGAAAATCTCAACTTCCTGTGGGGCGTGTTCGGTTGGGGCATCGGCGTGTTTTTCCACGGTTACAGCGCGTTGCGTCCGGTCACGCCGGATAATCCGCAGTTCGCGCTGTGGCGGTCCGCCAAGCAACGCTCGCGCGAACTTACCGCCAATTACGGCCTGGAGCGCGTGCTGAACGATCTCGTCGTCGAGTTCGAGATTGAGCAGCGCGGCGCACTCACGAAGATCGAGGCGATCAAGCGGCTCCGCGAGCGCACCGGGCTCGGGCTGTCGGATTCGAAGCTGGCCGTGGATGACTACGCGGCGCGGCATCCCGGCAAGATGTTCTGACCGGGCGTCGGCGCGGCTCGGGTCTAATGGTTTCATGAGTTCGAAGCTGTCGCCGCCCAATGTCCGCTGGGACCTGAGCAACCTTTTCTCCGGGATTCAGGACCCCAAGATCGACGCCACATGGACCCTGGCGAAGGCGCGGGCCGAAGCGTTCGCCGACACGTACCGCGGCAAAATCGCCGCGCCGGACCTCTCGGCCGAGACGCTTGCGACGGCCATCCGCGAGATGGAGGCGATCACCAACGAGATTGCCAAGCCGCTGAGCTACGGCAACCTGTTGTTCAGCACCGATTCTGGCGATGCGGCGGTGGGCGCATTTCTCGCCGCGCAACGCGAAAAGGCGACCGAACTCAGCGTCATCACCCTGTTCTTCGAACTCGAGCTTCAGAAGGCGAGCGCCGAGGTGATCGCAGGATTGCTGGACGATCCGGCGGTCGCCCCGTACCGGCATTACATCGAGGCCACACGCCTGTACCAGCCGTACCGGCGCAGCGAGGCGGAAGAGGTGATCATGGAAGAGTTCGCCAACACCGGGTCGCGCGCGTGGGTGCGGCTGTTTGAAGAGGTGACCGCGAACCACGTGTTCCACCTCGCGTTGCCGGGCGAGGCTCCCCGCGAGGCGACCGAGCAGGAGGTGCTCCACCTGTTGCGAGACGCGGATCGAGAGGTTCGGCTCGCCGCCGCGCAGTCGCTCACGCAGGGATTGGCCGAGTTGAACCGCGTGATCGTCTTTACCTACAACAATCTGCTGCAAGACAAGGCGGTGGAGGATCGGCTCCGCAGCCTGCCCGAGCCGGAAACGAGCCGCCACCTAGCCAACGAGCTCGATAGCGAGACCGTGAATCTGGTGATCTCCAAATGCCGGGCACATTACGACCTCGTCGCCCGCTATTACCGCGTGAAGCGCGAGATTCTGGGATTGCCGGAATTGACCCATATTGATCGGTACGCACCGCTCTTTCCGGCGGAAGAGGAAGTGAGCTGGGACCAAGCGCGTGACCTCGTGCTCAACGCGTTTGGCAAGTTCAGCCCGACGATGCGCGAACGCGCCGACGAGTTCTTTACCTCCGGCTGGATCGACGCGGAACCGCGAAAGGGCAAGACGGGCGGCGCATTCTGTGCGTACGTCACGCCCGACACGCATCCCTTCATCCTGCAGAGCTACCTCAACCGGCTGGACGACGTGATGACTCTGGCCCACGAGCTCGGCCACGGCGTCCACGCCAGCCTGAGCCGCGAGCAAACGTACTTCAACTTCCACGGCACGCTGCCGTTGGCGGAACTCGCCAGCACGTTCGGCGAGATGCTGGTGTTCGAGCAATTGGTGGATAAGGCCGAGTTGCGGGACAAGGTCGCCCTGTACGCCGACAAGATTGAGGGCATCTTCGCCACGATTTTCCGGCAGGCGGCGATGTTCCAGTTTGAGCAGCGGTGCCATCGCGCGCGTCGCGAGACCGGCGAGCTGTCGTCGGAGCAGTTTGGCGCGATTTGGCACGAGGAGCTGCAGGCGATGTTCGGCGACAGCGTGGCGATGGGTGAGGATCACCGCCAATGGTGGAGCTACGTCGGCCACTTCTTCTTTGCGCCGTTCTACGTGTATGCGTACGCGTTCGGCGAGCTGCTGGTGTTGTCGCTGTACGAACGGGCCAAGCAGGCGGGTCCGGCGTTCGAAGCCAAGTATCTGGAAGTGTTGCGACTCGGCGGCTCGAAGACGCCGCATGAGCTGATGGCGATTGTGGACGTTGATCTGCGCTCGGCGGAGTTTTGGGAAGGTGGATTCACGGTCATCGAACGGTTCGTCAGCCAGTTTGAGGCGTACTGGGCGGAGTATCAGGCGCAGGCCTCGGCGTAACCGCTACGCCAGCACCGGCAGGAATCGCCGGAGGACGTCTGTAAGCTCCTCCGGCGTAAACGGCTTGCTGATGTAGGCGTCCATGCCGGCTTCCAGACAGCGCTCGCGGTCGCCGGCCATCGCGTTGGCGGTCATCGCGATCACCGTGCTTCGTCCGCCGGTCTCGCGTTCGTACTCGCGGATGCGGCGGGTCGCGGCAAGGCCGTCAAGCCCGGGCATCTGCATGTCCATCAGGATCAGGTCGTACGATCGGGTCTTGGCCTCGCGCACGGCCTCCAGGCCGTCGGCGACAATCGACGGTTGCAGGCCGAGTTTTTGCAGCATTTGCCGGACCACGGCCACGTTCACCGGATTGTCCTCCGCCACGAGGGTCGCCACCGGCTGGAACCGTACCGGGCCGCTGACTGGCCGCGTCGCGACGCTCCGCCCGGCGGTCTCGGGGGCCGGAACGATCAGCGAGAAGGTGCTGCCGATACCGAGGATCGACTCGACCGACAGGGTTCCGCCGAGCGCACGGGCCAACGCGTTTGCGATCGCAAGCCCGAGTCCGGAGCCCGGGACGTGGCTGCGCTGGCCTTGCTCGCCCTGGTCAAACGCCTGAAAAATCCGCTCCTGGTCGGCGGCCGGAATCCCCGGGCCGGTGTCGCGCACGTCAATTCGGAGCTGCGGGTCGGCGGTCCGAGTCCACGTGAGTTGGAGATCGATATCGCCGAATTCGGTGAACTTTAGCGCGTTCCCCATCAGGTTCACCACGATCTGCCGCAGCCGGACCGGATCGGTCTGCACCCAGACGTCGCGCGGCACGTCGCACACGTAGTGGAACGACAGCCCCTTGCTCTCCGCGTTCGGCCGGTACAGTCGCACGATCTCGCCGAAGAATGTCTCGAGGTGGGTGGCGCGCGGGATGATCGACAGCTTGCCCGCCTCGATCTGAGAAAGGTCGAGCACGTCGTTCAGCAGGCGCAACAGCGCGTCGCCGCTTCCGACGATGGTGTCCACGAACTCGCGCGCCGTCTCGCTCAGCGACTCGTGCTGCAACAGTCGCGCCATGCCGAGAATGCCGTGCAAGGGCGTTCGGACCTCGTGGCTCATGTTGGCAAGGAACGCCGACTTGGCGCGATTTGCCGCCTCCGCGGCCTCCTGAGCAGCCTTAAGCGCCGTGATATCGGTATTTGCCCCGGCCAGATGCACGGCAACCCCGTCGGCATCGGGAATCGAGATGGCCCGCGACAGCATCACCTTCGTCGAGCCATCCTTGGCGGTAAATCGGATCGGAAACTGGTAGGTCCGGACACCTTCGCGGTGGTCGGCGTACACGCTGTCTCGAGCGTACTTTCGGTCTTCGGGGTGGATCGCCCGCTCGTAGATTTCCATGTCGGTGAGTTCGGTCGGGCCATAGCCTAGCAATTCGCGATACCTCGCGGAGAGCCAAATGCGGCCCGCACTCAGGTCCCACTCCCAATAGCCGTCGTTGGCCGCCAGAAGGAACCGTTCGAGGCGGCCGCGACTGGCGATAAGAGCTTCGTTTGCCTCGCGCAGGGCGTGAATCTCGGTGCAACACCCGACGAGAATCGGGCCGAATCGCGGATGATCCACCGGCTGGGCGACGAGTCGGGTCCACGTCCAGCGACCCCCGATGAGCGACCGGTACTCGAGGTCGAGCGGCAGCTGCGCGGCAAGGGCTTGCGACATCGCTTGCCGCACGGCGGGCTGATCGCTCGGATGCACGAGCTGGCCCAGCGACCGCGGGTTTCGGATCGCGACGCGTTGCTCGAGCCCGTAAATCCGCTCGACGGCTTCCGAAAGATAGAGGTACTCGGGCAAGCCGTTCGCATCGGCCCGCATCACGAAGTCCACGCTGGCGGAGCGTTCGTTCACCAAACGCGACAACGTCTCGCGTTCGTAATCGTCGTTGATGTTGATGACGATGCCGGTAAATCGCACCGTGCCATCGGTGTAGGCGCGAGGGGTGCACGCGCCGCGGTACCGGTAATGCTTGCCATCTACGTGCAAGAAGTCCGTCTCAAAATTCCAGTCTTCCAGCGATTCGGCGTAATGGAGCAGGCACTCCATGAACTCCGCTTGGCGGGCATCGCGGACGACCTTCCGGATGGCGTCGGGCTGACCGGCGCGAATGCCGAACCGTTGCTCTCCGGTCGGGCTCAGGTAAGTCACCACGAGCTCTTGGCTGGGCCGCAGTTCGAGTTCAAAGATCACGGCCGGTACTTCAGACGAGATGTCCCGGTAGTGCATGTAATACGAGAGGTAACTGTGGAGTTCGTCCCAGCTGGCACCAGGTTGTAGCAGCACCAGCACCTCGTCGTCGCCCGTGCCAAAGCACACCGCGTCGGTCGGTCGAAACTCCGGGCCGACCGCATGGACTTGGCACGGCACGGGGGAGGTGGGCACCAACGGGGTAGCCCGGGCCGTTGACAGGGCGGCCGCAACGTCGGGATGCCACGTCGGATGGATCAGATCAAGAAACCGTACGCCAACCAGATTTGACTGCGGGTAACCGGTTTGCTCCGTCCAGAGCGCATTGACGCGCGCCACCGTCCCATCGGCGGAGACGAGCAGTGCCGGTTCTCGCAATGCGTCGAGCCATTCGGCCCGTAATGGCATGGTGACGGCATTCAAGGTTGAACCCTCGCGATCTCACTTAATCTTCGGCATAGCCGTCCCGAATTTGCTCCCGTAGTCGCACTTTTTCGGAAATCGGCAAAATCGCGGCGTTTACCGCGTTGAGGGTGAGAGAGTATCCGATATCGGCATCAAACCCGAAATGGGTTTCGCACTTGGCCCATTCGTCGGTTAACGTGGTGTTGAACATCGGGGCATCGTCGCTGTTGATGGTCACGCACAGGCCAGCGTCCAGCATCCTGGGCAATGGGTGCTCGTCCCACGAGGGTGCGGCGTGCAGGCAGACATTGCTGCTGGGGCAAACATCCAGCGCAATCTGGCGGTCGGCGATCTCCCGCGTAAAGTACGGATCGGTGAGCACGCCGAGGCCGTGTTCAATCCGTGCGGGCTGAGTCAGTTCGACGATGGCGCGCACGGCGTCCGCGTCGGTGAACTCGCCAGCGTGGGGAATGATTGGAATCCCATCCGCGATCGCGGCGGCAAACGTGGCGCGGTACCCGTCGGCGGGGAGCCGCTCGTCGCCGGCCAGTCCTAATGCCACCACGCCGACGTCGCGACCTTCGCGGACCCATTCGAGGACCGACTGCGCACGCTCGGGCGAGTCTCCACGCACGATGTCGAGGATGACGCCGACCGACACGCCGATCGATCTCGCGTACGCCTGAGCGTCGGCCAGCACGGCAAGTTGATCACGCCACGGAATGCCGCACCGATCTGCAACCGTGCCGGCGGTAAATGTGACCTCCGTATGCAACACGTTCTGGGCGTGTTGCCCGTCAATGAACCGGGTCCAAACCAAGCGCAGATCGTCTGGGGTTCGGATGGCCGACGTGATCGCGATGTACACCGAGACGAAATGATCGAAGTCGCGGAACCGGTACCAGTCGCGAAGCTCCTCCACGGTGCGACCCGGCAGCGCGATTTCGTTGCGCCGTGCGAGCTCCAGCAACGTCTCCGGCTGAATCGAACCTTCAAGGTGGACGTGAAGTTCGACCTTCGGACGATCGTGCCAAGGATTGGCCGGAGTCATGCCGCTATTCTACGCGCCGGGCGAGTAAGTTCAAGGGGTGCGGTCATCGAACGAAATTCGAACGGCGCACCGAGGGGAACACAATGAAACGACATGCAAGCGCCGTCTGGAACGGCAGTCTGAAAGAAGGTCATGGCACCGTAACGCTGCAAAGTGGCGTCCTGACCGACGCGCCGTACAGCTTCCGCACCCGATTTGAGGACGTCCCGGGCAGCAATCCGGAAGAGTTGATTGCGGCCGCCCACGCGGGTTGCTTCAGCATGGCGTTTTCGGCGCAGTTGGGCGAACGCGGCATCACGCCGGAAGCGATCCACACCACCGCGACGATTACGATGGAAAGCCTCGTGCTGACCCACAGTCATCTGGTGTGCACCGTGAAGGCCGTCGGAGCCGACGAGGACACGATCCGCGAAGCCGCCGCCGCCGCCGAGCAAGGATGCCCGATCTCGAAGGTGCTCAACCTCGAGATTCATCTCGAACTGACCGTCGAAGGCTAACGCGCACGACGTCTAGCGCGCCTTCAACCGGGCGGGCACCGGTACCCGGAAAAGCTCGCCCGGTTCGTTCGTCACCAACACGTTGGTGGCGTTTTCAAACGTGACGGCCTCGCACTGCCCCGCGGTAAACGCCCCGGTGGACCACTTGGTTTCGTTCCATATCCGCTCGGGTTGCGTCAGATCGACAAACCAAACGAGCGATCGAGGCACGTGGGTGAGGATCGCCAGGGTTTTGCCGTCTGGCGAGGCGTCAGCACCGGTAACCCAGCCTCCCAGCCCGTCGAGTGCCGTCACCCGCTTGAGCGCATTGGACTGACCCGGCACCGCGCGGTCCAGTCGGTACAGCACCGTGCGGGCGACCGGCGCCTTCGTGTTGGCGGCCCGCACCTTGGTCAGGAAGTGCAGTTTGCCGCGGTGGGCAAAGATCGCCTCGCAGTCGTACTCCCAGTCGCCGATGGTCGGCGGAAACGAGCGTTGTTCGGGGTAGTGCACCGTGATGCGCTCCAAAACAAAGGCCTCGCGGGCGGCGAGCGGATTCGGCTCCTTTACCGCGTACACCGCCAGATCGCGGCGGTAGTTGTCGTTGTTGCCCAGGTCCGAGATGTACAGGGTGTCGCCGATGCGGGTGATGTCCTCCCAGTCTTGGTTGACCGCGCCGTGAATTTTGATCCCTTCGTACGGCTTCGCGTCGGCCGATTGCCCCGCGTCGGCTTTGCGATTCTCCCATCCCTTGAACGCAACATCTCCGCGCGTATTGATGCAGAACAGGCGCGGTTGATCGCCCGAATCGTTGTGCACCCAGTACCAGCCGGGCATGGTGCCGTGCGGCGTGATGCCGCTCAACTCATCAATCGCCGCCAACTGCGTTTTCGCGATCGGCTTCAACGTCTCCGGCATGCGAAGTTCGGCAGGGGAAAGCAGGGCGGCGATCAGTGCGATCATGTCCGGAATCATAACCGCCCGATCACAAAAAAATCGCCCCCGACCGATTGGCCGAGGGCGATGGTGGTGCCGGGTTAGAGCGCGACTTTGACTTCGCCGAGGAATTGGATTTGATCCGCTCCCAAGGTGAAGGTGCGCGGCATTTGGCCGATCTTGACCGGGTCCAGCACCCGAACCATTACGCGCGCCGCGCCGGTGCTCGACACGTAACGTCCGGCAATCGCTTCCGCGACGTCGGTGCGCTGAGTCGACGTTCCGGTCGCGTAGCTGCGGATGAGATCGTAGCGTCCGGTGGTGTAGTTCCACAGGTAGACCTGGGTGGTCGAGGTCGAAGGGCCGCTGGCGCGAACGTTCACGCCGAGATACTGCGCCGTGGTCGGTCGAACTGCCGTGGTGTAGTTCGCTTCGAGGGCAGTGACTTGGCCGAGACCGTTCACGCGGAGCGAGTTGGCCCGGTAGATGTTGTTATCCACCGCGTGCAGGCTCGTCGCGGTACCGCTGACGAAGGTGCCTTGGTTCGCGAAGACGTTGGCGGAGGTGGCGTTGTACGGAACCGCGCCTTCGCCGTTCGACGGGATGCGCCAGCTCTGGACGAAGGTCGTCCACGCGGTGCCGGAGGCAACCATTCCGTAGCCCCAGAACGTGCGGTCGTCAACCGGGTCAATCGCAAGACCGAAGTAGTCGCCCCATCGGTAGAACGGATAGGCGATCGTCGATCGCGCGATGATATTCGGGCGACCCACCGTTCCCAGCGGATCGTTTGCCCGGCGGGCGGCGTACACGAGGTCGGCGGTGGCGGCATTGCTGGTGCGCGAGTAAACGACCGAAACCTCGTTCCGGCTGTTCATGTTGATCGCCGGCATGTGCGTGTGCTCACCCGCGGCGCCCACGATGTCACCCGATTGGCGGAGCGTCGGTTGGCTTCCCGAGAGCGGCCAGTTGTTGGTGCGAACTTCATACCAGCGCACCTTTTGGCGCGTGTCGGCGGACGAGACTTGCACCCCGTGCGCCGCCAAGATCGAACCGTTGCGGAACGTCGCGTTGAAGAGGCGGCCGTCGAAGCCATCGAGCACCGAACCGTTGCTGGTGGTGATGATGCCGTTGGCAAAATAGTTGAAGTTCGGCACCGTGACGGTCGTCGAGCGCACTTGCGGACTTGCCGTCGCACCGCCGGTCACCGCGTGAACCTTGACCGTGCTGGTGCTGTTGTCGCTGATCGCGTACACCACGTCGCTGTTCGGATCGCTCGAAATGCAAACCTTGGTGGTCGAACTCGTCGGATCGCCGAACTTTTGACCCGTGACCGCCGCACCCGTAAGGAGCGGTGCCTTCGGCAACACGAGGAACATGTTGCCGAAGAAGCCGGACGTGTAGCCAAACATGTTGCCGGTGATGACCACCGTATCCTTGTTGCAACCGAATCCGGGGTAGTCCAGCCAGTACTGCGTGTTGTCGACCGTTAGTTCGCTGTCGATCTTGTAGCGGAACCAAGTCCCGTTCGGGTCGGCGTCGTCCGAAACCGCGACGAGTTGGTTGCTGAATGTGCCGGTAAATCCGACCTCAATGATCAGCGTGAACCAGCGTCGGCTGACCGGATCGTAGATGACCTTCGGGTCCGAGATGACTTCGCCGGTGATGCCGAGGCTGTTGAAGAACTGCTCGTACGTCTGTTCAAACGTCTTGCGTCCGGTCGCCTTTTCATAGAACGCCAGCGACGTGTTGACCGCAAGCACCACGTGGTTCGGGCCGACCGCGACGTCCGGGTCGGGCGGAAGGAATCCGGTAAAGCCGATCCCTTCGAACGCGATCTTCGGTTCCCCGACGATGCTCAGATTGTTGTTTTGCTGACCGGCGACGAGACTGTTCTTGGTGCCGGTTTTGCGCCAAGGCATGATCATCGGGTTTTCCGAGATCTTCGGCTTCTTACCGTAGAACGTACTGATCTGCGGATTGAAGCTCCGCGTATCGATCTTGCTGGCGGCAGCGATCTTGACGGAACCGAAGGACCGAGCGGACGTGACCGACGTCTGGGCACTCACGGTGGCGCTCAGGAGCGAACCCGTGAGCAAAAGGGCGGGAAGAATGGACTGCTTGAACATAGACGCTCCTACTCGTCGTACGAAACTACTCTATTTGTGACGCAATTGGTCGCACGGTTGGTTGCCTTCGCCAGGTTTTCGTTGCTTCAACGCGAAGTTTTCGCCGGAATCTTGAACCATTTCGGATCGATGGCCGATTTCGGCAACGGTTTCCACTGTGCGGTCCACAGCGCGGTCTCGGGATGCGCCTTGCCGACCTGACGTCGGGACCGGATGGTGAGGGGCAGGCCCGACTTTGGGTCCACGACAATCTCAAGCACGCACTGACGGCCATTGAGACGGTACTGCGCCAGTACGCGTTGTTGCCGCACGCCCGAAACCGTGCGTTGCTCCAGCATCGAGGTCGCCCGAGCGCGGCCCAGTTCTAGGCCGAGCGTTGCGAACCCGGGCTTTCGGCTGGCCGTCGCGGTGTAGAGCACGCGTCCGACCTGGTACGGCCATTGCGGCAGAAGTTCGCTCGGCAAGACGTTCGGTCGGGGCCGCACGCGCCCGTGAAAGCCCCAACCCTGGGTGGTGAGTCGCGCCGACCGCCAGCCGTCGCCCACGTACGTTTCCAACGAAATCGACTTCGGGTCCCCGGCGATGTACGGGACTTCGATCCGGAACTGCAGGTCGTCGGCGATGTAGCCGAGCATGTTGACGATGCCGCGCTCGCGCTTGACCGTTTCGATGAGGTACCGGCTGCGGTACTGGTGACCGCGTAACCCGTTGAGCGCGCGATCCATTCGCACGAGGCTCGGTCCGATGGCACCCGGAAGCCGTCGCCAACCTTGCTGGCCGGCAGGGGCGATCCGCATCATCTTCGGCAATTCGGCGTCGCCGGTGGTCACGGGCAAATTGGCCTTCCCGGACTGCGTGCCGGCGAGGGCGAGGATCAGTGCGACCATAGCTTCGCGGCTGAGTCTACTATCCTCACCCGACGCCCTGCCCTTCTTGTGCCCCGCCCTTCTTCAGGGCGGCCGACTTGGCGTCTAGCCGTCGCACGAGGCTCGGCAAGACGGCGCGGACGAAGTCGTCCTTCACCATCGCGAGCCCGGCCGACCGCGCGGCCCGGATCGTCGCGTAGCCCGAGAGCGTGCTCCCAGGCATGAATCCGCGGGCATTGCGCCGGCCGATCGTAAAGAACACGATCTCGCTTTCTTGCCCGGCCCCGTCATCAATCGTGCCGGTTTTCAGCCAAAGCGAGTAGCCCTTGGCCCGCAACTGACCGCGAATGGCGGCGATCCCGCTCATCGTGGTGCTGTTGAGCAGCGGCGTTTCGAGGTGGGCGCGCCGCCACGCGTCGTTCCCGATCGGTCCGGGAATCGTCTCCTTCACCGGCGCGGCGTCGGCGCGCCAAGTGGGCATCACCGCGCGCCCGGTCGTCAGGCGAGCGGCCATCGCGGCCATGATCACCGCGTTCCACTTGAATTCGCCGCCGCCGATAGCGTACCGGGCGAACTGGGTATCGAACTGCGTCAGCAATGTGCTCTCGGCGCGGTGCGGAGCCGGCAACGCGAACAGCACCGCGTTGGTCCCGGCGTCGGAGACCGTAAACGGCAGGTAAGCGTCGCGCAGTTCGGGCGGATACGTGAGGTCGGTCTCGTCGAAGAACTGGACGAATGGGCGGTACGCCGCCTTCATCCCCCGGAACAGCGGGCGGTCGTCGAGCGCGGTGGCGGCCATGCGCAACTGTCCGTCCGGTACCGGACGGATGTCGTTGGCAAATAGCGCACCGGCCACCTGATCGTCGGCCGGGCTGGGCGGAAAGGCCAGTCGGTACGGTTGGCCGGCGTACGCCAGTTGACCGGCGCCGGGCACCAGCCAGGCGGGCCGCGTTTTTTCCGTGGAAGGCGAGAGTCCCAGGGTCGCGGTGACGACGGCCGGCCAAGTTCGGCTGGCCGACAGGTACCGCGACATCGTGACCGCCGTATCGCCCGACGCACGCTTGACCCCGGGCCGAAGCCGGTACGCGCCGAGCGCGACGTACCGGTCGCCGGCGTTCTGCCAGCCCTCCTGAACCACGAGTTTCGAGATATCGAAGGATGCATTGTTCAGGGCGGTGGCGAGGGCCCCGAAGGTGATCGGTTTGGCGGCGGAACCGGTGCTGCGCGCGCTCAGGGTCCAACTGGACTGGCTAGCGACGGCGGCATCCGTCGGGGTGCGGAACCGCGCGATATGCCGCTCGATCGGTTCGTTCGGGTCGGCCTGCGGCAGGGCGGCCGCGGCTTCGATGGCACCGGTGAAGGAGTCGACGACGGTCAGCGCGATGAACCGGGTCTTTTCCGCACTGCCGCGCGGGGCCCGGTATGCGCCCTGCGAGTCGACATCGGCCGAGGTAAACCGCAGGCGATCGCCTGCCCTTCGCTGGGCGTCGGTGGTCACATAGGCCCGCAGGGCCGACTGGAGGTCGCGCTGGAGTCCGATCTGAAGCGACATCGGCACTTTGGCCTCGCTCACCTTTGCCGAATCGGCCGCCTGGGCCAGTGCGAAGGCAAGCGGAAAATCGGCAGCGTAAGGGAAGCGTCGTCGCCAGGCGCCGTTCCGCCACGCGGCCTGCGCAATCTCGGTGCCGCCCGTTCCAACGTACAGCACGCTGCGGCTGGCCCCGCGCTGACCGGTGCGAGGCACGATGCTGATCAGGTCAAACGGGCGAAGCGGCCGATTTCGCCCCCGTTTCGGGTCCGATTCCGGGCGTTGGCCGTTAACGCGGACCTCGTGCGATCGGCCGACATCGTCCCATCGTAGGGTGGGGACCGCCCCGTTCAGCTCGATCCCGCCGAAGTTCATCTGATTGAACCAGAACTCGATCCGTTGGCCTCGGTTTGCGGCGAACGGACGGTCATCGCGCAAGGTCGCGACCGGGGCCGCGCGCTGGAGCGTAAACGGCTCGCTGGCCCCGCTCACCAACAGTTGCAGGGCCGACGTTGCGCCTTGCCCGACGAAAGCCCCGCGCCACGCCAACTCCGGCGCGGGGGCCAGCGGGCTCATCCGCATCATGCGGGAACGGTCGACGCTGACCGCCGTCGAGCCCGGCGAGGTCGGCACAATCGGCGTTCGGCTGAGCTCACCGCGCTCGTACTTTTCGGCGAGGTAGGCCACGTACCGTGGAGCGGTGCGCACCGCTTCGGTCGCGGTCAGGGCGATCGGCGCGTCACCGGTGCGTTCGCGATTCGCCGCGAGCATCGTCCGCTCCACGGCGTCATACACGGGCGGCGCGAGGTTGAACGGCTCGAGTCCACCCTTCGGCAACGTCAGTAGGCCGACGCCCAGGGCCAGCCATCCGCCGCTCAGTAGCGCCGCCGGGACCCCGACCAGGGCATGGGCAAATGGCGGGTCGTCATCCATCCGCGCCACCCGAAACGGCCCGTAAAGCGCGGCGGCCCACGCGTACATCGCCAGTCCCAAGAACAGAAGCGCATCAAACAACGACGAGATGCCGAGCAGCGGCACGTTTTGGCCGGTGAACGGCACCCACCAGAGGTTGGCCGCCGCCATGTAGAGCCCCAGCAGCCCGAAGGCGAGTCCGACGCCAACGAGCATCAGCGCGGTCTCGGGCCGGCTCCGTCGGTACAGCGGAGCCGCCGCGAGCAGCAAGCCTAGACCCGCCAACACGTGGAGGCCGATGACGAGCCAGCCGGCGAATCGTCCGTGTTCGCCAAGCAACAGCGTGGAGTACGCCGCGTCGGTGAGGAAGATCGGATACTTGATGCCGTGATCCTCCACCGGAAGCCGGAAGTAACCGACGCCGTGGCTGCGCGCGTAGGTCACCATCTGCCAGCGTTGCTGCATCGACTCCACGATCTTCTCGGGCCGGTAATTCACGTTTGCGGTCGCGGATCCGTTGAGCAGGGCCGTCGCGATCTCCGGGCGACCCACGATCAAGCGTTGGATAAACGTTTCCTGCGCGCCGCCCTTCGCGCGCGCGGCGGCAAACTGGCCCAGCGGTGCGGTCAGCAGCGGGAGCGAGAGCATCGCGACGACCAACACCGCCACGGTGACGATCCGTGCGGCTCGGAACGGCTCCCACCAACGCGAGTTCCCCCCGAGGAGTGGACCGCCGACGCGCGGTCCCCGAAGCCCACGTTGCCAGCGGTACCACCGCGCCATTGGTGCGTCGTTTTCGGGACGTTGCACTTCGGCGCGTGCGATCCGGCGCAGCGGCGCGACCAGCGTCACCGCGACCAAGAAAGGAACGGTGTACAGAAACAGCGCGAGATCGGCAAACGCGAGTAGGGCCGCGGCCAAAAAGTAAGGCCGATCAGTCAAGAATCGCCGGATGGGGTCTGCCCAACTCGGCTCGCGCCCCGTTCGGGTTCTTGGCCCGTCCCCGCTCGGCCCGTCGCCACTGGGCCCGTCGCCACTGGGCCCGTCGTTACTGGGCCCGTCGTTACTGGGCCCGTCGCCACTGGGCCCGTCGGTGGCAGAAGCGGGCTCCGGACGCGGGGTCGTGTCGCTACCGGTCGCAGGCTCGTCTTCGGCGACGAGCGCACTTACGCCGAGACTAAGCGCGACGAGCAGGACGCCCAATAGGAGCATCTGGCTCGGAACAAATCGCGGAATCACGCGATGGGCCAGGCCGAGGCATCCTCCCGCGAGGGCGAACACGCGCACCAGCGCCAGGCGGTGAGGGGCCACGGCCTGAATCACTTGGCCAGGCAACGTGCGTCGCCTTCGGGTGGCGTTCCCGGCCGTTCGGTACCGCTGCATGACGCATGCCGCCCCGCCGCTGATCACGCTGAACCCGATGAGCATGACGAGGGCCTGTCTCCATGCGTCCGCATACGACGCACTCGCGGCCGCGCTGAGGTCGCCCGGCGGCAAAATGCTCACCCGGAAGGCGAGGATCGCGCGCACGGTCAGTAACGCCAGTACCGCGTGATGCGCCAACACCATGCCGCGGAACTCCGGCATGCTCGGCTCGCGCAAGGCGACCAGCAGGAGCACGGCGCCCAGCGCAAGACCGATCACGGCGTAGACCCATTCGCCCGCGTGCTGCACCGCCGCGTCTTCGAACCGCATGAGTGGCCGTACCCGACCGTTGCCCAGCGGAATCTCGCGGTTGGTCGGCACCGGGGCGCCGTTCATCTTCAACGTCAGCGCCGTCAGCGAAAATTTCCCTTCGGCGAGGACCGGGTCCCCCGCGTTTCCGGTCGCGAACACGTACCCGGGCTCGGGCCGGTCCGGATCAAAGCTGGCGAGCAACACGGAGATCGCGTCCTCCTTGCCCGCGTCGGGGGTCTGAGGGGAGATTGCCGATCGGGAGGGCAGGGCGAAGCGCAGGGGAGGGTCCCAGCGGAGCGCGAGTCGCCCGTCGCGAACGCTCCCCGGAAGCAAAAGCGAGCGGTCCCCGGCTTGCAGCGTGATCCGTCGGCCTTCCGCAACGTCCAGTTCGACCGCCGCGGTCGGTACCGCTTCGCCGAACCAAAAGCCGATCAGCCCGACCGGGCTCGATTTCCCGCGCGTCTGCCGCACGAGGCTGGCATCGGCCAAGGTGCGGCCTTCGGTATCGCGCACCTCGGCGAGCGACCGGCGCAGGGCTGCGTCAGCACCCGCACGCGCTAATAGGTAGTCCAAGGTGCCTTGCTTTTTGAGCTCGGGCGAGAAGGTCTGGCCGCGGAACGTCACCCCGACCCGGTCGTCCCCGACTTCGAACCGGATGGCGTCGTCCCCGCGGCCAAAGGTTTCGCTAACGCCCACGCCGAGCCAACCGGTGGCGGGAGCGTTGATCGAGGTCTGATTCGCCCGAACCACCGTGCCGCCCGTCGCCGAAAGTCGGTACCGGCGGACGGATTCTCCCGCCGGCGTCGGTTCGATCCGAACCGTGCCGTCGGCGCCGAGCGCGCTCCACACGAATGCGGCCCTCCCCTCCGCCACGGTTCGTTTGTCGCCCGTCAGTGCGACGCGGGACTCTCCGTCAAGGCTCGCCTCGACGCCGACGTACGCGATTCGGCGCAACACGTCGGGCGCTTGTCCCGGGAGCACGGCGGTGTACCACGCGATCCCGAGGGACAACAGGATGGCGGTCAGCCCTACGTAGGCCCGCGCCAGCCAATCGAGCCGCGGGTCATCTTGCAGGCCGGGTAGCCGGACGGCGACGGCGTAGCCCAGACTGGCGAGCACGAAGATTCCGAGAAAGAGGTTCATGGACGTTGCGGAGGGCGGGGTCAGGACCGCGAGTTACGACGGCTGAATGAGGTGGAGGTCACGTTCGTTGACGGCGTAAAGTCCCGCCAACTGGTCCAGTCGGAGCCCGGCGTCGCGAACTTGCCGGATGAGCTGCGCCATCGCCGGTGCGTGCGGGTGCGGGTTCGACGTGGTCGGGGTGGGCAGCGGACCGCTGCTTCCGAGCGTGTCGCGCCATGCGTCAAGCGTTGGGTCCTGGTATCCGGAAGCCGGCGCGGAGAGGGCAATCGCAAGGATGCGGAGGTTGGTGGTCATGGCCTGACCGGCCAGCTCGTTCTTCGCCATGGTCGCCAATGCCAACTGGTGCAGGCTGTACCGTGCCAAGGCGGCGAACGCCATGCTGCTGGGGTCCACGCTCCGACGCTCCAGTAGCGCGTTGAGGGCGGCCTCGGTGCGGCCGGAGATATCGCGAAGGCGCTGATCCACGGCCGATTTCTGCCGGCGTTTGGAGGTGCGCGTTTGCTGAAGCACGGCCACCGCCTTCTCATGCTCGGCCAGCGCTTTGGCGAGCCGCTCGAACGTTTGGTCCAGTCGGTCAGCGGCCACGGGTCCCTCCCGCTTCCGCGTCGGGATGGTCGACCGCCACGTTGGATTGCAGCGATTCGATCCGAATCGCGAGGGCTTCCAGCCGATCCGCCAGTTGCGTGCGTTCGAGACTCATAGCGTTCACCCGTCCTTGTTCGGCCAGCAGCGATTCGCGCAACTTCACGTTATCGCGACGTTCGGCATCCCGCGTTTCGATCAGTTGCTTCTCGCGCAGTTCAAGCTCGCGAATCCGCGCGGCATCCTCCGGACGTGGCACGATCCGCTCGACGATCACGGGATCCGTCGCCGTTCCCGTTCCGACCGTTCCTGTTCCGCCCGCAATTGGGTAGGGCGCACTTGGGTCGGGCGCAAGCGGATCAGTCCCGAAACCGGGTCGGCCGACTCCGCCGGGAACGGGGACGCCTCGCAGCAAGCGCGCCAGTGTCTCTTGAATGGACTCCTGGGGCCGCCGGGCCGCCTCCACCAGCGGGTAACCGCCCTGATTCCGCAGGAACGCAAGCACATGGCGATCCCGCTCGCTCACCCGAGCGTACGTTTCGATCGGCTCCCGCTTCAACTGGGTGGCGATTCGGTTGTACGCCAAACGGCCCGCAAAGCTCGCGAATCCGCCGATGAGGAGTCCGACGACCAGGGCGCCGATGATCGCCGCGGTGCGGTCAGATTCTCGCGACCGTAGGTCTTTCCCTTGCGCGGCGGCGTCGGGGTCCGAATCGGACTTCGGCATCGGTTTGGGGGCCGGCACGAACTCCGTGACCGAAAGATCCTTGCCGAGGGCGATCGCGTACCGATTGCCATCCGCGATCGCGGCGAGCATCGGCTTGAACTTGGGGCTTCCGGCGGCCGCGAGCAGGTTCTTCTCGTCGGAGGCGGAACTCGCCGCGGCCAGGGCTCGGAACGCTTCTCGCGACGGCTCCGATAGCGCCCAGCGCGGCACCGAATCCTGGGACTCGGCCCGAAATTCAACGCCATCGGCCGGTCCCTTGGCCCAAGTCCAGTGCATCGTGCCGTCCGCGTCGCGCGCCACCCGAATCGTCACTCGCGCGGCCCGAGCCTTGCCGCCGACAAACTTGCCCGCGAGTACGCCTTGGGCAAAGGTATCGGAAGTCTGGCCATCGTAATGCCGGCGACGCCAGGCCTCGAACCCCTTCTCGGCGTTCTGAACCGGCGACCACGGGCCATCGGTGCGATTGAGTTCGAAGACCTTGCCTTCGGCGAGGATCAGGAGCTGCCGATCGCCCGCCGCGTAATATTGGAACGCCTGCGCACTCGCCTGGCCAACCCCGAGGCCAAGCATCAGCAGGACCGCCGCGTACTTCACGATCCCGACCCCTCGTCGTCGGGTAGTACGGCCGGCCACAGGAGCGGGTACAGGTCCTTCTCGTCCCGCACCCCGTACATATGCGCCCCGATTTTACGGTACCGATGCCCGTCGAACACCTGAATCCCGTGGAAACGACCATCGAGGGCGTAACCGATCGTCACCATGGACGTGGCGTCGGTGGTCGCGATCAGCGAGCCGTAGGTGGACACGTACTTGCGCCAGCCCGCCGAGTCGGTCTCCGGCGCGCCCGCCGCGGGGAAGTAGTACACGTTTCGCGCGACATCCACGCCCGAGTTTTCTCCGAACGTCCACCGTCGGTCGGCATTGAACCGGTCCATATCCGCAAACTCCGGCACGCCGCCATCGGCCTCCATCGCCGCGAACTGACCGTGTTCATGGGTGGGGTTCAGCATCAGCGGTTCGGCCCGCCGCCACTCAATCGCGCCGCGCGCACAGCTCGTCTTGAGGGCGGCGGCGGGGAGTTCAATGGCGTAATTCTGGTGCGGCCGCGGTCCGCTTACCGGACTCTTCGGGGTGAGCAAGCGCGCCAATAGGCCGCGACGGGGCGGCTCCGGGGCCGGTCCCGAGGGGTCCACCGCCGTCTGAAGCTCGCCGTATCCGGCTTGCCGAAGCACCTCGTTGAGTCGGCGGCGCAACGGCCGGAAGCGACTGGCTTGCCCGGCCACCACCACGTGAGTGCGCGATTCGAAATGGCTGAGTTCCGGATGCTGAGCGCGAAATCGGGCCGGGTCGGTAAGCAGCCGGAGGGCTTCGACCGCGTTCCGCACGAATACGCCCTCGGCGTTGTCGGCGTTCACCGACCGCGCGAGGTCCTTCAGCACTTCATCCACGTTTTCGCTGACGTACTCCGACACGCGGGCGGCGAGGCGGGCGTCCTCCTGCCGGAGTTTGGCCAGAAGCGCCGGAGTCGCGGTTTGCCGCCAATCGCCCATCGGGTGCGTCAGGAGGCGTCCCAGACGGGCAGAAATCTCGGTCCGGTGGGTCGGCACCGCGCTCGCGACGTAGTCGGAAAGGATGCCGGCGGCCACGCTGACGGCATCGTCGAGCGGTTGGAACACGGGCAGGTTCCGGGCCAAGTCCAGGTGCGCCTTGTGCCAATCGGCGAGCTCTTCGAGCGCGGTAAAGAACTGCGTCTGCCGAAGGGCTCCGCCGATGGCCGGTGACGCGGTGGTGAATCGCACCGGGGACCGGTCGATCAACGGATCAAGGTCGGCCAGGACCAGATCAGTCAGCCGCTCAAAGTAGGTGACGAGCTCGTGGGTCATGCGCGCCCCGCCGCTCGCGCGACCGCTCCGACCCAGCACCCGTTGATGCAAGCGGAGATTGCCGTGCGGCTGATCCACCGGCCGCTGCATCCACAGCATCACCTGGCTGAGGTCGGTCGTACCGCGCCCGATATCGATCGTCACGTAGTACTGCACCGTCGATTGCCGCTCTTCTCGCGTCAGGCCGAGGTTCGGTTGGTATTCGTTGTAGTAGGCGAATACCACCGCATCCGATTCTGTGATCGTCCGCACGGTCGTACCGAGCGTCTCCCCGATCATCGCCTGAAGCTGCTCGCGGTGGAGCGGACTGTACGTGTTCGGCACGGTAAGGATGACCTCGCACTCGTCCCAGCGAGGCGGAATACCGTTCGGGCAGAGCAGCGGATTCTGCCTCACGAAGTTCTCGAGAATAAGGCAAAGCTGATTCTTGATGATCTCGCCGGGTTCGATGGTGATGAGATGGCGGTTGGCCTGCGGTGCCGGCGGCGGAGTCGCGGTCGATGCCGTTCCGCTCGTAGCGGATCCACCTGCGGCCGATGTCCCCAACAGCTGACCGAGCGTCGCCAGGCCCGAACTGACGTCGGGGCTGACGGAGGCCGCCGGTCCGGAAGTGCCCGCAATCTCTACCAAAAACTCCCGGTTGAGGCGAAGCTGCTCCTGGTACACGATCTTGGCGTTTGGTAACAGCTGGCCGAGTTCGAAGCCTTCCGTTCGGTCGTCGAAAAATCGGATGAGGCATTGCCGAGCCCTTCCAAACGTGTTGAGTCCGCCGCCCGCCGCCTTTGCTTGTCGGTACCCGGAGGCGTCGACGAGGGCCATGGTCGCGTGACTGGCCGGGAGCCGTTCCGGGATCGCGCCCGGGCCTTCGCCGACCGCGTGCCCATCGCGCAATGGCTCGTTGAGGCTCAGCGGTTGTCGTGCCGCGTACCGGCTCCGAATCCGTTTACTCGGTCGGTTGCCTTCGGTCAACAACACCGGGGTGGTGGTCATCGCCTGCGCGAAGTACTGCAGGTCGAGTTGTTCGACGGTTCCTTTGTCCAAATCCTGCACAAAGGCCACCGTCGAATCAGAGCCGAGATCAAGGGCGATGCGAAAACGAATCATGAGGAAGGGGTCGGGACAGATCGGGAATCGGCGATGGACGGGCGCGGCAGCGTTGGCGCGGATACAGGTGAGGCGGAGGGCACCGGGACCATTCCCGGCGGCGCAAACATGATGCGAAGTTCCAGCCGAGTGCGTTGCTCGAATCGGCCGAACCACGTCCGCGAAAACTCTACCGACATGACTCGGTCCGCGCTGGGTACATACGGAATCGTCAGGAGTCGCGTCGCGCGGGGCACCGGTTCAAATTCCGACGTGAACCCGGGCGCGGCGCCGCGCACTCGGAACCGCGGCAACAGCAACGCCCGCGTAACGGGGCCCGGCAGTTCAATCAAGGCGATGGCCGCGTCCGGCTCGATCGGCACCCGGAGCCGGTACCCGGACGTGCGGACGTCGCGACCCCGGAACCCGCCGAACGTGGGCAGCTCTCTCGCGCCCGGATAACCCCAGAGCCGCGCTCGGATCGGTCGCGCCCGGAAAATCCACATGGCGTATCCGGCGGCAAGGGCGATGGCGGCCATCGCGGCCAGCCACTGCCACCGCGTGCGCTGGGCGATCGCCGCCGCATCGGTCGCGGGCACCCACACGGCCGCCTGAAACCGCACCGGCACTTGGGTCGGGCCGAGCAACGGGTCCGCGTGGTCCAATCGAGCGGTCAGGTACGCCCGTTGCGATTGTCCGGCAAACTGAGGGTCGAGCGGAGCCGTCGCCGCGCGCCCGTCCAGCGGAAGGTCGATGCTGCTCCGTGAACGCTCGAGGCGAAACGTCGCCGGGCGCCCCCGCAACCCGGCCGGCACGTCCAAGGGAACGGAGACGCGACCCGGTGCGGTCCAATCCGCCGCGCTGCCGAGGATAGGGCGCTCCTCCAACTTCGCCGCCTCCGCCTCGCCGGTGCGACTGCGGGCGAAGTATGCCGCCACGACGATCTGCTTGGCGCCTTGCCGAAACACGCGCTCGACAAACGGTCGCAACGATCCCGCGCGATCGGTGAGCGTCACGTGTTGGTCCAGATCCGCCTCGGCTTGCCGCACCAAGGCACGGTTTCCGCTTGAGAGGTACCGGTCGAACACTTGCCGCTCCAACGCCACGCCGCCCGCGTTCAGCTCGGCGTCGTGGAGCGTCACGACAACGGTCTCCATCGGCGGCTCGTTGTTCGACCCCGGCCCGTTCGAGCCCGGCCGGAGCGCGGCGAATCCGAGCGGAAAGGCCCACGCCAGCACGTTGAGATTCGTGCGTACCGTCGGACGAAGCGCCGATAGGAACCGCGCGCGGCGGGGGAGCGATCGGTTCCACGTCACCCGTGCGTAATCGTTGGGAAACCGAGCGTTTCGCAGCCGTTTGTACGCCGAGTTCGCGTCGGGCTGAGTATCGATGCCGTAGTGCACGATCGAGATGCGGTCGGCCGGACCGAGCTTGCGCAATCCGCCGCCGCTCCCAGTGCCTTCGCCGTCGGCCAGCGGCCCGCGTCCGTCGAAGAGGGCTTCGGCCAGGGAGTTTTCGGCGCGCCGGAGGGCCGCGGGGCTGTCGCCGACGGATTTGCTGCGGTCGACGAGGATGACCACGTGCCATGCACCCAGCGCGACGCTCGTCTGTCCGAGAAGGCATCCGACCACTGCGATCCGGGCCGACCAAAACCGAGCCGACCGAAACCGAGCCGACCGAAACTGGGCCGACCGAAACTGGGCCGACCAGTTCCAGGCCGACGCGATCCGGGCGACCGCGGTGCGGGCCAGAAGGAGACAGCGCGGAAGCGGGACGCCGAGAATCAAGACGTAAATCGTACGCGCCGCCGCTCGGCCCGTTTCGGCAAAGGTCCCCGAAAGAAAAAATGCCCGGTGCTAACCGGGCACTTGAGATAAGGCAAAGGTCCGATGACCGAACCTTTTACACTTGGTCAGACGTCACCGCGCGCAAAAGGTTCACTGTTTCGGCGCGCCCCAAGATTTCAGCAGGTTCGCCGCCGCCTCCCGTTCGAAAGGGTCCACCGAGTGGCGGGCGTGATGTTGCACCCGGGCCCGCGCCGAAGGGTCGCCGAATCGGCGTCGGACCACCGCGAACAGCAGTCGGGGCGGATCGGCCATTCGCAGTTCCAAAGCGGCGAGTTCGCGCAGGAGTTCATCGCGATACCGAAACGCCGGTTTCAGGTCCATCAGACCGCTCGCGGCCTCGCGGTCGGTCTTCGGATCACGCAGCATGGCCAGAAACTCGTCCCAGTCGCCTCGGGACGCGTCCGGAAGGTTGAGGCGGTCGGCGAGCTTGGCGATGCGCTTCGCGGCCGCCGCGTTGTGCGGACGATCGGTCACGATCCGGCGACCGAAATGCACCAGCATCGGCCCGGCGGTCACGGTGATGACGGCGAGCCCGATGAGGAGCACGCCGAGTACGGTCGGCCAAAGGCGTCGTCGTTTCGCTTGCTTCGCCATGTCGGGGGAACGGCGCGGTTCGGCGTCCATTCCCCCGTTGTATCCGATCGCTAGATCTGCCCGGCGGCCCGGAGCGGCTTGTAGTGGCACTCTTTGAACTTATGCCCGCTTCCGCACGGGCAGGCGTCGTTGCGACCCACCCGCTTCGGGTCGGCGCCCGTCGGCCACGGCAACGAGCCCGGTTCCGACTTTTCGGCGGGTGCCGTCGGTGCGGTGCTTTCGGCCTCGATCGCGAGCGCGCCCATCTCCAACTCCACCGCGCTGGAATCCGGACGCGTGATGTTCAGCCGGAAGACCAGCTTGGCCGCGTCCACCTGTATGCTCTTGAGCGTCTGCTGGAACAGCTCATAGGTCTCGCGCTTGTAAGCCACCAGCGGGTCGACCTGGCCGTACCCGCGCAGACTGATCCCTTCGCGCACGTACTCGACCATTTGCAGGTGCTCTTGCCAGCGATCGTTGACCGCCTTCAGCAACGTGAATCGCTCTAGATCCGGCATGTCCTCGCCGAGCGTCGCGATCTTTTGGTCGTACGCTTGCATCGCCACGCCTTGCAGGAAGTTGACCAGCGGTTCGCCCGGATCGTACTTTTCCAGTTCGCTCAGGGTGACGTGGTCCACCAGCGGGAACAGCTCGTTGGCGTCTTCGAAGAGTTGGGCGTGGTCGTAAAACTGCTCCGCTGTCTCCTCGTCCACCATCCAGGCGTCGTTTACGAGTTCGGCCATGCTGAGGTTGACGTACGCCCGCAGCTCCTCGCGGACGTCCTTGCCCAGTAGAATCTCGCGGCGCATGCCGTAGATGTGCTCGCGCTGGCTGTTCAACACGTCGTCGTACTCGAGCACGTGCTTGCGCGCTTCGAAGAAGTGGTTCTCGATGCGCTCCTGCGTGCGCTGAATCATCCGGGTGAGGAACTTGGTGTCGACCTGTTCCATCGGCGGCCAAAGCTTCAGGGCCGGATTCTCCATCATATTCGCGTTGAAGATGCGCCACAGGTGGTCTTCGAGCGCGACAAAGAACTTGGATTCGCCGGGGTCGCCCTGGCGTCCGGCGCGTCCGCGGAGCTGGTTATCGATGCGGCGACTCTCGTGCCGCTCGGTCCCCAGGATGAAGAGTCCGCCGAGTGCGCGAACCTCTTCGGCCGCCGCCCGTCGCTCTTGATCATCTAGCGGAAGCGGGGGAGCGCTCCGCTCCTTGCCGCCGCGCCGGAAGCTCGTAAACGTCTCCCCGTACTCGTCGATCCCGTCCTTCGCCACGTCGGTCTGCGCGCGGGCTTGCTTCACGAGATCGTCCTCCACCCGACCGCCGAGCAGAATGTCGACGCCGCGTCCCGCCATGTTGGTGGCGATGGTCACGGCACCCTTGCGACCGGCCTCGGCGATGATCACCGCCTCCGCTTCGTGGTTCTTCGCGTTCAACACGCTGTGCGGAATGCCGTGCTCCAGCAGGTCTCGCAGGTGCTCTTTGTGCTCGGCGTCCATCTTCCAAGCATCCAGACACCACTGGAGCATCTCGTCCGAGAACGGATCGGTCGGCATGCCTGCTTTGCCCAGGAATGCCGCGAAGCTTTTGCGGTCGATATCGGCGATTGCGGTTTCGTAAAACCGCTTGCCGTCGGCGCCGAGTTCGCCCTTGAGGTCCTTCTTGACCTCCACGCGTTCGCGCAGACGGTAAATCAGCACGAGGCGTTGCAGCATGTCCGGGGTGAGCCGTTGCGATACCCGCTCGGACATCTCGATCGAACGCGTCCCGACGAGACACGGCTGCTCCTTGGTGGCGAGGCGCAGCAGTTCCCAGCCGATGCCGCGGTACTTGGCTTCCAGCGTCTTGTAGATGACATCCGGCTGGTCCGCCCGCTTGCTGGGGCGGTGGGTCGGCACGCTCACCACGTCGAGGCCGTAAATCTTCCGGAACTCGTCCTCTTCCGTCTTGGCCGTACCGGTCATGCCGGCCAGCTTTTCGTACAGGCGGAACAGGTTCTGGAAGGTGATCGTCGCGACGGTCTGGCTTTCGCGTTGGACCTTGACGCCTTCCTTCGCTTCCAACGCTTGGTGGAGCCCGTCGGAGTAGCGGCGGCCAAACATCATGCGGCCGGTGTTCTCGTCAACGATCACCACTTCGCCCGCCCGCACCACGTAATCGACGTCCCGGTCGAACAGGGCATACGCCTTTACCGATGCGTTGACGTGGTGAAACAGACGCGGGTCGGCGGCGATGTTGTCAATCTCGAGCAGCTCTTCGACGCGGTCCATCCCCTCTTCGGTCAGGCTGGCGCTGTGATTCTTTTTGTCCGCCGTGAAGTGCGTCGCGGGGTCCAACTGCTTCACGATCTCGTTGACCTTGTAGTACACCGAGACGTCCTCGTTCGACGGGCCGCTGATGATGTGCGGCGTGCGGGCCTCGTCAATGAGAATCGAGTCCACTTCATCGACGATCGCGAAGTTCAGTTCGCGCATCACGAGGTCTTCCTCGCTGAAGGCCATGTTGTCCCGCAGATAGTCGAATCCGAACTCGTGGTTGGTGCCGTACACGATGTCGCAACCGTAGGCGTCGCGCCGACTGCACGGCACGAGGTTCAGGTAGCGCGGATCGTTCATCTCGTTCGCGCCCGGCTGGTACAGATAAGAGCCGCCGAGTTCGTCCGAGTCTTGGCTTTGGCCCTGGATGATGCCGACCGACAGCCCCATGAAGTGGTAGATCGGACCCATCCACACGGCGTCGCGACGGGCCAGGTAGTCGTTGACCGTAACGAGGTGGACGCCGCGGCCATCGAGGGCGTTGAGCACCAGCGGCGCGACGGCTACGAGCGTCTTCCCCTCACCGGTTTTCATTTCGGCGATCCGACCTTCGTGCAGCACGGTGCCGCCGACAAGTTGCACGTCGAATTGGCGCATCCCGAGCACGCGCTTGCTAATCTCGCGAACGGTGGCGTACACCTCCGGAAGCATCTTTGCCAACTGTTCGCCGCCTCGCGCGCGTTCGCGGAATTCGGCGGCCAATGCCCGGAGTTCGTCGTCGGACTTGGCCGAAATCGTCGGCTCAAGGTCGTTGATCTTCTTGATCGTCGGTTGGATAAGGTCTACGTCGCGCTTGGACGTGTCGAAAAATTTGCGCAGAAAGTTCATGAGCGAGAACGGGCAGGGCGGCCGTGGCCGGGCGGGCGGCGTTCCATCCGCATGCCAACGCACGGATCGGGGCGGAAGAACGGGGAGGCGATTCGCGTCATCGCGTGACGCGGGTGCATCGCGCTACGCCGGTCCAGCGCGGTCTTGGCGTCCGGGCCACTGCGCCGAGGCAACGAGAAGAAGGGGCTCGAACCGGCGCGGGGTCCGCGCGGGCGTCCGACTGACCACCGGCGGCTGGGTCGCGACCGGTCGCGCGGCCCGAATCGCGATCGCAATGACCGCCGCGCGCTGAGCGACCGGCACGTTGCGATCATGCAACCAGGCGTGCCACGCCAGCGAACGATCCGGGGCCGTTACATCCACCGAGGTCCACGCGCTCGGCATGAGCAACAGGAGGAGGACCGGAAGGAAGGCGAACATACGAGACTTCGTCATTATGACGACATCCGTCGCCGCGGGGTGCCCGGCGGGCGCCAGACTAGGCCCTACTCCGGGTTTTCCGCGTCATCCCCGGACTCCGAAACGGCGTCCGATGCTCGTCGGCGGTCCCGTTCGCGCCGCCGAACTGGCTGCGCGGTGAGCATATTGACGCCGCGATTGGCGATCCACGAACCCATCGCTCCCATCGTAAACAGCAGTACGATGCGAATCAGCACTCCCGCCAGCGCGTTGGCGGCGTTGGCTGGGATCACGTTCTCGCCCTGCGTGCCGAGCACGTTGCCCACCGGCTGTTGGTACAGATCGTACGCGAGCCGGAAGGTCAGCAACAATAGTGCGATTCCGCCAAGAAAGGTCAGAATCCCCAAGATCGGGGCGATGACGGTTCTTGGCACGGCCTTATTATAGAGGTCCGACGTCGCCGCCGCTACCCAACCGCCGTTATCCGACCAAGATTATCCGACCGCCGGTTCGGCCGCGGGGATCGGCCGCAACGCCCACGCCGCCACCGCCGGAAACAGCACAATCGCTGCCGCCAGCACGTACGGGTAGGTCGGATTTCGGCTAAACAGTGGGTTGGCGAGGAGCGGTGCCAATAGCCGTGCCGTCGCGCCGAGGGCTTGGGTGACGCCGAAGATGCCGCCCTGAAGCTCGCGCGGCGCAAACCGACTGACCAGGCTCGACAGGTTCGGCTGCGCCAAACCGCTCCCAAATCCCTGCAACGCCACCACCAGGATCATCGGCAACCACAGCGGCGAGAACGGGACGAGAAGCAACCCGGGCACCAGCATCAACATGCCGAGCCGAACGAGGTTGACCTCGCCGTACCGCGACTGAATCCTCGGCAAGATCACACCTTGCACGATCGCGCCGCAAATTCCGACGAGTCCAAGCACGTAGCTCCCGATCGTCTTGGCCTCGGCGTCGGGCAGGTGAAACACCGAGCGTTCGTCAGCGATGAGGCGAAAGAACGTGGCCTGAAGCATCGCAAATCCAAAGTTGAACGCAAACGTCATGCCGAGCAGCAGCACCAATCTCGGCGTGGTGAAGGCGATGCGGAGTTCGGCGAAGAAGGAAGGGCGCGACGCCGTCTGGCCGGGGGTAATGCTCTCCTTTAGCCCGAATTGGATGTACAGAAAATTGATCAGCGCGAGGAACGCGCCGACGTAGCCCAGCAGCGCGGGCGAATCGTTCCCGATTCGGATCAGCTGTCCCCCCAGGACCGGTCCGAAAATAAATCCGAGGCCGAGGGCCGCCCCGACCAATCCCAGCCCCTTTGCGCGTTCGGTCGGAGCCGTCACGTCCGCGACGTACGCGAACGCCACGCCCAGGTTTGCCGCCGCGATTCCCGCCAGCACCCGCGAACCGAGGCTGAGCCAAAACACATCGGCATTCGCGTACATCGCGTAGCTCACGACGCTCAATGCGCACGTCGCCAGCAGAACGGGCCGACGACCGATCCGGTCCGAGAGGCGGCCCAAAATCGGCGACGAAAACAGCTGGGCGAGGCTGAACCCGGCGATCAGCAGGCCCACCATCCATCCCACCGAGTCGTTGGCCGAAGCCTGCGCCGCCGGCACCCCGAGCTGTTTCGCCGCCAGTTGCTCTCCGCGCAGTTGGAGATCCGGGATGAACAGCCCAAAGCTCAGCAGGTCCAGGAAGACGGTGAGCAGAACGCCGACGAGGGCCGGGGATAAACTCGCCCGACGAGCAGTTCCGCCGGCATCGCCTGAAGTTTCGGGAGTGTCGGGGTCGGCCATGGGCACACGAGATTGTACTTACGGATGACCGGTCCAATTGCTCAGCAAAATTGGGCAATGACTCCGGCGAGAAAGCCGCAAAAATACGTATTCACGGCTGAAATGTTCAAGTATAGTAACCGGAACGCATGACGCACCGGAGCGGGCTTGGGGACACAGGGCGCAGAGAGAATGAGCGCAGGCAGAGCCCGCGCGGGAGCCGGTGGCGGAACGCCGCGCGCGCCATCGCGCACAAGACCTTTGCGCTGGCCGTCGGATGTTTAGCGGCGATCGGCTTCGCCCCGACCGCAACCGCTCAGCCTGCAACCGCCCAGACTGCGCCATTGAGCCCCGAGGTCAAGAAGACGCGCGAGCTCGTCGTCTGGGGCGTCAGTATCGGGGCAGATTCGAAGGGCCAAGACGCCGTCATCCGCGAGTTCGAACGCCGGAACCCGGAGGTCCGCGTCCGGTTGCTCAGCATGGGCGCGGGCCAGATGGACCCGCAAAAACTGATGACCTCCATCGTTGGCAACGTCGCGCCGGATGTCATCAATCAGGACCGCTTCACCATCTCTGACTGGGCGAGCCGCGGCGCCTTCCGCTCGCTGGACGATCTGATCCAGCGCGATCGCGGGCAGGACCCCCTCACGCCGACCGAGGACCAGTACTACGAAGCCCCGTGGGAAGAGGCCAAATACAACGGCAAGACGTACGCCATTCCGACCGGGGCCGATAACCGCATCTTGTACTGGAACAAGGCCGTGTTCCGAGAAAAGGCGGCCGAACTTGCCGCCGCCGGGCTCAGCGCCGATCGCGCCCCGCGCACCTGGTCGGAGCTCCTGAAGTACAGCGAAATCCTCACCGAAAAGAATTCGGACGGCACGCTCAAGCGCGCGGGCTTTCTTCCGAACTTCGGCAACGCTTGGCTCTACATGTACGCGTTCATGAACAACGCCACGTTCATGAGCGAAGACGGACGAACCTGCACCATGAACACCCCGGAGGCGGCCGAGGCCCTCAAGTTCATGGTCGACGGCTACGAAATCGTCGGCGGCTACGAGAACGCCAAGTCGTTCGAGTCGGGCTTCCTGGGCAACGAGAACGACGCGTTCGTCATCGGCAAGGTCGCCATGAAGATCGACGGCGACTGGATTCTGAACACGCTCAGCCGGTACGCGCCCCAGGTGGAGCTTGGCGCGGCCGAACCGCCGGTGCCCGACGACCGCTACTTCAAGCGCGGACGCTTTGCGAACGAAAAGGATACGTTCGTCACTTGGTTTGGCGGCTTCTCGCTCGCTATCCCGCGCGGCGCCAGGAACGTTGAGGACGGCTGGCGGTACATCAAGTTCGCGACCTCCGCCGAGGGACGCCTCATCGAAATGCGGGCGCAACGCGAGTGGGAACGCCGGCGCGGAAGGGCCTACATCCCGCGCATCACGGCTCACCGAAAGGCGACGGAAGCCGCGTTCGTCGAGTTCAAGCCGGGTGAGCAGAAGTTTGCCGACGCGCTGGCGATGCACGTGAAAATGTCGGAGTTCGGGCGATTCCGCCCCGCCACCTTCGTGGGCCAGGCGCTCTGGAGCGAGCACGTCAACGCGATGGAAGCGGCCCTCTACAAGAAGGCCACGCCGGCGGCGGCCCTCGAAAAAGGCGAGAAGGCCGTGCAACGCGAACTCAACGCCTTCTTCGAGAAAGAGCGGTATCCGGTGGTCAACCTCGCGGTGCCGGCGATGATCGGGCTCGCCGTCATCATCTTTATGGTCGGCGGCTTCGCGCTCTGGTTTTCCCGCCTGAAGCTCGGTCGACTGGAACGCACCGAGGCGCTCTGGGCCTATGCCTTCATCTCCCCGTGGATCATCGGGTTCGTCGTGCTGACGGTCGGGCCGATGGTGGCGAGTCTCTTCTTCAGCTTCACCCAGTACGACGTGCTGAATGAAGCCCGATGGGTGGGCCTGAAGAACTACCAGGACATGTTCACCGCCGACCGGGCAAACGTCGAGAAGGCGATGCTGAACGCGGCGTACTTGGCGGCCATCGGCGTGCCGCTCGGCCTCGCGACCGGGCTCGCGGTGGCGTTGCTGCTCAACACCGCCAGCGTCGGGATGCGCCTGTACCGAACCATGTTCTACATGCCGGCCATCGTGCCCGGCGTGGCCAGTGCGGTGCTCTGGACGTGGGTGCTGACCCCCGACGCGAACAAGGGGATCATCAACAACCTGTGGAAGTCCACCATCACCGCCTGGCTGATGGTGCCGCCGCCCAGCTGGCTCAATTCCGCCGACTGGTCCAAGAACGCGTTGATCCTCATGGGCATGTGGGGTGCCGGAAGCGGCATGGTGCTCTGGCTGGCCGGCCTCAAAGGGATTAGCGGATCGCTGTACGAGGCATCCAGCCTCGACGGCGCGAACCCGCGGCAACAGTTCTGGTCGATCACCTTCCCGCAACTCAGCCCAATCATCTTCTTCAACACCGTCATGGGGTTCATCGGCGCGATGCAAGAGTTCGACCGGATGTACATCATGAAGCCGGACAAGAACGGACCGATCGGCCCCGATGACAGCTTGCTGACGCCGGTGTACCACCTCTTCCGCAATGGTTTTGCGTTCTTCAAGATGGGCTACGCCTCGTCGCTGGCCTGGGTGATCTTCGCGATCATCATGCTCCTCACCTTCGTCCAGTTCCAACTGTCCTCGCGATGGGTGCACTACGAGACTGACAAATGAACGTGCCCTACCCCGTTCTCACCCTCGCCGTCTGGATCGGCGCGTTCTTTGCGCTGCGTACCGTATATCTCGGCCTCGGGCTCTTGTCCAGTCCCCCCGGACCGGCGCGGAGCCAAGGCGTACGCTCGCTCGGGATCGCGGCCCTCATCGGCGCCGTCGGCTTGGCCTGCGGTGCGCTGATCCGAACGCCCGGCGAAGGCATGCGCATCCCGATCGTTTGGTTCCAACTGCCCTTCTCGATCTGGATCATGATCCTCGCCATCGTGGCGGCCAGCTTCGGCGCCGTACACGCCCTCACTTCGGTCTCGCCCATCGAGCGGAACGCCAAGCTGCGGAGTCTGCTCACCTACGCCGCCCTGTTTGGAATCGGCGCGTGGACCTACTCGGCCGATCCGGCGAAGAAGTCGGAAGTGCTGACCGGCGGCATCACCGTCACCCCCACCTCGCTGGCGGCCATCATTCTGGCGGCCGTCGCGGCCACCGCCGCCATGGTGTACGCGCAACGCACCGCCGCCGCCCGCGGATGGTTGACCACCATCATCAATCAGCTCATGCTCATCACGGGGTCGATCATCTTCGGCATCCCGTTCGCGTTCCTTCTCATCACCAGCTTCAAGGAGGATCGCGACATGTCCTCGCCCAACGGCATCGTCTGGGTGCCGCGCGTGCAACGGACCGTGCCGTACCTCGACCCGAAGCGACCCACCTACGAAACCACGTTCAAAGGTCAAACGATTCAGGGCACGATCCTGGAGGAAAATCCTGACGGTTCGGTTCAGGTGGATATCTCCAAACCGCTCGCCATTCGGGGCACGACGTTCTCCGCGCGACGCGATACGCTTCGGCAAGTGCCGGTCGATGCCCCGCTCGTCACCGCAAAAGTGGACGGTCAAACCGTGACCGGCATGGTCGTGGAGAATTTCGACGACGGGCGCAAACGGGTGCAATTCACGGCCCCGTCGGTGCTCAAGGGCCAAGAGCGCACCTTCGGTGCCGCTGAAACCGAACCGGTGCGCGACGTCGGCCTGCGTTGGCAAAACTACACCGACGCGTTCTCGTACCTTCCACCGGAAACGTTGAACGGGCTGGTGTATCTCAAGAACACGCTGCTGCTGGTCGTACTCTCGGTCGTGGGCACGCTGTTGAGCTCGGCGATCGTTGCCTACGCGTTCTCCCGACTGAGCTTCCCGGGCAAGAACCAGCTCTTCACGTTGCTCCTCGCCACGATGATGCTGCCGGGCGCGGTGACCCTATTGCCGCAGTTCCTGATCTTCCGCAACCTCGGTTGGATCGATTCGCTGTACCCGCTCTGGGTGCCCGCGTTCTTCGGCTCGGCGTTCAACATTTTTATGCTTCGTCAGTTCTTTATGCAGATTCCGATGGAGTTGGAAGACGCGTCAAAGATCGACGGCTGCACCTACTTCCGAACCTTCTGGGACATCATGATGCCGCAGATCAAACCCGCTCTGGCGGTCATCGCGATCTGGACGTTCATGGGGGCCTGGAACAACTTTATGGGCCCGCTGATCTACGTCAACTCGCCGGAGAACATGCCGCTCAGCTACGCGCTCCAGCTGTTCCAAGGCGACCGCGCGGGCGAGCCCGGCCTGCTGATGGCCTTCGCCACGATGGCGATGCTGCCGGTGCTGGCCCTGTTCTTCTTCGCGCAGAAGTACTTCATCGAGGGCGTGACCCTCAGTGGCCTCGGCGGACGGTAGCCGGTGCCTACAGGCGGACGTGCGGTCGGAGAGACGCGAGTTTCTTCGGCCCGATCCCTTTCACGGAGTCGAGCTCGTCGATGGACGCGAATCCGCCCTTGGCCTCGCGGTACGCGATGATCGCGTTGGCGAGCGACGGACCCACGCCGGGCAGCCGTTGCAGTTCGTCGATCCCGGCGCGATTGATGTCCACGGGCTGACTCGGCGCGACCTTGCGGCCCGAGCTTGCCGATGATCGGGGCTCTCGGCGCGACAACGCTTCCGAGGGCATCACGTCGCCCGTCGGGTCGTCATCCCGTCGGTACGCACGGGCGGTGACTCCGGCGTACGCGTCTGGAACCGGAACCGGCAGCGGGGCCAAGCCCGCGACCCGCCCCGATAACCGCGTCGGCCGTGCGGAGCGTTGCGCCGTCCGCGTGCCCGAGCTTGCCAGTGTCGCGCGGGGCGACCCCTTGGCAACGGCGCGCTTCGGGACCGAAATCTGCGTGCCGTCCTGCAACTTTGCGGCCAAGTTGAACGGCGTCAGGTCCGCGTTCGAGAACACGCCCGCGGCGGTGAGGGCGGTCTTCAGCCGGGTATCGGCCGGAAAGGTGTGCATGCCCGGTTGACGGACCGCGCCGACGATATGAACGACCACCTCGGTGGGCGCGCCGGACTTGCCGAACTTTGGCGACCGCTCTGGCCCGGACGCGCGCTCGACCGGCGCGAGGGTGGTCGAACTCGGGCGCCGAATCCATTGGCCCGCGATGGTGCCGACTCCGGCGAGCGCGATCACCGCCACCACCGACATCGCCGTGCGCGCAGACGGGTTCGCGATACGATCGCCAAACACGGTTCCCGACCACCACGATTCCGTGGCCGTTGGTGACTCGGCGGCCGTTGGCGAGGACGAAGAAACGGGGGGTTTGGTCGATTCGGGCGTGTCGCTCATGACCGCAGATGGCCTCGCCGTTGATTCTATGCGATTCCGATCCGGATCGGAAAGGGGCTAGGCCGTCATTCGGTCCAGCATGGGCCAGCGCCATCCGCGGATCGAGACGAAAGTGCCGTGAGCGTTCAGCGCGTTCAGAAAACGCTCGAGAATCAGGGCGGCCAGGTGAATCGTGGTGCCCCGCGCCGGCTGAATCCCCGGCAACGCGGATCGCTCCGCCACGGAAAGCCGCATCAGCCAGCCGACCGCCTTGCCCACTTCTTCGTAATCAAGCCATGCGCCGTGGACCTCGTCCGGTCGCCAATCCGGCCAGCCTTCGCGGAGCGTCACCAGGTCGGTGGCCGGAGCACCGAGCGTGACGACCCGCGTCACATTGGCGGGGGCAATGTGGGTGCCGATCGTGTCGTCAATCCAGCTGCTCGCGGGCAAAATTTCCGATGGGTGAGGGGTGTCGGAGGTCAACACCGCCGCCCGCATCTGCAGCGTTCCGATGTGAAAGCTGTGCCGAAACGTCTCGCGCCATCCGTCGCCGTCCCGCTCGGCGATCACCAGCTCGGTGCTTTGCCCTCCCGGGTCAATGACCGCCAGCTGTTCCGCATCCGAGAACCTCGGGTCCTCGGCGACAGCCAGAAACGCCAGCTCAGCTTCGCGGTCACCGCTCAGTACCGCGACCGGCGTGCCTTGCGCCTCGGCCCGCGCCCGAAAGTCGTCGGCGTTGCGGGCGATGCGGAGCGCGGCGGTCCCGGCGGCAAAGATTTCGGTCGCGCCGTGCGCCCGCGCCGTGTCAAACCCGACGGCCAGCGCCCCCAAAGTTTCAAAAACTCGATCTTCGCGCAGAAAACCGGTTGACAAAAGCCCGTCGCCGAGCATGGATATATGGGAGCTCTCGAAAACGCGATGCCATCGGCCGGTGGATTCATCTCGTTCGGCGACGAGCAACAAAACGGACCCCGAGCCAACATCCATCACCGCGCGACGCATGATCGCAAGGGTACCGGTTGGCGGGTAACGTGCCTGCGGCATGGCGCAACTGCTCGGCATCGACGTCGGTACCTCGGGGGCCAAAGTCGTTCTGATTGACGAATCCGGAACGTTGCTCGCGCAAGCGAGCGCGGGCTACCCGTTGGACATTCCGCAACCGGGCTGGAGCCAGCAAAATCCGGAGGATTGGTGGCAAGGCGTGTGCGACTGCCTGCGCCAGATTGCCGCCGAACTCGGGGAACGATTTGCGCCCACCGGCATCGGGCTGACCGGCCAGATGCACGGTGCCGTGTTTTTGGATGCATCCGGAGACATTGTCGCGCCGGCGATCCTGTGGAACGATCAGCGCACCGTGGAGGAGTGCGAGGAGATCGAACGGACCCTCGGGCGAGATCAGGTGATCGCGGTGACCGGCAATCCGGCCCTCACCGGATTCCAGCTCCCGAAGTTGCTGTGGCTGCGGAATCACCATCTCAGCGCGTACCAGCGCGTTGCCCACCTGCTGCTGCCGAAGGACTACATTCGGTACCGGCTGACCGGAGAATTTGCGACCGACGTGAGCGATGCGAGCGGCACCGTGATGCTGGACCTGCGCACCCGCGATTGGTCGGCGCCGATCCTGAGCGCGCTCGAAGTGGATGCCGCGATTTTGCCGCGGGTTTACGAGAGCGGCGCGGTGACCGGCCAAACGGTCGCGGGCGGTCCGCTTCCGGCCGGGTTGCCGGTCATTGCGGGCGGCGGCGATCAGGCGGCGGGTGCGGTCGGGACCGGGGCGGTGACGCCGGGTGTGGTCAGCGTGAGCCTGGGCACCAGCGGGGTTGTGTTCGCGAGTTTGCCGAGTCTGGGCGTAGACCCCGCCGGACGCGTTCACACGTTTGCGCACGCCAACGGCGGATACCACGCCATGTCCGTGATGCTGTCGTGCGGTGGCGCGGTCCGGTGGGCGCGGGACACGTTTTTCCCGGACCTGGAGTTCGACGCGATGACGGCCCTGGCGGCTGAATCCGCGCCGGGGGCGGGCGAAGTCGCGTTCTTGCCTTACCTGGCGGGAGAACGGTCTCCGCACAACGACCCGTTTGCGCGGGCATCGGTGCTGAATCTTTCGTTGGCAAACGGCCGGTCCGATCTGGCGCGCGCGGTGTTCGAGGGCGTGAGTTTCGGCCTCGCGGACGGCTACGGCGTACTGGCCGAGCTCGGCGTGACTTCGACGGAACTCCGGGTGACGGGCGGCGGTGCCAAGAGCGATTTCTGGGTGCAACTGCTTGCCAATCTGTTCGATTGCCGGTGCGTCCGCCTGGCGGTGGACGAGGGACCGGCGATGGGCGCGGCGATTTTGGCGGGCGTCGGAACTGGCATATGGGCGGATGTCGAAACCGCGTGCGCCGCGGTGGTGCGCGAGGCCGAATCCGTGCTTCCGAACGCGAATGACGAAGAAAAATCGGCGTTAGCGGAAGCGTATGCGCGGTTTCGGGCGTACTATCCCCGTATCCGTTGAGCGCGAATCGAAAGTTTTTTCGCGGAATCTTCGGTGCTGATGCGTCATGCGTCCAAAGGGCGAGTTAGGTACGATACTGCCTAGCCCCAAGGAGCTCATCCTTCATTTCCATGACGATCGACCAGAACCAGACGCCTGTAGAGGGTAACGATTCGGTGCCAGCCACCGAGCAGGCGCCCGACACCCTCGCCGAAACGCCCGGCACCGCTGCCGCACCTGAAGCAGCCGGTACGGACGCTCCGGCAACGCCTCCGATTGAACCTGCCGAACCGGCCGCAACTCCGGAATCGGCGGTTGCCGACGCCGAGGTTGCACCGGCCGACGTGATTCCGGCCGAGGTAAC
>JANRKI010000077.1:0-5447 GCA_033763535.1 Fimbriimonadaceae bacterium | reverse complement strand
GCCATACAAGACGCGCTTCCTCGCGAGATAGTCCCGGCGAACGATGAACTGGGTAAAACGGGGTATGGACGAATCGCCGCGCATTCCGGCACCCGCAACTCGTGAGCAGGTCCGCGCCTGGGTCGCCGGGCTAGCGGAGGTCAACGCCTTTCAGCTCAATGAGGTTCGAGAGCGCACGCCGGCCGCACGATTCCATCTGCTCGAGAACCACCTCAGCCTTCTGTCGAACATCGGGAAGCTTCCTGCCGAGACGCGCGATTGGGAAGATCACGTGCGGTGGTCAGAGGTTCAATCACATGTCGCAACAAAAGCCGCCTGAGTTGCGAAACGCAATCTCTCTGTTGGATTCAGCGTTCACGTCGCTCGGACTCCGATACGCGATCGTTGGGGGAACGGCGGTCGTACTGAGAGGCTACGACCGCGCCACGGTAGACATTGACGCGGTTGTGCTTGGCGCGGACGAACACATTGGGGAGATCATGGACACTTTTGCCCAGTCCGGAATAACTTCTCGGGTCGCGGAACCGATTAGTTTTGCCAAACGGAGTCGCATGATTCTCGCGCGGACCAGCGCAGGTGCGGGTATTGACGTTGCCTTAGGAATTCTTCCGTTTGAGTATGAATTAGTCGAGCACGCGGACGAAATGGCCTTGACCGACGAGCTGACCGTGCCCGTTGCGACAGCCGAGGACCTGATGATCATGAAACTCATTGCGTCGCGCGATCGGGATCTTGACGACATCCAACGACTTCTTGAAATTCATCCCCAGGTCGACAAAGCTCGAATCAGACGAGTCGTTACTGAGTTTGCGGAGTTATTGGAAAGCGAAGAGGTTCTGGAGAACTTGGCTCGATTGTTCCCCAAAAACGGCTGAGTGATCGCTTTTCATTTTGTCAGTGGGATACGATCATTGCGCCATGCCCCGATACCTCGTTGCCATCTACCGACCGAACGACTACGACGCCTTCTCCGCCGAAAACGCCGAGATGGGGGCGGAGATTGACGCGCTGAATCAGGCAATGGTTGACGCCGGCGTTCGGATTTTCGTCGGCGGTCTGCAACCGATCTCGACCGCCCACTCCATCCGCCGCGACGAAGACGGGCACCTCACCGAATCGCCGGGCCTGTACCTGGATGCGGGCGAGCACGTCGGGGGATTGTGGGTGTTGGACGTGGCCGACGCCGAGTCCGCGCAAGATTGGGGTCGGCGCGCGGCGGTCGCGTGCCGGGCCTCGGTGGAAGTGCGTCCGTTCCACTGAGCCGCCGCTCCGGACCGCGGCCCCGTAAGCGTCGCCTGTCATAGTAGGGCAATGTCCGCGCCGCCGTTCCAATCTGCCCGCATTGTGCTCGCGGTGGTCGACCTCGCGTCCTCCACCGATTTCTATCTGAACGTGCTCGGGTTCCAGCGCGATTTTGGCGACGGATCCGACGGTTGGAGTTTCCTTTCGCGGGGTGCCGTCCGGTTTATGCTCGGCGAATGCCGGGACGAGCGGCCCGCTTCCGAGCTCGGAAATCACTCGTACATCGCCCACATTTTGATGGATGACGTGGACGCCTACTTTGCGGAGATCGTAGCGCGCGGCGCGGTGCCTTACGGTCCGCCCCAGGATAAACCCTGGGGGATCCGAGAGTTTGGCTTGGCCACACCGGATGGGCACCGGATGACCTTCGGATCGCTGCTTGCGTGATTCAGCCGCGCGGAGGAGCAAGCCGCACCGTCAGGCCGACGGGTTGCCCGATCCTGACCGACTCGGAGCGCTGCACCGCGAGCTTGATCGGGACGAAGTAGGTGCCGTTTCGCGGGATCAGGCTGGTGCGGAACTCGGTTTCGCCGATCTGCACGATCACGGGAAGGCAGCCCCACCCGTAGCTCGCGTGGCGGGCGGCGACGGAGAGTTCCGCCGCAACTTCCGCCGGCGTCGGCACGAAGACGAACGGGGCCGGACCGCGCCACTCGATCGCTTCGCCGCAGAACTTCCATTCCACCCATTCACCTTACCGGGACCAAGGTCGGACATCGGGGGAGTCCGTCGTATACTAGTGCGGTGGAGAAGTATCTTGCCGGGAAAGGTCGGCTGAGCACCGACGGCGAGCGACTTGACCGCGAGTTTTGGGCGCACTCTACTCCGGAACAACGGATTCAGGCCGTGTTCCTCATGCGTCAATTCTATTACGAGGTGTTGCATCCTGGAACTGGTGCCGAGCGACTGGATCCAACTATTGAAGGCACCCGTAGGCTCGGAGAACCGAGCCCGGACTAGCGGGCTGCGATCAAACGGATAACGCCGCCATCGCCGCCGAGTACGTGATGACCTCGCCCGAACGCGGGAAGTGGAGCGCGGGCTCGCCGTTCACCTCCGTCGGAATCCGGTCGGCAAATCCATCGCGAAAGAAGTACTCCCGAACCTTCGCCACGAGGTTCGCGCCGGGCAGGTGCAGGGCCTCGCGCCACGGGGTATCGGCCCCCAGAAACGGCGGCGTGACGACGGGCGAAATTGGCTCGCGATCGGGCGTCCACATCATCCAGATCTCGTTGGCGCCGTAAGTAAATCCGCACGATCCGGCGAGCAAGCTGCGCACCCACTGATCCAGGCATTGGTTCGCGTCACTCCGCGGGTTTCGCGAATCAAGGCCGAGCGGAATGTGTTCGTACAGCGGTTCACCGTTCAGCACCGGCTTGGCGGGAGATCGGTCCCATTCCGGGCGAATCAGCACGGCCGGGTTGAAAGTTTCGAGGTGGCCCGACTGCACCATGTGAAAGTCCAGCCAACCTTCCGCGTGCAGGTCACCCGACGTCTGCTGGCCGCCAGGATGGTACGTCAGCAGGTGCCCCGTGTGGTGCAGCGGCTCGGCCATCGCCCGCCAGATATCGGCATGGGGCAGAGCCGGGCGGTCGCCGCCCAAGACCCAGACGAGATTCGGCAGGTCGCCCAGCGTTGCGGCGAGATGCGCCCCATACCACGCGGCCGATTCGACGTCGAAGAGCTTCGGCGTGCGGAACAGCGGATGGGTCTCGCCGGTTACGTGGCAGCCCCAAGTCGGCAGGAGTGCGACCACCATGTTGCGCTCGGCGGCCATGGTGATCAGGTCGCGCGTCAGGTCCAGCACTTCGCTCCGGATGGTGCGGACGTCGTCGCCCGCGAGCGGCACGTGGCCGTACGCGTTCGGCTCGTCGAGCCCGTTGATCTCGCCGAGTTGCACGGTCTGCACCACGTTGAACCCCTGCGCTTTCCGCGTATCAAGATAGTGCCGAAAGTCTTCGCGCGTGCCGCAATGCAGCAGTTCCCATGCGGTGTCAGCGAGCCAAAAGAACGGCGAGCCATCGGCGTGGGCGAGCGTCCGGCACTCAGCCGAAAGGGTTAACGGGGCCATACTCGCACGCTATCCGAACAAGGGGACTTGTTGTTGCGCAAAAACGCCCTGCCATCCGGAAAAACCGAATGGCAGGGCGAGCGTTCTGGGCGCGGGCCAGAATTACGGGCAGGCTTGGACGCCGGCCTTGAACGGGTCCCACATGCTGGCGTTGGGGTTGTCGCGCAGGTCCCACATCACGCGTTGCGACGGCATGCTCTTCGCGCTGGTATCCGCGCGAATGACGTTCAGCTGACCGCCGTAGCGTTGGTTGATCAGGACTTCGGCTTGCGCGTCGCTGGGCGGATTCGGGCCGCCGTTCCACGCCCACAGCAGCGAGTTGCCGAGGTTCTTCCAGTACTCCCATCGACCGCGGCTACCATTGCCGCAGGCGCGGGTGTAGGTCGGGATACCGCGCAGGACACGGTTGGTGTCGGCGGCGGCCCATCGCGGCAGCACGTTGTAGTAGCTGGTGTCGGTCAAGATGAGCGTGTTCGACACGTCGGCCAGGGCCGTGTGCGAGATCGAACCGGCGCCATCGGCTTCGAACACGAACGTGTTGGCACCGTAGCTGTTTTGGCCGCCGTAGCTGCGGAAGGCCGGCTCGATGTTGCTTCCGAATCGGTCCTCGTTTACCCACGCTTGGTTTTGGCCCGGAGCCGCGAAGAGCTGGTCGTTCTTGATGTACGGTTGCAGCAGTTGGTTCCAGAACGTCACCGTGCGGGTGGACGCCCCGAAGATCGTGTTGCAGTCGGCGCGACCGGCGTTAACGCACGTGACGTACGACGGGTTCGGGCTGCTGGTGCGGTACAGAAACAGGATGTCGTCGAAATCGTTCAGGTACAGCGAGGTTGCCGTCCCGATCTGCTTCGCCTGCGACAGGCCTTGGGTCTTCTTCGCCGCGAGCTTCGCCTGGGCGAAGACGGGGAACAGGATGGCAGCGAGAATCGCGATGATCGCGATGACGACGAGAAGTTCGATCAGTGTGAATGCCTTTCGCATGGGTGGAGAGACCAGATGGCGGACCTATCGGTCCGACCGTCAGATACTGGACGGGTTTTGTTAAGAGAATGTTAAATCGGCAAGCTGCACCGCAAAAATGGGACACATCTGGCACAGTCGGAGGCGAGGTTGTACTGTTGGTCGGGCTTCCGGGTGCCGGAAAGACGACCGCGGCGGCGGCGCTGACCCGGTTAGCCGGGCATCAAGGCTTTTCGGCGGACGACGCGATCACGGCGGCGGGAATCACGACCCGCGCGGCGGCGGACGCGATTCGCGCGGGGATTGAACAGGAACAAGTTCGGCGCGCACGGGAGTTAGCGCGTGCGGGCGCACACGTTTGGCTCGATCATGGCTTTTGGTCGGCGGCCGAACGAGCGGAATGGCGGGAGTGGGGAAGACGGCACCGCGTTCGGATCGTCCTGATTTGGTGCGAAGCGCCGGCCGAGGTCCGTTGGGCACGGCTTGCCGCGCGGGTCGGCCCGTTTCGGCCACTGGACCGGGCCGAGTTTGATGGGTGGACGGCGTCGTTTGAGGTTCCGAACAATGAGGAGTTGGCCGAGTACGATGCCTTCGAACGGTTGTTGGCCGACGAAACTTAACGAGTGCTATTTGCGCCGTCTCGAAACTGTTGCTCCAACTGGTCGAGTGTCAACACGGAGCCATTGGAATGGATGATTTTGGTAATGCCGAACCGCTCCAGTTGAGGCCTATCACGCAATAGTCCTTGGTACTCATCATTTAGTGATCGGGGCCTATTCGATTCTGTAATCCACTTCATACGCAAAAGATCGAAGAATGAAACACACGGACCATTCTCTGAAAGCGTGGTCGAAATCCCGAGGTTTCTTGGCCGACCCGCGGCGACTCCATTCACGAAAGAAATACCCCAGTTGCCCTGCGGGTCTTCGCGAGTATCGAGTTTTCCAGACGCCTGAAAGTCGCTTGCGATCGGCACGATCACGTGTTGTATCGCTTGCCGAGCTTGCTCTTTCGTCATGCCGGTATCGTCGTAATCGGCCTCGCATACTGCATTGGTCAGTCCGTTGACGTCCCTCGCGATGAGGCTCTTGAGTGCGTCATGAGCAACATCGCC
>JANRKI010000076.1:0-6231 GCA_033763535.1 Fimbriimonadaceae bacterium | reverse complement strand
AGTCCGGAATCCCCGTCCTCCTGGTAGCCCCAGTTCCCCGCAAAGCCGAACGGCCCGGTCCAAGTCCCCGCGTCCCGCTCCGGAGCCCCTTCGCCCTTCTGAGGGAGAAGGGGTTGGGGATGAGGGCCATCGGGGCGGGCGGCACGCCCAAAACCAGCCCGGTCCGCAGGCAAGATGCCTGCGCCACGACGCACCGGAACTCCCCGCGAAGGGCTAGCTGATGTGGGGCGGGCGTCCCGCCTGCCAAACGGAAATCCTTCTAAACCCGCACCTTTCGCAGGCAAGATGCCGGCGCTACAACGCATCGCAACTCCTTGCGCCGAATGAGTCGACCAGCAGCGCGCACACCCCGGACTTGACGCCGACCTCGTCATGACTCATATCCTACAGCAAATCTCAGCAATCATCCCCAACCGCCCGAACGAAACCCGAACCAACCCGAACCAACCCGAACAAACCCGAACAAAAAAACATGGTTGACAAAATCGTTTCTCGCCGGCGAAAGAGTATGCAATTCAAAACTCACGCGGCAATCATCCCAATCAACCCCAACCAACCCACCCCCCGCCCGCTCAGAACTCCGCCGCCAACAGCCCCTGGGCCCGCATCGCCGCGCCCAGCCGTTCACGGCCGCTCAGGCCGGCCACCGTCACCCGCCGGGCTGTCCTCGCCGACCACCGGACCGAGGCATCCTGGCCCTGTGAAGCGTAAAACGTCGCCATCCGATCCTCAAACTCGGGCAGGTCCGGCGACGCCGCGTACCGGTCGGACATGAACTGCACCGCCGAACCCAGACGCGGCTTGATCTCCGCCCGCGCTTCGGCCGTCGGCTCGCCCACGCAAAGCCCAAACAGGCCGAACGTGCCGCGCGGCAAATGCAACAACTCGGCCACCCGTTCGGGCTGATTGCGCAACGCCCCGATGTAACAGGTCCCGAGGCCGAGCGCCTCGGCGGCCACCACCAGCCGTTCCGCGGCGATCGCGGCGTCAACCGCGCTCACCACAACCATCTCCAAGGTATCGAGTCCGGTCGGTTCCACGCCGTGCCGCGCCGCACATTCCCGAAGCCGGGCGTGGTCGATCAGGAATGCCAGGAACATGCCCGCCGACCGGATCTGCCGCTGATCACCGCAGGCGATCGCCATCGACTCCCGCAGTTCGGGATCGTCCACCGCGATCGCACTCCAGCCCGAGAGGTGGCTGCTCGTCGCGGCACTTTGGGCGGCGGCAAACAGCACCGAACGGAGTTCTGGCGCCAGCGGTCGCGGAATGAAATCGCGGACGGACCGGTGCGCCAAGAGCCGATCCAGTCCGTGACCTGCAGCCGTCGGCTCCGTGCCAAATCGCCGCCGCCACGCCTCCGCAAAACTTTCTCCAAACATGCCGCCGATTGACTCAACCATCCCGAAGTACCCCTTGATGCAACCGCGTTCGTCTGCCCCCATCGTTGCCCTCGCCGAGGCGGAAATCGCCGCGATGCTCGACCAGTTCTCCGGGTGGAGCCTCACCGACGGGTTGCTCACGAAGTCGTTCGCCTTCGCATCCTACGCGCACGGGCTGGCGTTTGCGTCGGCGGTGGGCATGGCCGCCGAACGTTTGGACCATCACCCCGAGCTCACGATCGGCTACCGACGGGTGACGCTGCGGGTGAATACGCACGATGTGAACGGCATCAGTTGGCTCGATTTCGAACTGGCGGCGTTTGCGGATAGCCTGGCCGACTGAACCGCATTCGTGCGCCCATAATGGGCCATGAGCAAACGCGCAATGACGCCGGAAGACCTGCTCCGTTTGGTCTTCGTGGGCGACGCCCAGATTCGGCCGGGTGGCCAAGACGTGCTGTTCCAGCGCAAAACGATCGTGCGGAATCGGTACGTCGGGCAACTGTGGCTGGTGGATTTCGAGGGCAACGCGCGCCAGCTCACCTACGGCGATTCCAGCGCCGGTCACGGCCGGTGGAGTCCCGACGGCGAATCGGTGTTTTTCATCGCGAAGCGCGGGGAGGCAGCCCAGGTATTTCGACTCTCGCTGCACGGCGGCGAGGCGTTCCCGATCACGGCCCTTCCCGAGGGCAGCCTGGGCGGATTTCGGCTTTCGCCCACCGGCAGCCATCTCGCGCTGACGTTCCGCGAGCCGATGCCGGGCGATACCGCCGCGGACAAGAAGCAGCGCGAGGCGGACCAGCTGTCGCAGCCCCCGGTCGAGATTGACAGCGTGCAGTACCGGTTGGATGGCGACGGTTATTTTGCCAACCAGCGCTACCGGCTGCAGATTTACGCGATGGGCGTGGGCGACGAAAAGGCGACTCTGGTGCGCGAGTACACCGACGCGGTCGACGGCCAGTACAGCTACAGCTGGCACCCGGCCGGCGACCGACTGGCGGTGGTGCACAGTGCCAGCGTGCAACCGGTCATCGGGATGCCGAACGACCACGTGTACGTCGTGCCGATCGACGGTGAGCCGTCCCTGCTCGGCCCGATTCCGGCCGATCAACCGCGCGGCGGCGAGAAGTCAGAGCCGCGCTGGTCGCCCGATGGCACGCGTCTCGCCTTCGCCGGAAACACGGACCCGGTTGACCCGTGGGGCGTCAAAAACACGCACTTGTACGTGGTGGATGCGGACGGCTCGAACCTGGTCGACCTCACCGGCGGGCAAGATTTCGACTTCTCGGTGGCGACGCTCAGCGATACGGCGGAGGCGGCGTTCGGCGCCCGGTACGAATGGGCTCCGGACGGCAGCGGACTGTACGCCCAGATCGGCACGCGTGGCGAAACCCAACTCGGGTTCGTGACGGTCGCCGGCGGGGTGGAGTTGCTCACTTCCGGGCACCACGCCCTCCAGATCACCAGTATTGAGGGCGATCGGCTGGCGGGAACGCTGAGCACGCCGACCCAACTGCCCGAAGTGGTGGTGGTCACGCGCGAGCTCGGTACGGGCCAATGGGTTCCGAAGCAGCTCACCGCGTTCAATCAGGCGTTCCAAGACGAGGTCGAGATTTTGGAGCCGCAAGAGTTTTTTGCGCCCAGTACCGACGGAACCCAGGTGCACGGCTGGGCGATCGTCCCGAAAGCGGGCCGACTGCCGGTCGCGCTGAACATTCACGGCGGCCCGCACGCCCAGTACGGCTGGACGTTCTTCCACGAGATGCAGGTATTTGCGGCGGCCGGCTACGCGGTCGTCTACAGCAATCCGCGCGGGTCCAAGGGGTACGGCGAGGCGTTCTGCGCGGCGATTCGCGGCGATTGGGGCAACAAGGATTGGGACGATATTCAGGCCGTTACCGCGTGGATTTCGGCGCAACCGTGGGCCGATGCCGAGCGGATCGGCATCATGGGCGGCAGCTACGGCGGCTACATGACGAACTGGGCGATCGGGCACTCCAAGGCGTACCGGTGCGCCATCACCGACCGATGCGTCTCGAACATGGTGAGCATGGCCGGTAACAGCGACTTTCCGTTCAACAAGGACGGTTACTTCCGCGGGGTGGCGTGGGGCGACCTGGACGACATCCGCGAGTTGTGGCGACAGTCGCCGATCGCCTGGTTCCAAAACGTGACGACCCCGACGTTGGTGATCCATAGCGAGGGCGACCTGCGGTGCAACGTGGAGCAAAGCGACCAGGTCTTCACGGCGCTTCAGATGCAAGGCGTGCCGTCGCGATACGTGCGGTACCCCAGCACCACGTCGCACGGCATGAGCCGCAACGGTCCGCCGGACCTCCGGCTGCATCGTCAGCGCGAGTACCTGAACTGGATGGCGAAATGGCTCTCGGGCTAGCGATTGCCCTGCTCGCCCAGGTCGAGGCCCTTCCGCCGAGCCTGGAGCCGGCGTTTCGGCTGCACCAACTCGCGGTGACGGCGACCGGCGAGGCGCGCATCAAGGCGATCCGGGCAAGCAACGCGGAGGTCGCGCGGGTCGTCCAAGAGGGCAAGCTCGGCACCGCGACGGAGTACCGCCGGGCCGCGCGGCTGCTGATCCCGCTGGAAGGCGACCTGGTGCCCGTGCAGATGGTGCACGAACTGTCACTGGTGGCGGCGGCGATGAACGACGAAGAATCGTCGCGATTGCTTGCATCGTCGTGGGACGCGTTGCGCGTGGCGACGGGGCGGCGGCAACGGTTCGGCACGATCCGCGTTCCGAAGGAACTGGCCGGCCTCGACCGGTGGCAACCGGACCCGGCACCGGAGACGTTACGCCGCATCCACGCAAACCCCGGCCGCGAACGCACGTTGCGACTGAGGCGGGCGGACAATCGAAACCTCGTCAAGGATCGCACCGCGCTCGGGACGGAGACCGATCTCGCCGCGCTGATTCGCCGCACCCGCGAGCGCGTGATGCGGGGTGAAGCGCAGACGTCGATCGACATGCTGAACGCCGCCGACATCCTAGGCGATTCGACCGCGTTCGAAGAGGTGTCCCTGGCGCACGAGCTGTGCCTCGGCGCGATCTGGCTGGGGAACCGGGACGCGCTGGCCCGGGCGGCGAGCACGTACGATCGGGCCCTTCTCATCGCGAGCTATCCGCAACGTTTTGGCACGCAACGGCCGTTCGGCACGCCGGAGTTTCTGGATTCCTACGGGATTTCGGAGGCGATGCGGCGGGCGGTCATCGGGGGTTAATCTTTTCATTCTAAATTCTAGAATCTAGAATGAACGGTATGGGCATGCTCCGCGCGCAGGATATCTTGGTGGTGCTGAAGGTCATCGCGTCCGGCAAATCGTCGTTCGCCGAGCTTGGCCGTAGCCTCGGCCTCAGCGTGTCTCAGGCGCACTCCGCGACGAAGCGCGCCATCCAGGCCGGATTGCTCCGGGAGGATGGCACCGTTCGCGGGAGCGCCGTTCTGGAGGTGCTCACGGCACTCCGGTATTACATGCCGGCGGAACGCGGCTCAGAAGTTCGCGGGGTCCCCACGGCGTTTAGCGCACCGGTCCTCGCTACCGAAGAGATCGCGACGGATCTGCGCGGCCCGGTCTGGCCGCATCCCGAAGGAACCGAGCGGGGCTACGCCTGCTCGCCGCTGTACAAAACCGCGCCTACCGCCGCGCTTCAAGACCCGGCGTTGTACCGGCTACTGGCGCTCGCCGACGCCCTGAGAATCGGTAATGCCCGCGAGCGGGAGCTTGCCCAGCGACTCCTCAAGGAAGCGATCGGTATCTGATGCGATACTCGCCTCAAATTGCGAACCTCGAGGTGATGGTACATGCCCTTGATGGCCTTGTGACTCGCTTCATGGTGGTTGGTGGTGCAGCCGTTGACCTGTTGATCAGCGATCCTGGTGCACCAAGCGTTCGCCCGACGGTTGACGTGGATATCGTCGTGGAAGTGGCGAGCCGTATCGATTACTACGCAATGGAATCTGACGTACGATCGAGAGGATTTCTCCAGGACACCTCGGAGACTGTTTTGTGCCGCTGGCGAGGCCACGGGATCGTGCTCGATCTTATCCCCAGCTCCCCCGAGATCCTAGGCTTCTCCAACCCGTGGTACCGCTCGGCGTTTGAACATCGTCACCTAATTCAACTTCCATCTGGGCGTACCATTTATGTCATTGATGCGATCCACTTCGTCGCGACAAAGTTGGTGGCTTGGCGATCAAGGGGAGCGGGAGACTTGTACGCTAGCCACGATTTTGAAGATATCGTGGCAGTTTTGAATGGTCGGCCCGAGATCGTCGCAGACTGGGAAAGCGCACCAGATGAGATCCGGGAATACATCCGCCAGGAACTCACACCCTTGGCACTGCAGAACCGCGCTCTCGACTCGATCGAGGCCGCCCTGGCGTCGAGCTCCGAATCCCAAGCGCGTGCTCAACTCGTCCTCGACCGAATGCAACGCATGGTGGATTTCGCGCCAAGGACCGAGCCGCAGTGAACCCAGAGCTCATTGCCGACCCGGGCGGGCGGGAGCGGTACAAACGGCTCCTCGCCGAACATCCGGGTGACCTTGGCCCGGCCGGACCCGGGGATCGTCCCGGGTCGCGGCGTAGCGTCGATTCCGTCACGCCCGAATCGGCGTGACGGCGATGGTCAGGGTTTATCGGTGCGCGCGAGCCGCTCCAGCCGCTCGATCGCGGCCCGGTTGTGCGGGGTGTCGTCCTCCTGCCGGAATCGATTTGCGGCGGCGCGAAGCACGCCCGCGCGGTCGTCCACGAGCAGAATCATCTTCAGTTCGCTGAGCGCTTGTTCGCCCTTGCCGTACTTTTCGGACAGCAGAAGGTATTCGGCCAGGGCC
>JANRKI010000075.1:0-1841 GCA_033763535.1 Fimbriimonadaceae bacterium | reverse complement strand
GACCTGGACTCGTCGCCTGGTGATCGTCGCGGTGACGGTGCTGGTGGCGATGGGGTTGCTTCCGACGCTGACCTGGATTTTGGCGCGGGACGTGGCCTTGGTTCGGGGGCAGCTCGTGGTGGAGCAGATGGGCTCCCTTGAGTATCTCACGCTCCGGGGAGTTCCACCCGTGATCGAGCGCGCGAGTTTCGGTGACTGGATTGCGAACCCGTACAACGTAACCAGTACGAGGGTGGACTTTGACCGACTCGATCGCAGCGGGCTCACGCCGATTCAGCGGCGGATCGTGGCGCGCATTGCGTCCTCCGGCATTGGGGCGGTTTCACCGAGCCGTGCGGTGAAGATTGGCGCGGCCGAGCGACGGTACGTCGCGTTTCTTGAGGAGTCGTCGCGAGAGGATCGCGAGTCCGGACTATACGCGCTCTTGCTCTGGCAGCACGCGGTGCGGAAGGGAGATCGGAAGGCGGCGGCCCGGTGGCTCGACCAGGCGTTGGAGCGTAAGAAGCTCGGTGCGGAACTTATCTCGGAAGCGAAGTTCCGCATCGAAACGTTGACGCAGCGCGTTGGTCCGCTTAGTCGCAGCGTTGCGATTTCGCAGTACGGCCTCGTGAGTTCACCCCAGGCGGGACCGTCACTATATTCGGCGCGGGCGACTTGTAAATCGTTACCGCTGGACCATCCGGATCGACGGAAGGTGTATCAGCTCGGAGGTTATCTTGCGGACAGCGCGGAGTTTACGCTCGAGGTTTACGTCGCGCTTGCCATTCAGACGGCGGCATTGGGATTGCCGAAGCAGAAGACAAATCTCAACCAAATTGGGGTTAATCCCGATCAGGAAGCTGCACTGCAAAAGTTTATTGCCAAAAACGCGTGGTTTGATCGGAAGGAGTTCGACCAGCGGCTACGGCAACGTAATGCACTTACAGAGCGATCCACCCAGTTCGAATACGACTTCGAGACCAGCTCGGAAGCGAGCCCAAACGCCTACCGCATTCGGTACGGCGCGATGGCATTCGTGCTGATTCTGCTGGCGGCGGGCATCGGCGTCGTGGCGATGTTCGTGCGGCGGGAGGGTGAGCCGGAAGACGACGAGGGTCGGCGAGACCGGGCGGCGCGGGACCGCGAGTTGGCGATCGTGCTCTTCTCCATGGCGCTGGGTGAAGTCATCATGGGAGATCTTCCGGCGCGGATCGGCCTCGTGTTGGCGTTGCCCTTCGTCTGGCTGGTTGGTCGGATTCCGGGTCGTCGCGGGGCGGCGCTTTGGTGCCTCACGGTGTCTTCGATTGGGGTGATCGGCGGACTGACTGGGTTTCCGCAAATGCTGGTGTTCTCGGGGCTGGTGGTCGGCGCTTACTACTTGCCGGTCGGGCTGCTCTTCGGCGCAACGGTCGGGTTGTTGGCTCACAGCATCGTCCGGTTCGGCATAGCCGGCGCCGGAGGTTTGGGTTTTGGATTGATGACGTGGTTCAGTTTTGTGCCGGTCGCGGTGGTGCTGTGGTGGTCGACGCGGATGACGGACGGGGTGCGGAACGCCTTGCTCGCCGTTGCCATCGCGCTGAAGATCGGCACGATTCCGCTAGACGTTCAGCTTGACCGGCGGACAGAGCGACTGCTGGACTATTACGGCGCGGGGGTATCGGTGGTCGCGAAGGACGTCAAGGTTCCGTGACGCGGCCGGGCATGGGTAAGCCGACGGGTGGTTACGGCTATGCCAAGATGATCGACGAAACTCTCATGATCAAGCCAGTTCTCCACCGTCTCCGGTTCGTGACCACAATTTTCGGGCTCGCCTTGGCGGTGGGTGCGCCGGGCCTCGCGTCGGCGCAGGTCAGCAAGAAGCC
>JANRKI010000074.1:0-78593 GCA_033763535.1 Fimbriimonadaceae bacterium | reverse complement strand
GAGACCGCGGTTCGGGTATGGCCACCCAGGCCACCGTCCAGAACGATCATGACAAGATGAAGATTTTCAGACATGACTTAACGCACCAATCGTAACTTTTTGAGCAAAGGTCGATAGTCGGACAATCGCGGCACAAAAGCATCGCGCAGGTTGACACCGTATTCTCGTTGGTAGCTACGGAAGAACAACAGCGCTCCGATGCAGTAGCTTAACGAGTTTGAGATCGCTGCGCCGACGATTCCCATACCCTGTCCCCGGATGAGCCAAAGCGACACCACAACATTGACCACGAGCGCGACCAAGTACGCTTTGGCCGCAAACAACGGTTTTCCGCGACCGACCAGATCCGCGCCAAACACTTTGTAAATTACGCCCAACAGCACACCCGGAATGAGATAGTGGATACAGGTAATCGCCATTTGGTAGGCATCGGGACCCGCCGACTTTAGCTTTTCCCCGAAGAAAAGAAGCGTGATCGGTCCGGCGAGCAATGCGACAACAATCCCGGCGATGATCGTGATCGGGAACACCGCACGAAAGGCCTTCACGGTTTGTTGCACCGCCACCTCAACGCTCTCCGCATTCGCGCTCTTGCCGGTGAGCACGATTCCGATACTCGTCGGAATCTGCCAAATCGCCTCCACCAGATTAGAACCATTACCAAACAATCCCACCTGAGCGTACGGAACCGATTGCTCCAGAATCAACACGTTTACTCGCAAGTTAAAGACGATGACCGCCGCACCAAACGCATACTGAACGCCCTGAGTAAGCATCGCACCAAGGACGTCGCGATCAAACCGTAGCGGAACAAGTGCCTCTCGACGGAGTCGCAAAATCGGCGACAACGCTCCCATCATGGTGCCGATCAAGAATCCGAGCGTTACGCTGATCAGGCCCGCCTTCACCACAAATAGCAGGATCGCGAGCGCAGTAACATAACCGAGGTAGCGCTGAAGCGTACTCGCATTAAAGCTCCGCATCTGCTGCTTCGCCAGGAAAATACCCTGCCCGTAGTCGATGGTCAACATGAACGGGATGCAACACAAGGCTGGTACCAGGACAAGCCATCCAACCTTCTGCACCGGACCGAAGAAGAACGTCAGCGCAACGGCCAGTACCGCGAGTAGAGACGATCCTAACAGCAGACTCAGCGCGTTACCATAGAACGTCCGGAGATCGTAATCCTTGCGGGCGTACATCACGGTAAGCGTGCGATTCACGCCGAGCGCCGTGATGGTATTGATCATATTGATCGTCCCGAACGCGACGGTATAAAGTCCGTTCCCCTCCGGCCCAAGCGCACGCGAAATCAGGAGCGTCGCGAAAAGGCCAGCGAAGATATTGGTGATCTTGGTCAAGAACACCAGTAACGAGTTCTTCCCGAGGCTATCGGCTTTTTTTGAGCCATCATCCTGCGGAAGTTCCGCAATTCTTTCGTTCGGCAACAATGCCTCGTTCCGCGGCAACCGGTTTACCGCCGGAATCCCGAGCGCGACCGCTCCCTCGGGTACATCCTTCACGACCACTGCGTTCGCGCCGACGACCGCATTCGCACCCACCCGCACTCCACCGATGACTTTCGCACCGGTATACAGCGTAGCACCACGCTCGATGGTGGGATAGCTATCGTGTAACGACTCCGAGTTTCCTCCGACCGCCTTACCTCCCAGCGTGACTTGCTGGAAAATCGTAACGCCATCTTCCACGCGACAGCCCACGCCGATCACGACCCCCGTCGGATGGGGAAACTTCACCCCTCGCCCAATCTCCGCCACCGGACTAATCTGGCATCCAAACCGTCGGAACTGACGCCATTCACTCCACGGGAGAATCGGTCGCAGCCATCGATTATGCTTCAGAAAGCGATTGATCCGGATGGATGCAAGCAACTTAAATTGCGGCCGGAACAGTACCGTCACGATTGAACGTGGCAAACTCCCGCGACCCAACATCTTGAGGTCGCTTTTTAGGTCGGCCAGGCATTGCTTCAGTCCGTATCGCGCCATAATGAGACCTCAGTCCTAAGCCGGAACCAGCGCCGGGCCCGGGCCCTCATCCGCAACGACCGGCTCCGCGGCGAGCCTACGCTCACGCATGTAATGCGCCACGCACCAAGAGACCGCGAGCAAGCACCATAACAGCGTAAAGCGCATCCCGTTGTGGGTAATCCCGTAGGTGGCAACCGGGAATATCGGGTAGGCACTCCACCCTTGACCCTTGAATAAGAGGTACAGGAAGGTCACCAGCAGCGCTGTTCCGGGAATGCCGTACGCAAAAATGATGGTTCCGTAGGTTGAGTGAAGCTCTTGCCCGTGCAATCCAAACCGATTGTAGGCACCCTCCGCCGATCCAAACGCGAGGTAGTGCGGATTGCGCGTGATCCGGTCATAGCCGCGGCCCTCGGCACTGTCGTCGTTCGATCTCCCGACCGTGCTCAGTCGTGCCTCCGCCTTGACAATCGCACCCACGATGTTGGGTGCAATCACCAGTACTGCGAGTACCATGAGGGCAAATTGACCAACGACCTTCGGTTGCGTCAGTCCGATTAATAAGATAAGGATTGCCGCCCCCACCATCGCGGCTTTCGACAGCGAAATGACCGCAATCGCTAGGCACATCGTCATTAACATGCCGATATACGCCGCCCGAAGCTTGAACACTTGGGCTCCAAACGCGAGGAGAGCCGCCGATACCAGTGAGAAGTAACCCAACTGGTTCGGATTGTTAAAGAAGATCGTCGCCCGTTCGGCGTTACCCAGGTCTCGCAATCCGGCGCAAAACTGGACAATGACGCAAGTCGCCATCGCGTTGAACGTCGCCTCCAGAAAACGTCGTCCGTACTCACTATAAAGAGAGAAGACCACGAACACCACGAGTGCGTTTTGGATGTAGAAGAATGCACTCTGAAGGCAAGACGGGGCGGGCAGAATGAGCGCGTAATACGTGCCGACCAAACAACTATAGATTACAAAGCCGGACAAGACTTGCAAGATAATCTTTGCGCTCCCCAGCATCGGAACCTTGCCGGCAATCGCGAAACGAATCGCAATCCACACGATAAAGATGTCGCAAATACGCGGCATTCCACTCGGCAACAGATAAAACGGAAACGACAGCAGAAACATCTGCCACAGCCGAAGGTTGAACTCCGGAATCCGTAATGAGAAGAGTCGGCTCATGCCGTTACCCCGATCTTGCGCAACGCCACCCCGCGCTTACGGCCTAAGAACAGGCAATGCGCGATGATCGAAAGGACTAAGCCACCCACGGCCGCGATCCCCGCCACGAGCTGATACTTCTTATTCGTCGGAGTTTCTTCCGCCAGCGGCTCCTGAAGCACCGTCCACACGTACTTGTAGAATTCGCTTTGAAGCGCCGCCTCTTCGTACTGCTGCCGAATCGTATTCAGCGCCGACTGCTGCGAGTTAACCTCCCGCAGAGCGCGTGCAAACTTCAGCGATTCCTCCGGAGCCGTCCGGCTCAGCTCAGTAACGTAGTCAATTGACCACTCCAACGCCGCCTTCTGCGCTTCCAATCCCACCAAGTTGGTGTCCAGCGACTGATTCACCGCTTGCAGTTGCCTCGCCATCTCGGTGACGTAAGCCTTACGCGCAACCTCGATCGTCCGGCGCAGCTGCTGCACTTCCGGTGCCTCATCCCCGTACCGAGTAAGCGCTACTTGCAGGTCATACTCCAGCTGCATTACTCGCCGGCGAAAGTTCTCCTGAACCTGGTTCCCCGTGGGCATACTCACCGGAGCTTGCGACACGTTCTCCGCGTACTTGCGGGCTTGACTCAGCCGCTCGTTCACGGTGCCAAGCTCCAGTTCGAGTCCGCGTAGGCGAGACGTGTAACTCGTTGCCACCAGCGGATTCGATGCGTCCGGACTCGTCTTCATCGAACGCTGGAGACGCTGTAACTCCTCTTCAGCGTCGGCAAGTTCCCGCTTCTTCCGTTCCAGCGCCGTACTCAGTTGTTTCGTACTCTCTTCCGCCATTGTCAGCGAAAGCTTCGCGCTAATCGCCCGTAACTCTTCAAGCATATCCGTTACCAGGGCCAGCGACTTTGTCTTGTTCCCCGTCACGGCCGAAATCTCGAGCTGGCCAAACACCGGATCTTGTTCAAAGTGTACGGCCGAACGGGTATCGCTCAACTTCATCCCGTTCTTCTTGCCAACCGATCGCATGAGCGGCGTGCTGGTACCGATGCCTTGCAAAATCGCGGTAGGCGAAGTTTGGCCGGCTAACTGTTGACCAAGCGAAACGCTTTTAGAGGTCGGGGTAACGATGATGGCCGAAGCGCGGTACTGCGCCGGCATCACGTAAACAATCGCTAAAACCGTGACAAGGAAGAGAAGGGCACCGGCCGCTACCGTGTACCATCGCTTCCACAGAAACTCAAGGTAGGGTCCGATAACGACTTCATCGCGCGAGTTCATCCCAGCACCCCCGCAGGTGATGTTACCAGTTCACCGGACCGGCCGGTCATGCCGTAACCACCGGCTTCAGACGTTTGGGAAACATCCAGTTCCCCAGCCGAATCTCCAGCCATTCGTACGTCCATTTGCTGATCAAGACCGACGCCACCAAACCGAAGACGATGAAGCCGTACGCCGCCAACGGCGAATTCAGCTTCTTCACGACCATCGCCATCGGATGCAATACAAAGGGATGGACCAAGTACAAACTATAGCTGATCGTGCCCAAGAAAACGAGCCAAGGGTGCTGAAGCCACTTCGCGAGCCAGCCCCGCTGAAACACTACCGTGGCAAAAAACAGAAAGCTGAAGCCGAACGCGAACGGATACGGCCCGAGCTCAACCAAGATTTCCATCGGCGTTGCGGCCGGATTCATCGGCATCAGGCTCACCAGGCGACCGCGTTCCGGCAGCGAGATGTACGCCAAAACCAGGGCGATCCATCCCACCGGCCCCACCATCCATGCCCGCGGCGAAGTCTGGCGAACCTGCATCGCGTACACCAACGCCCCCATCAAGAAGAACCAGCAGTACGGCCGAAAGAACAACAGCAACAGCGCAGAGGTCAGCCCGATCGTGCCGCTCACCACACGCATCCAGCCCTTGTCCGACTTCACCCCAACGAACAAAAAGCACGACGTAATGTAAAAAATCGCCTCAAAGCTCAAGGACCACGCGTTCGCCTGGGCAATCGGAAGATTCCACACGCCCGGAAGGAAGAGCAGGTTCGAGAAAAAGTGCATCACCTTTTCGCCGACCGTCGGCATTGACGCGCGAAAATCTTTCTCCAGCACCAACATCGCCGGAAAAGCGACCAGGTGCATCGCCAGAAAAAGGGGATAGATCCGCTTGATCCGGTTGAACGCGAACACGCCGACATCCTGATACTTCATCAGGCTCTGCACAATCAGGTACCCGCTGATGCAAAAGAAGGCGCATACGCCGAACGCACCGAGGTGGCTCAGCAGTTCAGTGTCGACCCAAACTTGCCACGCGGGGGCAAATTTGTCTTTCACCGCGATGCCGTTGATATGAGAAATCAGGACCAAAAACGCGGCCACTCCGCGTAACCCCTCAATGCTCAGGTTCCGCGCCGAATGCTTCGCGGGGGTGGTTGGCGGCGACCCGGCCGAACCGTCGGCTCCCACGTTGTTCGGCACTGCGTCCCCCATCGCAACGCCATTATTCCCGAACTGCGCTCAAGCCTAGGCTTCAAGCGATGCCACCAGGCGTACGAGCCCGGTTTCCAACGGCGTGAACGCGCCGGGCCAAATCGTGCGAAGCCGCGAGTTATCGGCCCGGGAGACGTGGATGTCGCCCAGCCGAGGCTCGGCATACGTCACCTGCGCCCTTACGCCGAAGATCGTTTCCAGCGTCGCCACCAGCTCGCGTAACGTCACCGAATGACCGGTTCCAACGTTCATCAGGTCCGGCGCATCGGTCCGATCCACCAGCGAAGCGATGATCGCCGCCAAGTCTCGCACGTACACAAAGTCGCGGCGCTGACTCCCGTCCCCAAAGATCGTAATCCCGCGTCCGGCCTTGATCCGATCGACGAAAATAGAGATGACGCCGGAGTACGCCGAGCTCGGGTCCTGACGCTCACCGTAGATGTTGAAAAATCGTAGCGCGGTCGGCACCACACCGTGGGCTCGCGCGTAGGCCCGCAGCGCGAACTCGCCGGCCAACTTGTCAATTCCGTACGGAGAGCTCGGGTCCGGGTAATCCGTCTCGCGGTGCGGCTCTGCCGAATTCGGGGTGTACGTTGCGGCGCTGCTGGCGTAGATGATGCGCGTCGCGCCCGCCACCCGCATCGCTTCCAACAGTTGGAGCGTGCCGGTGTAGTTCACCGCGTGGGTCGCCACTGGTTCCGTCATCGACTTCGCGACCGAAGGTTCAGCGGCCAGGTGCACGACGGCCGCCACCCCTTCCAATGCCGCCGCCAAGTCCGCATCCGACGTGATGGACCCGGCCACGAGTTCCACCTGTGGCAGATGCGCCAAGTTCTCGCGCTTGCCGCTCGCTAAATTGTCCAGCACCCTCACCCGCTTGCCGGCGGCGGTCAGCGTCTCGCACACGTGGGATCCGATGAAGCCGGCTCCGCCGGTGACGAGAACAAGTTCGCTCATGGACGGTAAAAGGTTACCGTCCGATGATCTTCGAAACGCACTGCCATATCCATTCGCTCGCCCAATTCGACGTCAGCGACCCGCAACTCACCGGCGCCGACATTCTGAGCCGCGCCCGCGAGTCCGGCGTCGGCACGGTGGTGGTCATCGGCACCGACCCCGAAGATTGGGACACGGCCCTCGCCTTTGCCGAAGCCCACGACGACGTGTTCGCCGCGCTTGCCTGGCACCCGAACTCCACCGCCGAGTACCGCCCGGGAGAAATCCGCCGGCTCCAGCAGGCCCTGCTCCACCCCAAGGCGATCGCGGTTGGCGAAACCGGCCTGGACTTGCACTGGAAATCCGCCACGCTCGAGCAGCAATCGGCCGCGCTGCAAGACCACCTCGACCTCGCGGCATCACTCAGCCTGCCCGTCATCTTCCATGCCCGCGACGCCACGCCTCAACTGTTGGACGTGCTCGAACCCCAGCCGCGGCGACCGTACCTCTTCCATTGCTTCTCCGGAGACGCGGCCGATGCCGCACGCCTCGATCGCCTTGGGGGCTACATCGGAATCGGCGGACCGCTCACGTACCGCAAGAACGAAGTGCTCCGAGAAATCGCGCAGACGTATCCTCGCGATCGCATCGTGGTCGAGACCGACAGCCCGTACCTCAGCCCGGAGCCCGTGCGCGGAAAACCGAACGAACCCGCGAACCTCACCCACATCCTCCGGCGTCTCTCCGACCTCTGGGATGTCACCCAGGCCGAGGCCGCGACGATTACCGCCGAGAACGCGCGCCGATTCTTCGGGTTATCTGGCCCAGTCGCCGCGCCCGACGCGTCCGCCAACGATTAGAGGGCGAAGCCGCGTCGAAGCACGATATCGCGCAGCAGTCGCCGACCGCGGTGAATGCGACTTCGCACCGTACCGATCGTCGTGCGCTGAACGTCGGCGATTTCGCTGTAGCTCAGCCCGTCGAGGTCGCACATCACGATCGCGGTTCGGTAAACGTCCGGAAGCTCGTTGAGGGCCGCCTGCAGTTCTGCCCGAAACTCGTCGCGAATCAGCTCCTGATCCGGCGTGGGACTCTCGTCCGCAATCGGCAGTTCCTGCACTTCGCCGTCCGACGGCGACACCATGTTGTGCAGCGAATCCGCCTTGCGAATCGGGTTCTCGCGCCGACGCGAGTCCAAGTACGCGCGTTGCATGATCCGCAGCAACCAATTCAGGAACGGGCGGCCCGGAATATAGCTGTCAAATCCGCGCCACGCCTTCACAAACGTGTCCTGCATCAGGTCTTCGGCATCGCTCGAGTTACGCGTCAACTGCAGAGCCATTGTGTAGGCGCGCCGACGCGTATCATCAATCATTCCCTGAAACCGGCGGTACTCCTCGTCGGTGCGCACAATACTATCGTTCGGATTCGAGGTGGTGACCATGATCGTTCCGTCGGCGACTTCAGAATGAATCATTCCGTCCTCACTGACACTGTCATATTACATCAGCCATTTTTGATATGCAAGGGCCCAGTGATGTTTTTCACGAGAAATTTTTCTTGGATTCTTGCGGTCGTCATGCCAACAATCCCTATGTTATGCGTCGAATAGCGAGGGGACTGATGTCGCATCACGAGTATTCCGGCCGTAATGTTTCGCCGATTCAACCATGATTTTCGTGCTCATCACCAAGGACCCGGAACTCGTGGCCGCCGCCCGCGAGGGTTTCCACCCCTCCGACGAAGTGCGCACCTACAGCGACTGGTCAGAAGCACTGGAGCACGCACACCAGGCCGACCTGCTGTTCGTGGACCTCATCGCGACGCTCAACGACCCGCACCTCATCGCCGGCTACGAGGCGTTCGCCCGCTCGAAAATGGTGCACCCGACCGCCGCATCGGTTCCCCTCGTCCTCATCGCGCCCGATCCCGGATACAAACTCGACTACATGGTCGGATGGCCCGACTTCGTGTTTGGCCACATCCAACGCCCGGTCAACTATAAGGTTTTCCGCCGCGCCAGCACCTGGGTTTAGCCGCTCCCAACTCCCCGGGGTCCGCGACGTCACGAACCTGCGGTCGACCGAGGGTGAGCCCGTTCCACCGCGTCCTTCAGTCGCTCTACGCTCACGTGGGTGTACACCTGAGTGGTGGCCAAAGACTCGTGGCCCAACAGCTGCTGAACGCTCTTGAGGTCCGCCCCGCCGTCCAGCAAATGCGTCGCAAAGCTGTGCCGCAAAGTATGCGGGGACACGTCCGCCGGAAGCCCCGCCGATGCCGCCCACCGCTTGATGACGTTTTGCACCGTACGCGTCGTCAGCGGCCGATCTCCCGCTCCCGGAAACAGCCATCGACTCGCCCCCGGTCCCTCGTCGCTCGCCAAGTACCGGAGCACCGCCTCTCGCGCCGAGCGGCCGAAAAACGTAACCCGATCCTTGTTCCCTTTCCCGCGAACCTGCACGCACAGCCGGTCCAAATCCAAGTGCGCCCGCTCGACCGAGACGACCTCCGACACGCGCAACCCCGCTCCGTACATGAGTTCCAGCAGCGCGGCATCTCGGAACGGATGCTTGCCGTCCGGACGGTGATCCAAAAGCTCACCCGCCTGTTCCATCGATAACGCTTTCGGGAGCCGCTTCCGCCGAATCGGACTCTCCAAATCCTCGGTCGGATCGATCGCGCTCGCACCGATCGCTACCAAGTACTTCGCAAACTTCCGCAAACTCGCCCGCTTGCGCGCCCGTGTGACGCTACTCGTGCCGTAAGTCCGCAGGTATCGACGGCAATTCTCCGCCGTCCACGCCCCATCGGGGCCGACCATGAGCAGAAATTGGTTCAGATCGCTCTGGTACGCCCGAACCGTTTGCGCCGAAGCCCGCACGCGCAGGTGCGCGATGAAGGCCTCGACGTGCGATTCCAGCGAACTCACACGCCGATAGACGCGCCAGTGCGTTCGGCCGATGCGTGCCGCTTCAGCACCAGCGACACGTTGTGCCCGCCAAATCCGAAAGAGTTGTTCAATGCGTACTCGATCTCCGTCGGGCGCGCCGCGTTCGGCACGTAATCCAAATCACACTCGGGGTCCGGCTGCTCCAGATTGATAGTCGGCGGCAGCACCTGATCGCGCAGGGCAAGCGTGCAGAACAGCGACTCCAGGGCCCCGGCCGCGCCGAGCGTATGCCCCGTCATGCTCTTGGTGCTGCTCACCGCCAGCCGGTACGCGTGCTCGCCGAACGTCCGCTTGATCGCCAGCGTCTCCGCGACATCTCCCAACGGTGTCGATGTGCCGTGGGCATTGATGTAGTCGATCTGCTCCGGCGCGATCCCCGCGTTGCGCAACGCCATCTGCATGCTCCGGATCGCACCGCTTCCCTCCGGATGCGGCGCCGTGATGTGATAGGCGTCCGCCGTCAGTCCGTAACCGACGACCTCCGCGTAAATGCGTGCACCCCGCGCGATTGCGTGCGCGTAATCTTCAAGCACGAGCACGGTCGAACCTTCGCCCATCACAAAGCCATCGCGACCCACGTCGAACGGTCGGGAGGCGCGCTCGGGTTCGTCATTCCGGGTGCTCATGGCCCGGGCGGCGCAGAACGCGGCGACTCCAATCTCCGTGATGGGGGCCTCGACGCCGCCCGCGAGCATCATCGTCGCGTCCCCGCGCTTGATCACATGGTAGGCGTCGCCGATCGCGTTGGCACCTGTCGAACACGCCGTCACCGGGGCCACATTCGGACCGCGTAAATCGAGTTCGATTGATGCAAACCCGCCGGGCATATTGGCGATCATGTACGGCACCCAGAACGGGCTCACCCGATCCGGCCCCTGCGCGATCATCTTCGTGGTCTGCTCGTACATCACGCTCAGCCCGCCAATGCCGGAGCCGATGTACACGCCAAACTGGTTCCGAAGCTCGTCCGTCAGCGTGACCGACGCGTCCGCCAGCGCGAGCCGTGCCGCCCCGACACCCATCGCGATCACCCGGTCTACTCGCCGAGCTTCCTTGCGGTCCAGCCAATCGGTGGCCTGAAAGTCTTTGACCTCCGCCGCAATCTGAGTGGTGAACGGTGCCGGGTCAATCAGTTCAATGCGCGCAACGCCACTCTTGCCTGCCAATGCATTGCGCCATACCGTTTCGGCCCCTGTCCCGATCGGGGTGATGGCACCAAGACCGGTAATGACCACCCGGCCGGATGGCTCCGGCCAACTGCTCATTGAGCGAGCTTTTTTCCGATGAAATCGACCGCCGCCTGAACGGTCTTGATGTCGCTGACATCTTCATCCGGAATCTCCACGCCGAACTCGTCCTCCAGCGCCATGACCAGTTCCACGACGTCAAGCGAATCCGCGCCCAAGTCTTCGGTGAACGATGCCGTAGGCACCACTTCTTCCGGCTTTACATCCAGCTCTTCTACCGTGACCTTCACGACACGTCCGAGAATGTCTTCCGACATAACTTCGGAAAGATACCACGCTTAGGCCGTTCCGATTCCGGACCGCTCGGACTAAAGGGTCAATCCCCCGTCCACCGTCAGCGTTTGCCCCGTGATGTACGCCGCCTCGCGACTCGCCAAAAACAGCACCGCCGGTGAGATGTCCGCCGGCGTGCCCAATCGACCGGCCGGCGCCGTCTGTTGCACAAACGTCTTGAACTCGTCGGTCAGTCCCGCCGTCATGTCGGTCTCGATGAACCCCGGCGCCACCGCATTGCAGGTGATGCCCCGCGAGCCAAACTCTTTCGCCACGCTCATCGTCAGGCCAAAAATGCCGGCTTTGGCCGCCGCATAGTTCGCCTGACCCTTCGCCCCGGTCTGCCCGATGACGCTCGCCATATTGACGATCCGCCCGTATTGCAGCTTCAACATCCCCCGCGAGACCGCCCGAATCGTGAAGAACGCCCCGCGCAAGTTCACATCCAGCACCCGGTTGAAGTCGTCGTCCTTCATCCGCATGAGCAGGCCGTCCTTCGTGATGCCCGCGTTATTCACGAGCACCGAAACCGGGCCGAGGTCGGCCGTGACCGCCGCCACCATCGCGTCCACGCTCGCACTGTCCGAGACGTCGCACGCGTACCCGCGCCCGCCGATCTCTTCCGCCGTCCGGTCCGCCCCTTCCTGAGTCGTGGCCACGCATGCGACCTTCCCGCCTTCCTGCGCGAACGCCCGCGCCAATGCCGCCCCGATCCCGCGACTGGCCCCGGTGACGAGCACGACCTGATCCGAAAATCGCATGCGCAAATTTAACCCATTCGCCCCGCCACCGGTACCGCTTAACCGCGCGATTGGACCGACACGTCACGACTGATACGCTTGATGAGCCCCGCGAGCACTTCGCCGCTTCCAAACTCGACGAATTCGGTCACCCCCGCGGCGATCATCCGTTGCACGCTCTCCGTCCACCGCACCGATGAGTACAGTTGGCGCGCCAGCAGATCCGGCCACGCCGAAGGATCAGTCACCGGATTGGCCGTGACATTCGCCACCACCGGAATCGGGGCCGGACGAAACTCCGCCGCATCCAGCGCCTCCCGCATGGCCCGTGACGACGGTTCCATCAGCGGCGAGTGGAACGCACCGCTCACGTTGAGCGGCAACACCCGCTTCGCTCCCGCTTCCGTCAGCCGCGGAGTCGCCGCCGCGACCGCCGCAACGTCGCCGCTGATCACGATCTGGCCCGGACAGTTGTCATTCGCCACCACCACCACGCCCGGGGTATCCGCCAGCACCGGTTCGATCTGATGCGCGTCGAGCCCGAGCACGGCCGCCATCGTGCCGGGAGCCGATTCGCCCGCCGACGCCATCAGCGCCCCGCGTCGCGCCACCAACCGCGCCCCGGTCTCAATCGAGATGAATTCGGCTGCCGCCAACGCCGCGTACTCGCCGACCGAGTGCCCGGCCGAGAATGCGAACGGACCGAGCTCCTCTCCGAAGGCCGCGTGCGCCGCGACGCTGACCGTGTAAAGCGCGATCTGCGCGTGCTGCGTGGCCCGCAAGGCGTCGTCGGGCAGTCCGCAAACCGCCTCCAGGTCCTGCCCGACCGCCTCCGAAATCCGGGCGAACACCTCGCGCGCCGCCGCCGACTGCTCCCGCAGCCCCTGACCCATGCCCGACTTTTGCGACCCCTGACCCGGGAAAATCATCGCCTTCATGCGCGAAGAGGGTACCGGTCAAACGTCCTACCCGGCCTATCGAAACCACCGGGCCACGTGACATACTGTTCGCCGAGCCAATGACCATTCTCGGACTCCATTAGCGGGCCTCGGCGACCACTCGACCGACGGCCACCCTTCGTCGATCTCACCTCGCCCTCTCTTTACACCCCTAAAGGATCCCCGTGAATTTCGGAAACGTACTCTCGATCCGGTCGTTCCGCGACCTGTGGCTCGGCCAACTCATCTCGCAACTCGGCGATTCGTTCTATTACGTCGCCTTCATGTTCATGGTGAAGAAACTCACCGGCTCCGACGAAATGGTGGGTTACGTCGCCGCGATGGAAACGTTGCCGTTCCTCCTTTTCGGCCCGTACAGCGGCGTGGTGGCCGATCGTTTCGACCGCCGAAACGTCATGCTGTGGAGCGACATCATCAGCGGCGCGGTACTCGTCGCCATGGCGATGATGTTCTTGCTGAAGGTGCCGCCCGCTCCGTGGCTCCTTATGGCACTGGCGTTTACGCTGTCCAGCATCCGGTCATTCTTTCTCCCGGCCAAGACCGCCGCGATCCCGATGTTGGTGCCGCCCGCCCAGACCCTAAACGCGAACGCCCTGAGCACCGCCACCCAAAACATGGCACCGCTCGCCGGGCTCGCCCTGTCCGCGGGCGCGATGTCACTGCTGTACAACGCGGCGCCGGAGCAGTTCTACACAATCGTCATGGCGGTCAACGCATCGTCGTTCTTTTTGTCGGCAGTGTTTATCGCCCTGCTGCCCCGGCTCGTTCCTGATCACATCGCCAAGGCCGAGGCACCCCCGCGTAGCCGACCGCTCCACGAGTTCATGGAAGGGTTCCGGTACGTGCGGACGCGACGCGACCTCACCGTGCTCATCCTCCTCCTCGCGATCTTCCGCCTCACCGTGGCCCCGTTCTTCGTGGTGTACGTCGCCGCGAACGAAAAATGGTTCGACGGTCAGCCGAGCAACCTCGCAATCTGGGAGATGTCGTTCTTCCTCGGGATGATCGGCGGCAGCGCACTCGCGGCCAAGTTTCCTCCGAAGCGGCCCGGGCTCAACTTCGCGCTATGCCTTAGCGTGGTGGGCATTACGGTCGGCCTCATGGGCGTTCTCCCGAACTACTGGGCCTTCATTCTGTGCAATGTCGCGGCTGGGCTCGCGGTTCCGCCCGCCGACGTGCCGATCAACACCTACATGCAGCTCAGCGTGCCCGACCAGTTTCGGGGCCGAACCAGCAGCGTGCTTGCGATGATCGCGACGGGCGTGATGCCGCTCGGCGCCGTGATGGGGGGCACGCTCATCAAATGGATCGGCATCGGCGGCACGTTCCTCGCCATGGGCCTCGGAATGATGGCCGCCTGCGCCATCGGCGTCATCGACCCCCACTTCCGAAACATTCGGATGCCCGACGTCGAGCCCGCCGAACCGACGCCCGCATCCGGGGACGATTCGGCCAATATGTCCGAATGCCCTCCCCACGCATTGGCGTCGACGAAAGCGGAAAAGGTGACTACTTCGGCCCCCTCGTCGTCGCCGCATGCTACGTAGACGACGCGATCAGTGAGCGACTTGGCGGCGTCATGGACAGCAAGAAGCTGACCGACGCCGCCGCGCTCCGTTTGGCCGACATCATCGCCGAGCACTGCCCGCACCACGTCATCGTGTGGAACCCCGCCGAGTACAACGCCAAGTACGAGGCCATCCGCAATCTCAACCACTTGCTCGCCGACGGACACGCCGCCGTGATTGACGCCGTGATGGCCGAGGCCGCCGCCGAACTGATCATCTCGGACGAGTTCGCACGCGGCGGTGCCATCGTGAAAAAGCGGCTCGGGCCGCAGGCGCGGGCCGCTCAGTTCGTTTCCCGCGTGCGCGCCGAGGCCGACCTCGCGGTCGCCGCCGCGAGCGTGCTGGCCCGCGCCGGATTTTTGCGCGCACTGGCCGAACTGTCGGAAACCTACGGCACTACCCTGCCCAAGGGTGCAACCGTCGTGCGGCCGGTCGGCGAAGCTTTGGTGCGCAAGCATGGCCGCGACGTGTTGCGCCAGGTCGCCAAGCTCCACTTTCGGACGACCGAGCAGATCTTGGCCGCCACCCGCTAACCGGTTCCGCGGTCCGGCGTCGGTTCCGCGGCGGGGTCCAGCGAGAGCAGCGTGGCGAACGCGCGACTACGCGTGGAGTCCGCCGCCTCCCGAACCCACGCCCGGGCCGCACCGATCGGAAACGGCGGCTGAATCGGTTGCCGGTCAGCGTGCTGAGCGTCCGCCATCGCTTCCATCTCCAGCCCGAGTTGTCGGTAAGTCGCCGCGCGCAAAGCCCGCAGCAACGGACCTTCGGCCAGCTCAAGCGCGGCCGAGAGCCACAGCAAGGCATCTGAGCGGAGGCCAAGCTCCAAATACGCCACGGCCACATCCACAAGCGCATGCGGCATCGCGGCCAAAGGCTTCAGCAGCCCGGTCGGGTCCGCCTCGCCGGTCGCGTCCTCCGAGGCCGTCAGAAACTGCTCCGCGCGTAATCGCGGCTCCAGCGGAGCCAGGTAGAAGGCGTTCTCCAGGGCCGGGTCCGCCTCCGTCGCCGGCCGACCTTCCGCGCGCCGGAGGTAGCGATGGGCCAACGCCAGCCGCCACCATGTCAGCGCGTCCTCGCCTTGAAAACCGGTCGCCCGCTCCAATCGCCCGCGGGCCGTCTCCCAATCGCCCTCCCGGATCGCGGCATCGGCCAAAGCCACCCACGCCGCGTGCTGGCGGCCCGGAATTCGCAACGCCAATTCCGGCGGGAGCGGTCGCCACGGTTCGCCAAGTTCCCCGGTGCGAGCCCGCGACGGCGCCGGCTCACCGATTTCCGGCCGCCGCGCCATCGCCAGCAAATCGCCGGCAGCGTTCTGAACCCCGACCGCCGTGACCCGCTCGGCGAGATCGCCCAGTTCCGCCGCCCAAACTTGTTCCGGCACCAGGCTCGCGGTGGCCGATTGCGCGGTGCCATCGTCCAGCTGAATCGACACTCGCGCGTTCGGCACCGCCCGCTCGGCGTACACCGCGACGCCGCCATCCCGGAACCCGATCGCCAGTTCCGCCGTCACGTGCCACGGCTCGCCCAGGCTCGGCAACGCATGCAGCCGGAGCGACCACGAATCGGTCTGGTAAGGCGCGAGCGTCGGTCGCACCGGGCTCGGCCCAAAATGGATCCGGCCCGGGCCGCCGGCGGGTGTCGATTCGAGCGGCACGTCTCCGACCGCCTCGATGAGGAACCACCCGTCGTTCCAATGCGTGAGCCAGTCGCGGCCATCGGCGCCGCCCGCGTAACTGCGGCCCTCGCCAAACATCGAGAGCACCGGGTCGATCGCGATCGGTGCGTCCGACCGGTTCTGCACCCGCACCTCCACGGAAAGACTCGGAGCGGACGCATCCAGGGCGTACGCCAGATGCCAGCTCCAACCGTCGCTCGCGAGTCCCGCCATCCAAACCCCCGCCGGATCATCGTCTTCGCCCGGATACACCGCTTGCCACTGCACGGGCGCGAGATCGGACGCCAGCGGTCCGGTCGACGTCTCCAGCCGAATGCCGTACGGCCACCACGCCCCGCGCGGACCATCGGCGACCAGACCGATCACTTCCGGTAACCGAATGGCGTGGCGTCGCAACCGCTTATCGAACCAGCCCACGACCCGACCGCCGAGGGCCGGGCAGATCGTCACTCGGCACGCCTCGTTCTCCAGAATCACGACCGGAAGCTCTTGCGATTGCAGCCCGTCCGCGATCGCCAGGTACGGATGCGGGTAGGCCGATACCGGGTAAGACGCCTCCCCGGGCATCCGCGCCTCGATCACCGGCGACTGAACGCTCCAAACGTCGAAAAAGACCTCCGCCGGCATGGCGTTTCCTACGGTACCTGTCGCATAATGGGCGCATGGGCAAGGCCGTGAGCGGCGTGGTCAAATGGCTCGTGGTTCCCCTCGCGCTCGCGTACGTGGGGTACGCCTTCATCGGCCCCAATGTGGGCGGCAAGCTGAAGAAAGCGGCGGGCAAGCTCAACCTCAACCCGAATCTCAACGTGATTCCCGGCGCGGCGCAATCGCTGACGCCCGACATCAAGGTACGTCCGGTGGAAGACGCCGATGACGAGGCCGAGAATCGCCCCACCGGTCGCAACGCTACGAAGGGTCCCGAAGTCGAGGTTTCGGTCCGAGAGAATGTCGTGATCGCTTCCAACCGGTCGCGCGCCTCCAACGGACCGCGCGTGGAGCCAGCCCCGGCGGCCGATGAAAAACCAAAACCACGGCGTCGCCGACGTCGCGCGAAGCCGAAACCGAAAGTCGCGGAATCGACCGCGACCGACGCGGCCCCGGCCCCGTCCGCCCCGGCCAATCCGCCCGACGACGGCGGAAGTGGCGGATCGGTCGGGGGAATCGAACCGCCCAGCGGGTAATATAGCGAGTTCGTGAGCGCGAAAAAACTGCCCCAAAGGCCTCGGTGGCAACGGAACTCGTACTTTTGGATTGCGCTCTTCCTGTTCGTGGTCGGAGTCGCCGGACTGCCATTCTTGGGCGGTGACGAGCTGATTCGGGACCCGGGCCAGCGACGCGAATCGCAGCTTTTCGTGCTGTACTTCGCCGCCACGGCAGTTTGTATCGTCAATGGCGTCCTCAGCCATCGACAGGCGTTGATCGCCTTTCAAGAGGAAACGGAGAACACAGATGGTGACTTGCACCTGCGGCAAAACGATTGAAAAGGTTCCGGATTGGTTTCAGAACGTCTCGGTGGAGTTCGTCTGCAACAACTGCCCGAACCGAAGCCTGAAGAACATTGCGATCGTGAGCATGGAAATCGACAAGAAGCTCGCCGGAGCCGCGACCTCGGCCGCGACCCTGGCCGCTTCGGAAGATGCGCCGTTTGATCCGGACGACGAAGAGTAAGTTTTCCGGGACCGCAACCGCCTCGCGGCGGCGGTAAAACCATTCGCATGATTATCGTCATGCAAGTCGGCGCACCGGATGCCGAGATTCAGGCCGTCGCGTCTGCCATCCGTGAGCGTGGCTTCGAGCCGCTGGTTCTGCCCGGACAAGACCGCACCGCCATCGGCATTCCGAGCACCCTCAGCGCCGATCAGCGCACGGACATGGAGGTGATGCTCACCGCCATGCCCGGCGTCAGCAAGGTCACGCAGACCAGCCGCCCGTACAAACTTGCCGGGCGCGAGTTCCACCGCGAAGACACCGTCGTCGAGGTGAAGGACGTCCGCTTTGGCGGCGGAGACTTCGTCGTCATCGGCGGTCCGTGCTCCGTCGAATCCGCCGGCCAATTTCGCCAAGCCGCCGAAATCGTCCGCGCGAGCGGCGCGAAGGTGCTCCGCGGCGGCGCGTTTAAGCCTCGCACCTCCCCCTACGCGTTCCAGGGGCTGCAGCGCGAGGGCCTGGAAATCATCCGCCAAGTCGGCGAAGAGTTCGGGATGGTCACGATCTCCGAAGTCATGAGCGGCGACATGGTTCCCGTGGTGGCCGAGTTTGTCGACATCCTTCAGATCGGCGCGCGGTCCATGCAAAACTTCCCGCTGCTGATCGAAGCGGGCAAAAGCATGAAACCCGTGTTCTTGAAGCGTGGCCCGAGTGCCGGCATCGACGAGTTTCTCCTCGCCGCCGAGTACGTCCTCAGCCAAGGCAATCCGAACGTCATCCTTTGCGAACGCGGCATCGTCGGGTTCGACAAGGCCTATACGCGGAACGTTTTTGACATCGCCGCGATCCCGGTGCTGAAGGAGTATTCGCACCTGCCGGTCGTCGCGGACCCGAGCCACGCCACCGGCGTCGCCCGGTACGTCTTGCCGATGGCCTTGGCGAGCAAGGTCGCCGGAGCCGATGGCGTGATGGTCGAAATGCACCCCAATCCGAAGGATGCCCTGAGCGACGGATCGCAGGCGCTCACGCCGGATCAGTTCACGAAGCTCGTCGCCGCGCTGTAGCGCCGGCCGGATTCGTCCCAGCCCGGCCGCTTCTGACCGGCTACTTCTGACCGGCCGCTTATGAACGGCCCTTGGCGCCCGGTTCGGACGTGTGAACTACAGGCGCAGGTCGATGATGCCGCTCACGCCCACGCCTTCCACGCGGCGGAGCTTGGTCACATCGTTCCCTTCGATCGGGATCATCGCCCGAATCTTGATCTCGCGTCCGAACAGGTCCTGATCGAGCTGCGCGACGGCACCCACCTTCTCGACGCGGCTCTTCGGACCCATCACCTGAGCCGCCCCGATCGCCTTGCGGCTGTTGACGCCGGCGCTGATAATCGGCACGACCTTCGTCGCCGCGACATCGCTGTCGGAGTGCGACGCCAGCTTGTTCATGGCCGAGTTGATCTGCGGGCCGAACTGCTTGACGGCGGCGGCAACTCCCACGATCTTGATGATCTGGCGGATTTGCGGCATAGCGACGGCGGTGGCCGCCACGATGGTCACGCAGAGCCCGATGCGGGCAAGTTTCGAATTCATCACAAATCTAACGTACCAGCGTGGTCGGCCGTTATCCACGGCGGCCAACAAAAAGGCCCCCTCGCCACGAGGGCGAGAGGGCCGAACGCAGTTCGGAAAGTTCCTTAGAACTTAACCGAGAGTTGCGTGGTGAAGAAACCGCCACGATACTGGCCGTTCGCGCTCGAAGCCGCGAAGCCGTTCGTGAAGATGTCGTTCTTGTGGTCCGAGATTTCGTAACCGATGTGGAGCATCGTCGTTTCGCTGATGCCGTAGCCGAGGCCGAGGTTGTACCAGCGGTATCGCGGCTTAGCACCCGCGAAGCCCGGGATGCCCTTGAACTCGGTGTCTTCGTAACCGAGCATGACGGTGAAGTTCGGGCTGAGCTTGTAGTCCAGACCGACGTTGAACGTTTGCACTTCGGTGTTGGTGCCGAAGGCGCTGACGCCCGCGCCGAAGTTCTTCACGCCTTCGAGGATTTCTCCACCGGCTCGCAGCGTGAGGCTGCTACCCAGGTTGAGGTGACCCTTGGCGGTGAAGCCTTCGAGGTTGGTCGCGTTGCGCAGGAAGCCAAGTCGGCCCCAGTCGCCAGGCGCGGTGAAGTTTTCTTCCACGCGTCGGAAGCCAACGCCCACGCCAAAGTTGTTGCCCATGTACTCGGCGTTCGCTTGGAAGGCGATGTTGTCATCGTCTCGTCGCGTCGAGTCATTGCGCTTCAGGTTGGTTTGAGCGTAAGCACCGGTCAACTTGATGTTGTTGCCAAGCTTGAAGTTGGCATCCGCACCGAGCACTTCAACGCGGTTGAAGTTGGTGGTGTTCACCGGAACCGCCGTGCTGCTGTCGAACAGGAGGTAACTCAGGTTGACGCCGCCCATTTCCCCGATCGGGACATTGACGTTGGCACCCAGGCTGCGATCCGGCGAGAAGTTCAGCGGGTTGTAGTTCGAACCGAAGAGCATCGGTTGGAGTTCAATCCCGTTGTTGCTGAAGCGTCGCTCGTTGCGGCCGCCGAACACGTCGAGCTTGACCTTACCGAAGTTGAAGCCAAGGATCGCACCGTCGAAGAGGTACTTGCCGTTGTCCCATCGGTCGTTGGCGAAGTACGTGGTGAAGTCCGGTCGTTGCAGCACGAGCGGGCTGATCTTGTAACCGGTTCGACCGATTTCGGCATTGACGCCGAGACCAGCGACGGCCGAGTCGAACTTGACCGAGAAGTCTTGGAAGTAGACGTCTTGGCCGGCCGACTCATAGTAGCCCGTACCGAAGGTCGGGAGACCTTGGTTGTAGAACGCGCCGCGGGTGTTGCCGCCGCCGAGCATGTTGCCCGACACGAGCGTCGCCGCGAACTTCGGACCGGTTTCGTTGGTGGTCGAGAACTTGAACGCGCCTTCGTGCAGAACCGTCAGGTCTTGCAGGAAGCTGGTTCCGTTGACGACGCCGCCGTTGAGGCGAGCACCCGCGTATCGGCCGTCCTTGTTCAGGTGACCGCGACCGTCCGTACCGTGGCCCGAGGCAACCCACAGGTTGGCATCGCCGCTGATCGAGATGGCCGGCTTGACCTTCTCGAGGACGGTGACGCGATCTTGCAGATCCTTCAGGTCCTTCTTCATTTGCTCAACGTTGACGTTGAGGTCTTGGAGTTCCTTTTGGAAGGTGTCGGTAAGGCGGCGAAGAGCAGCGATGTCATCGCCCCACTTCTTGAGACCGCTCACGTCGTTCTGGAGATTTTCCAGCGCGCCGCGGAGGTTTTGGCTGCCTTGAGCATCGCCCGAACCGGTCGACATGCCCTTGAGCTCGTCGATCTGCTTTTGCAGGCCGTCGGTGATGTTCTTGAGGTTGACGTAGGTCGCGTGGATCGCAACCGCCATTTCGTAGCGGCTGGCCGGGCGAGCACCGCGGAAGCGGCCGTCCGGGTAACCCACGAGAAGACCGTTGCTCTTCATGCGGAGCAGGGCTTCGTAGGCCCAGTGATTTTCCGGAACATCCGGGAAGTTGTCCTGCGCGTAAGCCGGCACGATGGCGGCGGCGCCGAGGACAGCGGTAAGCGCAAGCTTGAGAGTTCGCTGCATGGTTTTGTTGTCTCCAAACGGAGGCGATGTCTCGCGCATCCGTAATGAACCTCCGCCGGAGGACAAGTCGCAGCCTGCCTGGTTACCTACGCCTCGCTTCCCGCTTCCGTGCATTCACGTCAACGCGTTCAACCGCCCAACCCTCTTCTGTCACCAGAAAAGGAGAGCACATGTGCCCACCAACATATTACCTAGCGCGCATGGAAGTGTCACGCCGAATCGGCAAACTCCCTCCACTCTGGGGCTTTTGCCCCGGCGAAACGTAACACGCGGGCTTGCACCCGTGACTCCACGTTTCCAACGCATCGTGCCGAAATTCGTTTCGCGTCCGTGAGGACAAGTTAAACTCTGCCTCGCCGATGCTAGATCGCGACCTCATTCGACGCCACCCCGACACCGTACGCCACGGCATTGCCCGTAAACGGCTAGACGTCAGCATCGTCGACCAGTTCTTGGCCGCCGACGAACAGTGGCGTGCCACCCTGCTGGAGCTTGAGCGCGCCCAGGCTGAATCCAATCGAATCTCCAAGAACATCGGCAAACTGATGGCCGAAGGCAAGCGCGACGAAGCCGAGGCCGCAAAAGCCGAAACCCGCGACCTTAAGGCGCGTATCGCCGAACTCGAAGCCGAATCGCGTACCCACGAGGACGCATTGCGCCAAATCGAGCTGGACATGCCGAACCTCCCGCACGACTCGGTGCCCGACGGCGACGCGGACACCATCTTCCAAGTCGTGCGAGAGGGCGGCCACCTACGCCAGTTCGACTTCACCCCCGCCGCCCACTGGGACCTCGCGGAACGGCTTCACCTCGTCGACTTCGCTCGGGGCGCCAAGATCGCAGGCTCCGGGTTCCCCGTCTACGTCGGCGCAGGGGCCCGATTGCTCCGCGCCGTCATCACGTTCATGGTCAACTTCCAGACCGAACGCGGCTATCAGGAGGTGTTTCCGCCGTACCTCGTCAACCGCGCCTCGCTCGTCGGCACCGGCCAATTGCCTAAGTTCGAAGAAGACCTTTACGCCTCGACCGACGATCTCTTTTTGATCCCCACCGCCGAGGTACCGATCACCAACCTTTACCGCGACGAAATCCTCGACGCCGATGCCTTGCCGATTCGCCTCTGCGGATACTCCGCCTGCTTTCGGCGCGAGGCCGGTGCCGCCGGCAAAGACACGCGTGGGCTCCAACGCCTCCACCAGTTCGATAAGGTCGAAATGGTCAAGTTCGCGACCCCGGAAACGAGCTACGCCGAACTCGAAACGATGACCGATGACGCGGTGGCTGTGCTCGAAGCCCTGCAGCTACCGTACCGCGTCATCGAAATCTGCGCGAACGACATCGGCGCTAAAGGCAGCAAGCAGTACGACGTCGAGGTCTACAGCCCCGCGATGGAAAAATGGCTCGAAGTCTCCTCATGCTCCAACTTCGAGGCGTACCAAAGTCGGCGCGCCAACATCCGCTACCGACCCGAACCGGGCGCGAAGCCGGAGTTCGTGCACATCTTAAACGGTAGCGCGCTCGGTATCCCACGCGTCTACAGCACGATCTTGGAGACCTTCCAGCGGGCAGACGGAACCATCGAGGTTCCGGCCGTGCTCCAACCGTACTTCGGCGGAGGCCACCTCGGTGGGTAACGTGACCCGGATGAAGTTGGCGTTCGCACGCGCGGGGCTCGCGCTCTTGGCCCTTGGCGCCGTCGCCGTCGGAACGGCGCAAAGCTTGGCCGTCGAGAAGTACAAGTTGCCGAACGGGCTCACGGTCATCCTCCACGAGGATCGACGCCTCCCGGTCGTGACGATCAACACCTGGTTCCGCGTCGGCAGCAAGGACGAACCGGATCGACGAAGCGGATTCGCCCACCTGTTCGAACACCTCATGTTTATGGGTACGAAGCGGGTGCCGAACGGACAGTTCGACCAGATCATGGAGCGCGCCGGAGGGAGCAATAACGCCACCACCGATTACGATCGCACGAACTACTTCTCTTCCGGGCCGTCCACGCTCCTCCCGACGCTTCTCTACCTCGACGCCGAACGCCTCGAAGCCTTGGGCGAAAACATCGATCAGAAGAAGCTCGACCTCCAACGCGACGTGGTCAAGAACGAGCGTCGCCAGTCGGTGGAGAACTCTCCCTACGGCAGGGCCTACGACGCGATCCCGGGCCTGATGTATCCGAAGGGGCACCCCTACAGTTGGAGCGTTATCGGCTCGATGGAAGACCTGACCGCCGCAACCGTGGATGATGTCAAGTCCTTCTTCTCCACCTACTACGTGCCGAACAATGCCACCCTGGTCGTCGCCGGAGACTTCGACAGCCGGGCGATCAAACCGATGATCGCCTCGTTTTTCGGGAGCATTCGGCGCGGCAACGACGTCCCGCGCCGCCCCGTTCCACCGGTCGAACTCCGCGGCGTGAAGCGCGTGACGATGGTGGACGACGTCGAGCAGTCGAAAACGATCATGGCGTGGCACAGCCCGGCCGCCTTCAAGCCCGGCGATGCCGAACTCCGACTCACTGCGTCCATCCTGGCCGACGGCGTCGCCAGCCGATTGTACGAACGCCTCGTCACCCAAGAGAAAATCGCGAGCGAAGTTTCCGCTTACCAACAATCCCTGTCGCTCGGTTCGAACTTCTTCGTGGAGGCCACGCTCGCCGAAGGTGCCTCGCAAGACCAGCTCGAGTCGTCGATCGACGCCGTACTCCGCCAGTACGCCGCCACCGGCCCCACCGCCGATGAACTCCGCCGCGCGGTGGCGAAGATCGAAAAGTCGCAACTGCAAGAGCTCGAAAGCCTGTCGATCAAGGCCGACCGCCTCAACGAATACGACTTCTACCTCGGGGAACCCAACGCGTTCGCGACCGTTCTGGAGACGTACCGCAAGGCCACGCCCGAATCGGTGAAGGCCGCCGTCGCCAACTCGCTCGGCCTGTGGAACCGGCTCGTCCTGCGCGTCATTCCGCACGGCCCAACCCCCGAGGTAAGCCCATTGGAGACCGCGCCGACCATCGGTCCGCTCGCGCCGTTTAATCCGGATCGCCCGGTCGAGATCGTACTGAACAACGGCGTCAAGGTGCTCTACTGGCGCCGCGACGAGCTCCCGCTGATCCACGTGATGACCGTCTTCAACGGCGGACGCGACCTCGACGCGGCGAACGAAGCCGGCCTCACCGCCATGACGGCGGAAATGCTGACCCAAGGCGCGGGCACCCGCCGCGCGGCGGATTTCCGGAACGCGCTTGACCTACTCGGCGCCGACATCAGCGCGTCGGCCACCAATTCAAGCCTCGCGGTGAGCCTCTCCACGCTCACACCGAACCTCGGCCGGTCGCTGGCGCTGTACGCCGACGCCATCCGCCGCCCGCGGTTCGACCCCACCGAATGGGAGCGCGTCCAACGGATCGAACTCGCGAATTTGGAGCAGGAACGCAACGCCCCGCGGGCGATCGCCATCCGCACGGCCCTCGCCAACTTCTTCGGTCCGGAGCATCCGTACGGACGGCTCGCCACGGACGAGAGCCTGCGCGCCATCGCGCCCGAAGACCTGCGCCTGAAGCACACCTTGCTGTTTCAGCCGAGCAACGCCACGATGTTCGTCACGGGCAACCTGCCGGGCCCGGCGATCAAGTTCGAACTCGAGAAGGCCTTCGCCGGTTGGGCGGGCACCGGAGTGGCGCCGACCGCCAGCATTCCGAAGCCATCGCCGAGCCCGTTGCGCGTGTTCATCGTGGATCAGCCCGGCGCGGTCCAGACGGTCGTGCGTTTCTACGCGCCCGGAAGCCCATACGCGAGTCCGGAACGCATTCCGAACCAGGCCCTCGGCACGATCCTCGGCGGCACGTTCACCAGTCGACTCAACCAGAACCTCCGCGAGGAGAAGGGTTACACCTACGGAGCCAACGCCCGCTTCACCTTCGATCCCGCCGTGGGCTACCTCACCGCCGGGGCCGACGTTCGGACCGACGTGACCGGCGCCGCGCTGAAGGAGTTCCTCGCCGAGTTCAAGCGCATCAGTGAAGGCGGCGTAACCGAGGACGAGGTGCGCAAGGCGGTTTCGACGATGCAAACCAATATCATCGAATCGCTCTCAACTTCCGACGGCGTTCTCGCCACAATGCGCCGTCTCCACGAAAACCGGCGCGCGTTCGGCAGCCTCAGCGACGATGTCACCACGATCCGCGCCCTGAGCAAGGCCGTGCTGGACGCGCAGGCGTCCCGCGCGTTCCCGTTCGGCCAAGGCGTCCTGGTGCTCGTGGGCGACAAGCGGGCGATCCTGCCGCAACTGGAAGGCCTCGGGCTCCCGACGCCGGTCGACGCAATCGTGCCGTAGGCCGCCCATGATCATCCCGGACTACATCCCGGAACCGCTGGAGGTTCCGGGAAACGTCCACGACGGCCCGTACGCCGAGCGCGTGACGTTCAACCGGCGCGTCGCGCTGACGTTTACCGGTTGCGTGGGGGCCGCCGCGCTTGTCTCCCAATGGCTCCCCCAGTCCGACCGCCCTGCGCACGAAATGGCAACAAACGCGCTCGCCGGACCGTGCTTCGTCGCGTGGTGCGGATTGCTCGCCTTGCTCCGCATCGAGTATCGCGGCACTCAGCCAGAAACCCGTGCGATGTCGCTCAGCCTGCCGATCACCGGCACCTTGTTCGGGTGGCTCCTCGCCACTTATCCGGCCCTCATGGCGATCCCGGTGGGCAGTGCCGTGTTCTGCGCGGTGCTCCTGCTGAGCGGTCGCGACTTTAGCCACCCGTTCGGAGCCGTCGTCACCGCGCTGGCCGTCGGTGCCATGCATCCGATCATTCCGCACGCGCCCGAACCCGGCCGGTGGTGGGCGCTCGTGATCCTCGGCGTGACGTACTTCACCTTCGACTTTTGGTGTCTGGCGTACCGACGCCGCGCGGATGAACCGATCGCCGCCGCCCACGACCTTTTCCGCGACTACCTCAATATCCTCGGTTACGTGGTGCGCGTGATCCGCCATTGGCGACGGCATCGGCTGTGGCAAGACCTCCCGCCCCGCTAACATGGCAAGGCTCGGATGCGCCCGGTCGTTACGGGGTCGAGGCGGCGATCTGCGTTGAAAACTTCGGAGTGCTGTAGTCGCGATCGTCCGCCACCACCCGCTCACCGCTCCCGTCGGAGTTGATCACCGCGATGGCGCGCTTACCGCCCTTCCGCCGAATGAACGCAAGTTGCTTGCCGTCCGGGCTGAAATTCGGTTCGAAAACCTCGCCTTCTAGCAGCACGCTCCGCGCCTCGGTGGCGTTGGCCGTCACCGGCAGCAGGATCAGCTGCGTCGGCGACAGCGAGCTATCCGCGTACTTGCCGACCGTCACCGCGATCTGGCTTCCGTCCGGCTTGATCGTGGGCGCCCCGAACGCCATTGTGAAGTCCTGCGAGAACGTGATGATCTCGTCTTGACGCTGGCCCGGGGTGTGAATCCCGAGTCCATGCCGGAACGGCACCGTGACCTTGTTCCCCTCGCGAAACTGGGGCGGAATCGCCTCCACCGTCACCCAGCGAAAGTTCTGCACGCTGTACACGAGGCGCCCCGTCTTCGGATCGACGACGAAATCCACCCGTTCGCCGGCCATCACCGGCACCGGCGGCGGCAGTTCGCCCTTCGCGTTGAGCTCCGTGTCTTGCACCACCAACGTTTCGCCCTCGTCGCCACGCATCACACCCGCGATGAACCGTCGCTTGCCGCACCACTTCGCGAATCGAAAGCTCGTCCCAAACTTGCCGTAGAGTCCGCTGAATTGACTCGTCGCGCCGCTCTCTTCGTCGCTGATCGCCACTTCGCGACCGATCGGCGGCAGCACCTGGGTGGTCTTGCGTTCTTTTGGATTGAACTCCAGCACAAATCCGCCGCTGGTGATGAGAGCCGTGTTCGGCGCGCCTTCCACCACCTCGTCGGCAAAATTGGGGTTCGATCGCCCGCGCGAGCTGGTGGTCCGTTGCTCGGGGTTCGAGTTTGTGACCGGGTTCCAGCGGAAGATATTGAACGCGCGGATATCCGCATCCTTGGCATTCGCGTCGGGATTGCGGTCACTGATGAAAAACAGTCGGTTGCCGTCGGACGACCACGCATGGTCGCGGTCCGTGATGCCGCTCCGCCAGCCGGGGTTCTCGACCTTCTTACCGTCGGGCGAAAACGCCACGACGCGCTGACCGTCCGCCTCAAACTGGACGGCGGCGATCATGCCGGCCGTATTCGCGGGCGCAAGGTCAAAGTCGCCCTTGAGGCTCTGTAACCACTGGTACGCCGCCACCACGACCGCCAGCGCAAGGGCAAGAAACAAGGTCCGCAGCAGCAGGCGCTGCGTGATCTTCGGCTGATTCGGTTGAACAGTCATGGCGTCGGTTGCGAGTGCGTCTCGCCCGGTGCAGATAAACGTAGGCCGGGGGCTAAACGTGCCCCGTTCGCCCAATCGCGCCCGGACATTCGTTTTTTACCTTCCGGCTGAATTTCGATCAGTTCGAGGGCGCCCTCCCCGAATGCCACCACCAACGGCGCCACCGAAAGGATCGTCCCGGGTTCGCCCGATTCCGGCCGCCAACGGGCCGCGCTGACCCGCACCCGTCCGAGGCTCGTGGGCAATCCCGCGCCCGGATTCGGGGTGACGCCACGAAATCGGTTGTACTCCGCGCGCGCCGCACGACCGACGTCGAGTTCGGTGTCCTCCCGCGTGATCTTGGCCGCATGGGTCGCACCGGCGTGATCTTGCGCGACCGCCGTCAGCGAGTCGGGCGATTCGACCGCACGCGCCAACTGCCCGGCGGCCAGTTCACTCAGGCGCGCTTGCAGTTCCCCGTAAGTTTCGTCCGGGCCGATCGGCGTCCGCACCACATCCAACACGTCGCCGGTGTCCATCCCGACGTCCATTTGCATCAGGCATACCCCGGTCTCCGACCGGCCGTCCATGATGGCGCGCTGAATCGGGGCCGCCCCGCGGTACTCCGGCAAGAGGGATCCGTGCAGATTCCACGCGCCTCGCCGAGCGACGGTGAGCAACCGCGCGGGCAGAATCTTTCCGTAGCTTGCCACGACCAGCAGGTCAGCCTCGAGCGCGGCGATCGAGTCGATCCAGGCCGTCACCCGCACCCGTTCCGGCGTCTCCACCGGAAGCCCGAGCGTGTCCGCCAGCGCGTGGACCGCAGTGACTTGCAACCGATGCCCGCGGCCCTGAGGGCGAGGCGGCTGCGTCACCACCCGAATCACGTGCGGCGCAATCGCCCGTAACGGCGCGACCGCGAACTCGCCCGTCCCAAAGTAAACGATCCGCATGACTCAGCGCGCGTCCGGGTCCATCCAGTGCAACGTCTCCATCTGCACCTTATCAATGAAGAGCACGCCGTCCAAGTGGTCCACCTCGTGCTGAACGATCACCGCCGGACGCCCTTCCAGTTCCAGTGTCACCTCTCGCCCACGCCGGTCCAGGGCTTCCACCTCCACGTACTGTGCCCGCTTGACCATGCCGTACAGGCCGGGAATGCTGAGGCACCCTTCTTCCGAAACCTGTTCGCCCTCTTGCTTCACGATGACCGGATTGATCAGTGCCATCGGCCGAACGTCCTCGGGCGCGATCACGATGACCCGCGCGCTCACGCCCACTTGCGGCGCCGCGATGCCGACGCCGTTCGCCTGACGCATGATGCGCATCATGTCGTCAATCAGGAAGGTCGTTCGCTTCGTCATCTTGTCGACCTCCGCCGCCTTCGTCCGCAGCACGTCGGCCGGAATCTTGACCACCGGGCGCGACTCATCCTGCACGTACAGGTAGCGGAACTCTTCCGGGACGACGATTTGCATGGACTGAAATTATGTCGGAACGCGTGCCTGAACCACGCGCGGTAACCCCGCGAGGTCCACAAACCCGGTGATGTCCGACCATCCGAACGCGCGCAACAGCTCCGGTACGGTTTCGCCCTGACCCGCCCCGATCTCGAACAACGCGTCCGCGCCGGGCGCATACCGGTTCGCCTCCGCCGCTATCTGTCGGTACGCCTCCAGGCCGTCCGGTCCCGCGTAGAGGGCCAGCGAGGGCTCGTGGTCGGCGACCTCCGGCGGTAACGGCTCGCCGGTACCGATGTACGGCGGATTGCTAACCACCAGATCAAACGGTCCCGACACGGCCGCGCCCCAGTCGCTTTGCACCCAAGTCACCTGCGCGCCGAGCTCCTCCGCATTGCGCGCCGCCACCCGCAGCGCACGCTCTGACCGGTCGACGCCCCAAACCGTCCAACTCGGCCGCTCCTGCGCCAACGTAATCGCCAAGCACCCGCTTCCGGTTCCGAGATCCAGCACGCGCCGGGGCCGATCCGCCAGCGCGAGCGCGCGCTCAACGATCAGCTCGGTTTCGTGTCGCGGAATCAACACGTCCGGGTTCACCGCGAATCGCCGGCCGAAGAACTCGCGGTAACCCAGCAGGTACGCCATCGGCACATGCGCCAACCGCTGCGAGACCAGCCGCTCCCACGCCAACTCGGGAATCTCCGCGTCCGGGTACGTCAGCACCTGAACGCGACTCCATCCCATCGCGTGTCCCACCAGCAGTTGGGCCTCCAGCCGGGCATCCACGATTCCGCCCGCCCGGAGGCGCGACTCACCCACGGCGAGCGCTTCCCCGACCGTCATTCCTTCCGCAGGTGTCCTCCCTGGCGAATTCATTCCTTCGGCGAACTCGCCGCCGCCCCGATTGCGTACCGAGACAGGCGCGCCTTCAGCTCGTGCACCAGTTCGGCCCGCACGTAGATGCCGTCCTCGCGGTACTCCAGTTCGTGAACCCTCCCGAAGTCGTAGCACTCCTGCAACAGACCCGGTTGATCGTACGGAATCAGCAAGGTCGTCGCACCGAGGAGCTCTTGAACCTGGCGCCGGATGGCCGCGAACAGATCATCCATCCCCAGCCCCGGACCTGCGGCGATCGCAACCGAGTTCGGCCATTCCGCCACAAATCGGCGAGCTTGCGACGGGTCCTCCAGCCGGTCAATCTTGTTGAACACGGTGAGGATCGGCTTCTCGTGCGCGCCCAGCACCTTCAGCGTCTCCAGCACCGCATCGCGCTGCATGTCCCAGTTCGGCGTGCTGACATCGACCACGTGCACCAGAAAGTCCGCGAGCGTCGCTTCCTCCAGCGTCGATTGGAACGCGGCGACAAGGTGGGTCGGCAGGTTCCGGATGAATCCGACCGTATCGGTGAGAAACACCGCGTAGCCGTCGGGCAGGTCGATTTTGCGCGTGGTCGGGTCCAGCGTGGCAAACGGCATGGCGTCGGCCAGCAGATCCGTCCCCGCCAACCGGTTCATCAGCGTGGATTTACCGGCGGACGTGTAGCCGACGATGCTGGCAAACGGAAACGGGTGGCGGCGTCGGCCCGCGCGCTGTTGCCCGCGGATTCGCTTGACCTCCTCGATGTCCTCACCGAGCTTGGCGATCCGATCCCGGACCATTCGGCGGTCGGTTTCCAGCTTTGTTTCCCCCGGTCCCCGCATCCCGATCCCGCCCTTTTGCCGCTCGAACTTCGTGTAAACCGACATCAGCTTCGGCAACATGTAGGTCAGCTGGGCCAGTTCGACCTGAAGCATCCCTTCGTGCGTCCGGGCGCGCCGGGCAAAGATGTCGAGGATCAATTGGGTGCGATCCACGACCTTGGTCTTGCAGGCTTCCTCAAGGTTGCGCGTCTGGGTGGCGTTGAGTTCCCCGTCCACGATCACGACGTTCGCCTCCGAATCCCGCACCAGCGCGGCGATTTCATCGACCTTGCCCGTACCCACAAACGTGGCGCGGTACGGGCGATCCAGCCGTTGCCGAATTGTGGCGACGGGTTCGACGTGGGCCGCTTCGCAAAGTCCGCGAAGCTCCTCGTCAACGACGATATCTTCCGCCTCGTCTTCGTTGATGAACACGAGAACGGCGGTCTCTTCGACCGTTTCCAGTTGTAAATTCTTTGGCATAGAGGGTGCGAATTCGCGTGCAGGAATGGCACCCTTCAGTCCGGGATTGATCGCGTCGGCCGATTTCGCCCGCGTTTAGAAGCGCGAAATCGTGTAGCTGAGTCCGACGGTGAATCCACTGAAGTTGATGCCTTCTTGCCGGTTGAAAAGGTCATAGCGGGCAAACACGTTGATCCGCTTGGTGAGCAAAAGTCCAATCTCCGCGTTGCCGTTGACGCCCAGACGCTTGTCTGCGATCCGAGTGCCGTTGCTGGTCAGCGCGTAGTCCATGTAGGCCAAGCCCGCGCCGAGTCGCCCGTACACTTGAGTCGCCGAATCCATGTCGCCCATCAGCCGGTACTCACGGACCAGCGTCACGGGCACCAGGAACAGTCGGTTGCCGTTGCGGTCGGCATTGATCACGCTGAAGTCCGTGCGGGTGCTCGCCCGAACACCGTTTCGAGCCCGGCCGAAACCGAAGTTCAAAAAGTTCGAACCGAATGCGTCCCGAACTTTGCTATCGGTGGGCAAAAACAGACCGATCCGGGGTCCGAATCCATTGTCTTGCGCGTGGGCGATTACCACCAACGGTACCAGCGCGATCAGCGCGAACAGCTTCATCTTCATGTCGTGATTCCTTCCTCCGCGCGGTCCGTTGCCTCGGACCCTCGCGCTGACCCCGGTGGCCCCCCTGCGGATGCCCCTGAACCGAGAAACGTGATCGTACCGGCAAAGTTCGCGAGTTCGTAGGTCACTCGGTCTACGATCTGCTCCAGCAATTCGGTGCCCAAAACGGCGTTGGCCACCGTCGCGTTGCCGGCAATGCCGTGTTCGGACCGCTCCTCGAAGCTAGTGACCAACCCCTGCACGGGCGGCTCGGGCGACAGTCCATCATCCACGGCCCGCGACAACTTCACGCGGCCAGGCACGATCGCCAGCATGAGGCTGGTCTCGATTTCGTCCCCGTGTCCCATGCTCAGCCCGCCCGGGTGCCCGTGCGCCTGCATCACCGCGTCCATCTCGGCGTGCGCTACGTGAAAGTATTCGGCGTGCGCCAACAACGCGTTCGGAAACCGGAGCTTCACCTCCCGGAGCGCGACCTCATTGAGCGCGTGATTTCCCAGGTGACCGTTCAGCACGTATAGCCGCCGAAATCCGTGCCGAAACAGGCTCTCCGCGAGATCACGCAACGTCTCAACGTACGCCACGTAACCCAGGCTCAGCGTGCCCGGAAACGGCAAGTGGTGCGGGCTGGCTCCCACCGCGAGCGGCGGCAACAGTACCACGCGATCCGCCAAGCGACGCTCGACCGCGCGGGCCACGGCGTCCACCAGACACGTGTCGGTATCCATCGGCAGGTGCGGGCCGTGCTGCTCGGTCGCGCCAGTGGGCAACAAAAACACCACGTCGCGGTCAAGCGCATCCACTTCGAGCCACGTCAGGTCCGCCAGTACCATCGCCCGTAGCTTAACCCTCTGACGGCCAGAAATGCGATCTTCGCCCGCGCCGACCTACGGCGACGGATCGATACGACGCATCACGGTTTCGATCGACGCCTTAAAATTCGTATCGCTCTCCATCCGAGACTCTACCCGCTGATACGCGTGCATCATCGAGGTGTGGTCGCGATCGCCGAACTGACTCCCGATGTGCTTCCACGAATCCGCGGTGGTCCGGCGCACCACGTAGATGGCCGCGTGACGCGCCTGAACGATCGGTGCCTTGCGCGAATCGCCGAGGATCTGCTCGCACGGCACATCGAAGACCCGGCTGACCGTCTCGATGATCTGCTGAAAACTGACCTTGACGACCTCGGGCTTGTAGTACTGAGCGACCATCGTCCGGGCGAGTTCGGTCGTCAGTTCCAACTGATCGAGACTCGCGAGCGCGACGAGGCGGGTCAGCGCGCCTTCCAGCGTTCGGATGTTGCCCGGGACGGTTTCGGCCAGCAACCACGCCACGTCATGATTGAGCGGGATCCCATCGCGAACGGCCTTGCTCTGCACGATGGCGCAGCGCGTTTCGGTGTCCGGCAGCTGCACGTCGGCCACCAAACCGGCCTCGAACCGACTGCGCAACCGCACGTTCATGGAGAAGAAATCGCTGGGCAACCGGTCGGCGGTCACGACGATCTGCCGGCCGTTCTGGTGGAGGTAGTTGAACGTGTTAAAGATCTCCTCCTCCGTGCGGTCGCGATTCAGAATCGCCTGCACGTCGTCCAGGAGCCAGACATGGGCGTTTCGAATCTGGCGTCGAAACGCATCGATCCGGTTGGTATGGATCGCGGTCACGAACTCCTCGGTGAACTGCTGCGCCGACAGGTACTCGATCTGCACCCGCGGGTCTCGTGCCAAGACCTGGTTCGCGATGGCATGCAACAAGTGAGTTTTGCCCAGTCCGCTCGCTCCGTAGATGAACAGCGGATTGAACGTTTTGCCCGGCGCATCGGCCACCGCGCGCGCTCCCGCCAACGCCAAGCGGTTGCTGTTGCCCTGCACAAACGACTCAAACGTGTACCGGGGATCCGGCCGGAAGTTATGCTTCGGTGCCGCCTCGCGCGTGACCACCGCCGGCGCACTCGCCTCCTCGCGCGTCGTGGCCGTGTACGTCAACTTCACCTCGATGTCGCGCCCCAGTTCATCCGACAAGAAAGTCGTGATCGAACCGCGCATGTGCTCGGAAACCCAGTCGAAAACGAATTTGCCCTGCGCTTGCAGGTGGACGTCCGAACCATCCAGGGCGACCGGCTTCAGGCGGCGTACGAACTTGTCCATCCAGGTCTGCGGAATCTCGGTGGAGAGGCGATCCACCACGTTGCGCCAGGCCATCACCAGCACGTCCATTGGGTCGGGGTCCATCGTGGAAAAGAGGTCGTTCATGAAAGCAGGTCCGACTGAGCAATTCCCGAATCGGACCGCGATTATACACACGAAATCACACGATGACGCCCAGTTTCGGCACGGGATAGTGCCGTTATCACGCGTCGATACCACCTTCTCGCCCAACCTGCCGAAGATGTCAATCATTTTCGCCTTTTTTCAACCGTTATCCGTTCAAAAGGGCGACGAAGTAACATTTGTCTACCATGTGGAATGATAGCGACATGGCACCGGATTTGGGTTCGGCCCGTCCGATCATCGGGGTTCTCGCGGGGGAAGACTTTCCCCTCGCACGCCTCGCCGAGCTCCTGAAAACCGCCGGGTATGTGGCCGCCGCCGATCGCGGGGCCGACCGTTGCCTCGCCGCCGGACGCGCCCCCGACGTCCTGCTGGGCGACCTCGATTCCGTCCGGCCCGAAACCGTGCGGTCCGCCCCGGTGGTGCTCGAGCTGCCCGACCAAAACCTCTCCGATGCCGACAAACTGCTTGCCCACCTCGGCGAGTGCGCGCGGCGACAGCCCGGCACCCCCGTCGTGGTCGCGGCGATGGAAGGTGACCGGCTGGACCACGTGCTCGCCACGCTGCAAAGCGTCGCGCGGGCCAACCTGCCCCTGACCCTCGTGCTCCGGAATGGCTATGCCCGCGTGGTCACCGCCGGGCAATCGCTCGCGGTGCCCCACCTTGGGCCGCGCCGCGTCTCCGCGCTGCCCCTCACCGCGAGCCACGTCCGCTTGACCGGTGTCCGATGGCCAGTAGACGGCGCGCTGGACCCGCTCGGGCTGACGAGCCTCTCGAACGAGGCCGAGCCGAACGCGCGGGCCATCGTCACGGTGCAATCCGGCGCGGTTGCCGTAATCTGGGAAGCCTCGCCTTCGGAGCCCGCCCCATGGACGCTGACGCCTTGATTCACCCCGAGATCGCCCACGCCGGCACCCTCCCCGCCTGGGCCTACCGAGAGCCGTGGTTCGGCCGACTCCGCGACACCGCGTTCCGCGCCGCATGGCAGTTTGTGGGTGATGACCGCGAGGTGCGGATCCCGGGCGCGATCTGGCCCGTCACGCTCCTGCCGGATTTTCTCGACGAGCCGATCGTGTTCACCCGCGACATGAACGACGAATTGCGCGCGCTCAGCAACGTGTGCACCCACCGCGCGATGCTGGTGGCCGAGTCGCCGGGCAACGCACGATTTTTGCGTTGTCGCTACCACGGACGTCGGTACGGGCTCAATGGAGAGTTCCAGCACATGCCCGAGTTCGAGGGCGTGGCCGGATTCCCGCGGCCGTGCGACCATCTCGCGCCCGTGCCGTTCGGCCAGTGGGGCCCGTGGCTGTTCGCCGCCATCCAGCCCGAGGTGACCTTTGCCGAGACCTTTGCCCCGATGATCGACCGTCTCGCCTGGCTCCCCGTTCGCGAGTTCGTGCCCGATCTGGCCGGCGTCCGCGAGTACACCGTCCGCGCGCACTGGGCCCTCTACGTGGAGAACTACCTCGAGGGCTTCCACATCCCATTCGTGCATTCCGGCCTCAATGAGGTGATCGCCTACGACAGCTACGAAACGGAGACGTTTGCCAGCGGAAGCCTTCAGATCGCAGAGACCAACGACCCCGGAGTGGCGTTCGATATCCCGCCGGGCGCGCCCGATGCCGGACGTAGCATCGCGGCCTACTATTACTGGTTCTTCCCGAATCTGATGTTCAACTTCTACCCTTGGGGGCTATCGGTCAACGTCGTGCGGCCCATCGCGCCAAACCTCACCAAAGTCACGTTCTTGCCGTACGTCTGGCGGGCCGACCGCCGCGACCACGGCGCCGGCAGTGCCCTCGATCGCGTGGAGCGGGAAGACGAGGTCATCGTCGAGGCCGTCCAGCGCGGCCTGCAGAGCGCGTTCTATCCCGGCGGACGCTTTTCGGTGCGACGGGAGGCCAACGTTCACGACCTTCACCGCCGGCTGGCGGCGTGGATCGCGAGAAGTTCGGAGTAGCTCGGCGCCCGTTCTTGTGTCCAAACGGTCGTCGCTTCCGAAAAGTCCAACCCCGCCGTCAACGGGTTCGGAAATGCGACCACCGCGATGCCTGCGGCCTGCGCCGCCAACACGCCGTTGCGCGAATCCTCCAGAACGATCGCCTCGTCGGGTTCCACGTCGAGGTCCGACAGCGCGGAGAGGTACAAATCGGGCGCGGGTTTGGTGCGCTCCACCCGCTCCCGCGTGACCACGACCTCGAACGCCGCCCGCAGCCCGACCCGATCGAGATGACCGGTCACCCATCCCCCGTCACTGCTGCTCGCGATGGCCACGGTACCGAAGATGCCGGCCTGATCGATGAGCTCGCGGATTCCGGGTCGCGGTTCCAACTCTCGCAACGCCCGCGCGCGCCGATCGCGGACGCGGTTGGTCACCTCTTCGTAATCGAGCGTCGCCGTCGATCCTGACGTGCGTGCGACCGACACGTACCGCTCGAACGGCGTTTCGACGATCTGCTCCGCCCCGCGACCCACCGCCCACTGAAAGTAATCCAGCGGAAACGGCCAGCCGAACCGGTCGTACTCCGGCCGCCACGCCTCAATCTCGGTGGTTTCGGTATCGAGAATCAGTCCATCGAAGTCGAAGATCACCGCCCGAAGCCGCATCGCTAGACGGTACCAAGCTTCCGCCGCCGACATCGGGCCGGAAACGTGCCGTAAACTACGTTCGTGGCAAAGACGCTGTTCGATAAAGTTTGGGACGCGCATGTCGTCACGGAGCTTCCCGGCGGCGGAACCTTGCTCTACATCGACCGGCATCTCGTGCACGAGGTCACCTCTCCGCAAGCGTTCGACGGCCTCCGCGAGCACGGCCGCCGCGTCCGACGCCCGGACCTGACGTACGCGACCGTCGACCACAACGTACCAACCGACGGCCGGCCGATTGATGAAAGCACGGTCGCCGGTCGCCAATTGGCGGCCCTCGCCCGCAACACCCGCGATTTCGACATCCCCCTGTTTGGCTATCACGAGGATCGGCAAGGCATCGTCCACGTCATCGGCCCGCAGCTCGGCATCACGTTGCCCGGCCTCACCATCGTGTGCGGCGACTCGCACACGTCCACCCACGGCGCGTTCGGTGCCCTCGCCTTCGGCATCGGGACCAGCGAAGTCGAGCACGTGCTGGCCACCCAAACCTTGCGGGCATCCGGCAAACCGAAGCGGTTGCGCGTGACCGTGAACGGCAGTCTGAATCACGGTGTGACCGCCAAGGACATCATCCTCGCGATCATCCGCCAACTCGGCGCCGGCGGGGGAACCGGCTTCGTGGTGGAATACGCCGGCGACGCCATCCGAAACCTGTCGATGAGCGGTCGCATGACGATCTGCAATATGAGCATTGAGATGGGCGCGCGCGCCGGCATGGTCGCCCCCGACGACACCACGTTCGAGTTCATCGCCGCCGAACCCCGTCCGTTTGCGCCGACCGGAGCCGACTTCGACCGGATGGTCACGCATGCCCGCACGCTTGCGACGGACGCCGGCGCAACCTTCGATCGCGAGGCCGTACTGGATGCCAGCGCCTTGGAGCCGCAAGTCACCTGGGGCACCACGCCCGCCATGACCGCCGATATCTCTGGCCACGTTCCGGAACCGAAGGACACGGCGGAGGAACGCGCGCTGCGTTACATGGGTCTCACGCCCGGGACCGCGATGTCGGACCTGGAAATCAACACCGTGTTCATCGGCTCTTGCACCAATTCGCGCATCGAGGACCTGCGGGCCGCCGCGCAAGTCGTTGCCGGTCGCCGGGTGGCCGATTCGGTACGCGCGATGGTCGTCCCCGGAAGCGAGGCCGTCAAGCGCATCGCCGAGCGCGAAGGCTTGCGCGAAATCTTCACCGAGGCCGGCTTCGAGTGGCACCACGCCGGCTGCTCGATGTGCCTGGGCATGAACGGCGACATCCTTCGCCCCGGCCAACGCAGCGCCTCGACGAGCAATCGCCCGTACGAAGGTCGCCAGGGTCCGGGCTCGCGCACCCACCTCGTGTCGCCGATCACCGCCGCCGCCACCGCGATCGCCGGCCGCATCGCCGACCCGCGCCCGTTGCTGGAGGCCGCATGAGTCGCGTCCGTGGAATCGCCCTCGTCCTCGTTGCCACCACCGCAATCGCCCGCGCCTCCGCCGCCCCGGCAGAGAATCCGCTGGCAAAAATGGCCGACTCGGTCAAGCGGTCCACCGCGCAATTTGCCGCCGCCGGCGAGCGCACCCAGCGGCACCTCGCCCGGGTTGCGCGCGACCTTCGGGGTGGCTGGGATGCCCTCGCGGAATCCGATCAGGTGCGCCTGGCTCGCGAACTGTGGTCCTTGCGCCACCACATCCGGCTGCTGGACTACCTGCAAAACCCCGAGGCGTGGGAGCGGATCGGCCTGCGCCGGGACCAAATCGTCGCGCTGCAGACCGCCTTGCGCACCGTCGAAGCCCAACGATCTCGCAACGGTTGAATCTCGCCCTCCGCTTCGGGTACCTTTACGGGTCCTAAAGATTTAAGGATTGCATCGATGAAGCGAACGTACCAACCGAATAACCGCCACCGTCAGACCACGCACGGCTTTCGCGTGCGTATGCGCTCGACGGACGGCCGCAACGTCCTGAAGCGCCGACGCGCCAAGGGTCGCCACAAGATCTCCGCGTAACGAGGCCCCGCCCCGCGACCAAAATCGACCCTGACCCGGCCGTGCGACCGATCAAAGGCCCGTCCAAGGCACGGTTCGACGTCATCTACCGCACGGGCACCCGCCGCCACGCCCCCGTTCTGCGAATGATTGAGTGCCCCGGCACCGGACTCATCGGCATCGCGGTGACCAAAAGCGTTGGATCGAAGCCGCTTCGCAACCGCGTCCGGCGCCGCGTCCGGGCCGCACTCGCCACCTGCAATTGGTCGACCGACCGCGACCGGGTCTTCATCGCCGGCTCGTCTGCGCTCCGAAGACCGCTTCCCGAGCTCGTCATCGAGGTGGAACATCTCCTGATGCCGCCCCCGTCGAGTTCGTCCCCGTCGAGTTCGCCCCCGTCGAGTGCGCCCCCATGAGTGTGCCGCCGATCGGTCGTACCATCGGAAACCTCCTGATCCGGGCCTACCAACGCGGCTTCTGGTGGCGACCAAAGATGTGCCGGTACGTCCCGAGTTGCAGCGAGTACACCCGCCTCGCGATCCTGAAGTTCGGCCTGTTGCGTGGGGCCTACCTCGGCGCGCGCCGCATCGCCCGATGCCACCCGGGCCGCCCCGGCGGACTGGACCCCGTGCCCGAAACCTGGGCCGACCGAAACGCCCGACCCGCGCCCGGGTCTAGCGACCCACCGAAGACCGAACGTTCGGCACCGGATGACCGAAACCATTCACAATAACCATTCGCGCCCCTCCCCATGGCTCAAGCACAACCGCGTTCGAATTTCCTGCAGACCATCCTGATCGTCGCACTGGTCTACTTCACGTTCCAGCTCGTTTTCCCCAGCAACACCAGCGGCGCGATCGACTACGACGGGAAGAAGATCGAGAAGACGGCCGAGCTCGAGTCTGCGCTTCGCGATGCCAACGACCGAATGATGGACATCAGCGGGCAACGCGTGTACCAGGCGTACCAGCGCGCCCTCGACAAGGACGTCGCGGCCAAGAGCCTGACCGCGGAAGCCGCGGAGGCCAAGAAAATCGAAGGCGCGATCCTGCTCGCCGACACCCAACTGAAAGCCGGCATCGCGCGCAACGACACCGGACGGGTTCGCGCTGCCTACCAAACCCTGCTCGGCTACCACACTCGGCTGCTAAACGACGAAAAGTGGACCAAGCCGTACCCGGTGGATGACGTGAGCACCGATAAGCGGTTCGGGTGGCGCGAATGGTCCGGCGCCGCGCTTTACCAACGCGCCGTCGACGAAATCAGCCAGCGCGGTCGCACCGACCTCATTTGGGGATTCATTCCGGGCGGATACGCCTTCATCGACTTCCTCGTTCAGTTGACCGGAGGCGACCGGAATCCGGGGCTCAGTTACGCACTGGCCGCCCTGATGCTCGCCATCGTCGTGCGACTCATCGTGTTTCCGCTGGCCCAAAGGCAGCTGATGTTCGGTCGGCAGATGTCGCAGCTAACCCCGCTGATCAACGACATTAAGGCCAAGTACAAGGACCCGCAGGATCAGCAACGCAAGACGATGGAGCTGTACAGCGAGTACGGCATCAATCCGGCTCAGGGCTGTTTGCCCGCGCTCGTGCAGTTACCGCTGTTCCTCACCGTGTACCAGTGCATGACGCTGTACCAGTTCGAGTTTCAGAAGGGCACGTTCCTTTGGGTCAATCCGCAAACCGCCAAGGCGCTGCCGCCCGGTTTCGTCGCGCCGAATCTCGGCCAGCTCGACCCGGCCCTCATCGTCATCTACGGCGTGTTCATGATGATTTCGACGCTGCTGCAGCCGGTCACAGACCCGAGCACGGCGAAGCAACAACGCCTCATGGGCATCGTCATCGCGGTGTTCTTCACCGTCACGATGTTCTTCGGCTGGTTCCCGGTGCCCGGCGCGTTCGTCCTGTACTGGATTTTCTTGCTGATGCTGAGCACAGCGCAATCGCTCTGGGCGTACCGGTTGCCGATTCCACCGTTGCAGCGCGTCAATACCGCGGCCGGCGGCGTGTATCCCACCGGATTCGGCGGCAAATGGGCGAAGCGCATGCAAGAGCTCATGGAGCAGGCAGAAGCCCAGCGCAACGGCCAATCCGCCACGCCCGGCGCCAACGCCCAAAAGCCGAAGGCCAAGACCGTGGAATCGGTGTCCACGGGCGAAGTCAAGACCGGAACGCCTCAAAAGCATAAACCGAAGAAGCGAAAGTAGCGCAGGCTGGTACAGTAACCAAACTCAATGTCCGCAATCGAACTCACCGCACGATCCCTCGAAGAGGGCCAAAAAGCCGCCGCCGAAAAACTCGGGGTCGAGGTTGACCGAGTGTCGGTCCGCGTTTTGGAGGAGACGAAGGGTCTCTTCGGCAAAGTAAATCTCCGCATCTCCGCCGAAGTTATCCCCGCCGCGACTCCCGCTCCCGAAGTCACCAAACCCGCGCGTGGCCGCAAGGCCGCCGAACCCAAGCCCGAAGCTGAAGAAGCTCCGGTGGAGGTCGCCGCTGAAACCGAGGCCAAAGACGCCGCGCCGAGAACGGGCCGCGGTCGACGACGCCCCGAAAAGGCCGCCGAACCCAAGCCCGAGGATGACGGCACGCCCGGCGACGCCGCGACGTCCGACGCTAACGGCGACGCCGATGCCGAAGAGGTCAGCGCCACCGAGGCCGACGCCGCCACGCTCCTCGCCCAGGTCGAGGAGTTGCTCGCCAAGTCTGGTCTCAAGATCACCGCGACCGTCGCCAGTATTCAGGGCCGCTACGTCAACCTCGCCCTCGACGGCAAAGATGCCAGCTACCTGGTCGGCAAGCACGGCGAAGTCCTGAACTCGTTGCAATACCTTGTCAACATCATCATCTCGCGCAAGCTCGAGAACGGTGTGCGAGCGACGGTGGAATGCAACGACTACCGACGCCGACGCGAAGAGGTGCTCACGAAGCGCGCCATCGAAATCGCGAACCAGGTGGTCGAGCGTGGTGAGGAAGCCGTCCTCGACGCGCTGCCCGCCTTCGAACGTCGCATCGTCCATAAGGCCATCCAAGACATCGCCGGCGTCGCGACCTACAGCGAAGGCGAAGAGCCGAACCGCCGCGTCGTGATCGCCCCGGCCGAGTAATTCGGACAAATCGTTCACCCCACACCCCGGGGTTGTTGTGCAAAATCGCGCAACAACCCCGGGTTTTTCTTTTCCGTGACTAAAAATTTCGGGTTTTCGCGAACATCCTTAACAAGGATGTGTACCAATGGAGTAGGGGGACGTTGCGTCACCGTCCTGCGGGGCGCGCCCACCTCACGGAGGAGAGATATGAAAATTGTGAAAACCCTGCTGTTGGCTGCGACTGCCGCCGCCCTCGTACTTCCGCAGATGAGTGCCGCTCAGACGTCTCGTAGTGAGGCCGGTGCTCTTGCCAGCATCCTGTCGCGCCTCACGCCGAACGAAGGCAAGGCGCTGCTGCGCGGCCTACGACGACTCGAAGAAGGCTCGTCGAACGAAGTCATGTCCCAACGCAACGCGTGGGACTTCATGCTCCGCACCGCCGATGCCGATGACCAGTCGGTCCTGACCGACCTGTGGAAGAACGCCGGGTCGTTCGACCGCGAATCCATCGCGATCCTCGCCCGCGACGCCGTCATGAACGGCCTGGACGACGACGGAAGCAAGCGAACCCTCGCCATGTTCTCCGACGAGCGCATGGCCATGACCGCGAACAGCCCGATGGGCATGGTGCTGGTGCCCGACCGTGTGATCCTCGCCACCCTCGTCCGCAAGCTGAGCGACGCGAACGGCAAGGAACTGGAGCGCGTGGTCGCGAAGCTCGAAAAGGCCGCCCAAGGCAACTTCGAAAACTACGGCTACTACAACACCCAGAAGATCCTCGTGGACAACCTGAGCGACAGCAGTCGCGAAGCGTTCGTCAACGAATGGAAGTCGCTGGACATCGCGGATCGCGAAGCGATCCTGAGCATCGTCCGCGACGCCATGTTCGGCGGTCTCGACGACCTCTGATTCGGTCAAAACCTTAACATCACGGCCTCCGTGTTCCCGACCGTCGGGAATACTGGGGCCGTTGATGAAACCGCGTGCCCTCCGTCGCGGCGACACGATCGCCCTTGTCTCGCCCGCATCACCGCTTGCCGGGGACTCGCTGGATGTCGTGCAACAGATCCTGCATGACGAAGGCTACGACACCGTCATCGCACCCCACGCCCTGGAGCGAGCCGCCTACCTGGCCGGGTCCGACGCCGATCGCGCGGCCGACCTGACGTGGGCATTCACCGATCCGCAGATTGACGCCGTACTCTGTACCCGCGGCGGGTACGGAGCCGCGCGCCTGTTCCCTCACCTTGACATTCCGAAGCTGGCGGCGAGCGGACGGATCTTCCTCGGATTCTCCGACATCACAACGTTGCACCTGGCCCTCAATCATGCCGGGTTGGCGACCGTTCATGCCCCGATGGGCATTACCCTGAGTGCCCCGCGCGCGCCGTGGGTCATCGACTCGTTCCGCGCCGTGCTGAAGGGCGAGGACCCGATTCCGAGCGATGCCCCGCCCGGCGTCCCGATGGTAGGTGGCCACGCCGAAGGAATCGTCACCGGCGGCTGCCTTTGCCTGCTTACGGACAGCATCGGCACCCCGTACCCGCTGAACGCGGAAGGCAAGATTTTGCTCATCGAAGACGTCGATGAAAATCCGCACCGGATCGACGCCATGCTCACCCATCTCCGCAACGTCGGAATCCTGCAATCCGCCGCCGGAATCGTCATCGGCGAAATGACGCGGACCGACGAAAAGGTTGACGCGAGCATCGGCGGCCGACCGTGGCGCGAGATCGTGCAGGAGCGCGTCGCCAACCTCGGCATCCCCACGATCATCGACTATCCGTTTGGCCACGCCAAGCAGATGCTCAGCCTGCCCCTCGGAATCCGGGCGCGTCTCGACGCGGACGCCGGCACGCTCACGTACCTCGAACCACTATGCGAAGCCTCGGCCTGATCCTCGTTACCGGCCTTCTCGGGATTCAACAACCGACCGCCCCCTCCGTCGAGGCGTGGGAAAAGCCGATCGCGCCCGGCCTGCTCTACCGCACGGAGATCCGTCCCGGACCGGTGGTGGTGCACGCCGTGCGCCAGTTCGCGGGCTCGGAGGGTGTTCGCGCCACCGCCGCGGTCCCCGGGAAGACGGTGTACGCCGACAACGCCACGATGGGACGCGGCACGGTGGGCCAGATGGTCCGCGATTACCAGGCCCTCGGGGGCATCAACGCCGACTTCTTTCCCCTCAGCCGCGACAAGGCCACCGGCGATCCGCTCGGCTTTATGGCCGCGAACGGCGAACTCATCTCGTCGCCCGCGCGCAATCGCTCGCACTTCGCCTGGGGCCCGTCCGGCGCTTCGGTTGGAGCCGCGACCGTCACGATCCGCGCTCGCACTGGCACCGCCGCTACCGACGGGTTCGCGGTGGATGCCGTGAACCAGGAGTGCGCGCTTAACCAGATCACGCTCAATGCGCCGGTCGCCGGACTCGCCCTGTCCTACACATCCCCCACCGTTTCCGCGGTGCTGAAGGCCGACCGTCCCGTCATTCCGATGAACGGCACCCTCACCGCCGAAGTGGAGTACCTGCTCCCGGAAGCCCAGAAGACGCCGATTCCGGCGGGACGCCTTATCTTGACCGCGCAGGGAAACAAAGTCGCCACGCTGACCGCGCTGAAGCCGGGCACCATCCTTACGTTTGAGGTCGCGACGCAGGGGGTTGACGGCAAGGACATCACCGATGCGGTTGGGGGCGGGCCGCGATTGCTGCGCGCCGGTCAGTTGGCGCTGAATCCCGAGTCCGAGGGGTTTTCGGCCGCGTTTAGCACCACGCGCCACCCGCGCACCGCCGTCGGGCACACCGCCGAAGGCGACATTTGGTGGGTCGTGATCGATGGCCGAAGCAAGCATTCGATCGGCGCGTCCCTGACCGAAACCGCGCAGATCATGAAGGAGTTGGGATGCGTGGAAGCGACGAATCTGGACGGCGGCGGATCGAGTGCCCTCCATCTCGCCGGCGCGTCGCTCAATCGTCCGAGTGACGGCCAGGAACGCGCGGTCGCCAACGGCGTGGTGTTTTCCGCTCCGGTGTCGAAGTCAAACGTCAAGCTCAGCGGCCTGAGTGTGGCCACGCGCGACGGCAAAACGTTCGTCACCGCGCTCGATGACCGCAAGCGCGCCCTTCCGGCCATCGCCGTGATCTTCACCGCGACCGGCGGCGGTTGGATCACGCCTGCCGGCGAAGTGCGGGCGTTGGCGAAAGCACCGATCAAGGTTCGGGCATGGCTCGACGGGCAGACGGCGGAAATCACCGTGCCCGGCGAGCCGTAAGCGGCCTTAGCGCAACACGTCGACGTGCGCGAACTGGCTTCCCAGCACGACCGGCGAATCGCCGCCGAGCCACTGATCCAGCGTCGTCGCGTAAACGCCGCGGAAGTCCTGGGTGAACGCAATGTCGCCGTTATCCAGGTTCGCCAAGTCCGGGAGCGGGCCATGGATTCCGCCCTTCACGCGATTGCCGATCAGGAACATCGGTGCCGCCGAACCGTGGTCGGTACCGAGCGACGCATTCTCCCGGGCACGCCGACCGAACTCGGAGAAGGCGAGCACGATGACCTTGTCGGCCTTGCCCAGCGCCTCCATCTCCTTCTGGAAGGCGGCGACGGAATCGCTGAACCCGCGCAGAAGCCGCTCGTGTTGCTGCGGCTGCTGAGCGTGGGTATCAAATCCGCCCGCCGAGAAGTACACCACCCGCGTGGTGGGGCAGGTCGCGATGAGTTGGCTGATCTGCTTGAATCCGTTGCCGAATGCGTCGTTCGGGTACGCGCCTTTCGGCGTGAACTTGCCGACCTGCGCCTTCAGGATGCCCATCGCTTCGAGTGCCGTGTTCGATGCCTGTTGAACCAACCGGGTGGAGGTTCCGGCCGCCGCCTCTTTGCCTTGAATCTGGCGGAGCAACCGTTCGGTATCGCTATCCCCGATCATGTTTTGAACATCCGCGAGCGAAGCGAAGCAGGGGATGCTGGCGTTGGCTCCGGTCAGTGCGAGCGGCTTTTCGGTGGAGAGCCCCAGCGCCACGATCGGGTTGAGCGGCCCACCGGCGAGCTGCGCGTCAAAGTGCCGCCCGAGCCAGCCGTGCTTCAACTTGTCGTCCGGACTGGCCGACTGCCAGATTTCCATGCTCTTAAAGTGCGAGCGGTTGGACTTCGGATAGCCGACGTTGTTGATGATCGCGACTTTGCCTTCCTTGTACAGACCGTGCAACGCGCCCATCGCCGGGTGCAGACCGAGCTGCTCGTTCAGCTTGAGCAGGTCCGCTTCCTTCAGGCCGACGGTCGGACGGTACTCGTAGTACAGCTTATTCGCGTACGGCACCACCGTATTGAGTCCGTCGTTTCCACCCGAGAGTTGGCACACCACGAGGACGGTATCGCCGCTCGGTTTGCCACCCTTCGCTTGATGCATGACTTCGGCATGCGCGACCGCCGACAACCATCGGGGCGCGACCATCCCCACCGCAATGAGGCTTCCGCCCTTCAATAACTGACGACGTGTGATGAAATCGCTCATGTCCTATCCTGCTTCGTTGCCGGTCGGTGCCGTTCCTATTATTCGACGATTTCCGCGAATTCGGTAATGCCCGGCCGACTTGGTTTGGCTTCCAGTGGGAAAAAACGTCGCAATCTCCCGGATGTTCAACCGGTCCCACCGTAGACCCGGGGCACCGGAACCCTTCGCCGCAACGTAGCATTCAGTACTGCATGATGTTTCCCGCCGCGCTCGCCTTGCTGATGACCCAAAACCACGCCCAGGCCGCATGGACGCCCGCGGTGGCCGTCGTCGCCCCGAACGCGGTCGTCGACACGATCCTGGAGATCAAGCTCGACCCGGACTGGCACACCTACTGGTGGAACGCCGGCGACAACGGAGCACCGCCCCAGTTCAAGTGGACGCTGCCAACCGGCTGGAAGCTCGTCGGGACCTCCCTCGGAGTGCCGGAGATCATCGAGCTGGACGGCATGACAAGCTACGGCTACGAAAACGTGATGCCGGTGCTCGCGCAATTCAAGGCCCCCGCCGCTCCCGGCCGGCACACCCTTCGCGGCACGATCACGGTGCTCGTCTGCGAGTCGGTCTGCCGCGCAGAAACGCTCAACGTCTCGACGACGGTGGAAGTCCGCCCGAATCCGCCCGCGAGCCCGCGACGCGCGTTACCGGTGATCCCCCGCAGCGTGGCCGGTTGGCGCGCGTCCGCCGCCCTGCGCACGGACCGCATCGAACTTGACGTTCGCGGCACCGTCCCCGACGGACTCGATCTCAGCAAAGTCCAATTTTTGGCCGAAACCAAGAACGCGATGGATTACGCCTCCGGGGCCACCGTTACCGCCATCGACGGCGGCCTGCGCGTGTCGTTCGCGAAGAGCCCGTTCTGGCAGTCCAACCTTCGCGAACTGCGCGGCCTCCTCATCGCGCCGACCGGTACGAAATGGCCGAACGGGGTGAACGCCGCCGTCGTCCAAGCGTCGATTTCTCAGTAGAAGCCCCCGAAACCGCTCCCCCAAGGAACCCCACGATGATCCCGCTCCTCCTCGCCGCCAGCCTCCTCGCCACGCCCCGCATCGCCGAAACGGTTGCGGTCGGGGCCGAAGCGCCCAACTTCACGCTCACCGACATCAACGGCAAAGCGCACAACCTCACCGACTTCCGCGGGAAGTACGTCGTGCTCGAATGGACCAACGAAGGTTGCCCGTTCGTCATCAAGCACTACTCGACCCAAAACATGCAATCGGCCCAAAAGAAGGCGACCGACATGGGTGCCGTGTGGCTCAGCATCGTCTCCAGTGCGCCCGGCAAGCAGGGCCACATCACGCCGGAAACCGGTAAGGCTCTGTTCAAGCGCGCCGGATTCAAGTCCACCGCCCTCCTGATTGACGAAGACGGAGCCGTCGCCCGCCAATTCAAGGCCAAGACCACCCCCCACATGTACGTTATCGACCCGAAAGGCGTCCTGCGCTACATGGGTGCCATTGACGACCGCGCAACCCCGCAACCCGAAGACGTGAAGGGCGCGAAGAACTACGTGCTGAGCGCGCTGACCGAGCTGATGGCCGGAAAAGACGTCTCCGTCACCGCTACCCAGCCGTACGGTTGCAGCGTCAAGCTGAAGAACTAACGTAGTAGCCGCCAATGGCGACCTACGGCCTCGTTCTGGGCGACATGCTCTTCGATGGCCTCCCCGGACTCGCGTCCGCGGAGGCCATCTTCATGGCCGAAGACTGGCATCTGTGCGCCCGGGGTCGCGGCCATCGGCAAAAGCTCACGCTGTTCCTCAGCGCAATGCGCCACTTTCGCGATCGGCTGACCGCCGCCGGGCGACGCGTCCACTACCGCCCGCTTGACCCCTCCGATCGCACCCCGATGCTCGATTGGCTGGCGCAGGCACTCCGGCCCGGCGACGAGCTCCTCACCTACACCGTCGCCGACCGCTTCTTTCGCGAGACGCTCTCGAGTTGGGCGGCGGACCAACGCATCCGGCTGAGCTTCGCCGAAAACCCGATGTTCATCACGCCCGCCGTTGAGTGGGATCGGTACCGATCGTCCTCCCGACGCCTGCTGATGGGCGATTTCTACATCCGCCAACGCAAGCGGCTCGGGATGCTGCTCACCGATGATAGCGAACCCGTCGGCGGACGCTGGAGCTTCGACGAGGATAACCGGCGGGCCCTACCGAAGTCAGTCGAAGCGCCGACCATCTGGTGGTGCACGCCGGATCCGACCACGCAGGAGGTCGCGGCGCTCGTCGACGCCCACTTTCCTGACCATCCCGGCTGTGCCACCGACTTCGGCTGGCCCGTCACCCATCGCGAAGCCGAAGCGTGGCTCGACGACTTCCTGCAGCATCGGCTCGATGCGTTTGGCGACTACGAAGACGCACTCAGCGTTCGCACCGGCACCGTCTTCCACGGCCTGCTCACGCCGATGATGAACTGCGGACTTCTCACCCCGGCCCAAATCGTCCGCGCCACCCTCGCCCGCCACGCTGAGCGCCCCGCACCGCTGAACTCGCTCGAAGGGTTTCTCCGGCAGGTGGTTGGCTGGCGCGAGTTCATCCGCGGCATGGCCGACGACTATCCGCCGCTGGATGCCGCCGACGACGCGTTTCCGAACCACTTCGGACACTCCCGCAGCTTGGGCGAGGCGTGGTGGACCGGCGATACGGGCCTGCCGCCCGTCGATCTCGCGATCCGACGCGCACTGCGGCACGGATGGGCCCACCACATCGAACGGCTGATGGTGCTCGGGGCCGTGCAACTGATGTCCGAAGTCCAACCGGCCGCGAGCTACCGTTGGTTCAGCGCGATGTTCATCGACGGCGCGGACTGGGTGATGGGGCCAAACGTGCTGGGCATGTCGCAGTTTGCCGACGGCGGCATATTCGCAACGAAGCCGTACCTTTGCGGTTCCAGCTACATCCTCCGCATGGGCGATTACGCCAAAGGCGACTGGTGCGAAACCTGGGACGGGTTGTACTGGCGGTTCATCCACCGGCATCGCGACACCTTCGCCCGCAATCCCCGGATGTCGGTCATGGTCCGGAGCGTCGACAAGCTCAAGCCGGGTCGACGCGACCGCATCTTCGCCGCCGCCGACGCCTTCATCGACCGCACGACCGCGTGACGGTTACTTCGCTTCGCCGGCCGTCGCCACCGTGATCGCGCCGGTGCCGACGCTCACCACGTCGGCCATCGCGATCGACTGCGACTTTGCGCCGATGCCGAACACGCCGCCGGACTTTAGTTCGAACGCCTGCAAGGCACCGCTGACGTCGTCGAACGTCACGTTTTCCACGTGTCCAAGTTGGGCACCGGCATCAGAAATCACCGGCAATTTCCCGAGTTCCGCCAGCGATTCGTAGGGATCGGCGTTCTCCACTCGCTCGGTCATCGTCCGGTTGTCCACCATCACCGCATCCGGACCGATCTTCTTCACGTTGCGCCACGGCAAGTAGGTGTCGCCCCCGTCGCCTTTCAGCACGAAACCGGCGATCTGCCGCGCGGTCGGGTCAATCGCCACTTCGCGGATGTCGCCCAGCCGTTCGCCTTCTGCGAGTGAGATCACCGGACGCCCTTTCAGTTCGGCCACGCTTGCCATGTGCGCATGTTACGCCAGCGTTCGCCGGCTCCGCAACGGGCCGATCGCTAAGCCTCGCGGGCAAAGGCCCACAGCGTTGCCACGTTCCGCGCGTGGTCCGTATCCGCGTCCGGAGTTTCGACCATCATCGGAATCTCGGCCAAACGCGCGTCTTGCACCAATGCACGAAACGCGGCCGGCCCGATCTCGCCTTCGCCGAGGTGCGCGTGCCGGTCGAGCCGGGATCCGAACGGCTTCAGACTGTCATTCACGTGGATCGCCTGCAATGCGGCTAATCCGATAACCGCATCGAACCGGTCAATGACCTCGGTGAACCCGTCGGCCGTTCGGATGTCGTACCCGGCCGCAAAAATATGGCAGGTATCCAGGCAAACACCGATGCGGGGCGAATCAATGGCGTCCCGCATCCGCGCCAGCTCCTCAAAGTTCGCGTTGAGCGAGCTGCCCTGCCCCGCCGTCGTCTCCATGAGAATCATCACCGAAGGATCGGTCTCGGCCAGCACCTGTCGCGCGGACTCGGCCACCACCGGGATCGCAACGTCAGCCCCCGCGCCCAGGTGCGCGCCCATGTGTGACACCACTTTCGTAATCCCGTACGTTGCGCACCGCGTGACCTCGGCAATGAGCCCTCGGATGGAGTTCTCCAATTTGGCCGGATCGTTGGCGCACAGGTTCACAAGGTAACTGTCGTGACTCACGACGTGGGTGATGCCGGTTTCTTCGCGTGCCGCCCGAAAGTCCTCGACCATCGCGGGCGTAATCGGCTTGGCGCGCCACGTCTGCGGACTGTTGGTAAAGACCTGCACCGCCGTACAGCCGATCGCCGCCCCGTTGCGGATGGCCCCGCCGAGGCCATCCTTCGTCGGCATGTGCGCGCCGATCCATTTCGCCCGTCCCGTACTCATGCTCGGACCGTACCTGCCGACCTCGTCCGACCGCGCGAAAGGCCCGGGCGGGGCCGACCGACTTGGATAAACTCGGTAGCCGTATGGGACAGTACTTCCCGGCCTTCAAGGCCTACGACGTTCGCGGCGTCGTACCCGACGAGCTCAATGCCGAACTCGCCTACGCCATTGGACGGGCATACGCGGATGAACTGAACCCCCGCACCGTGTGCGTCGGCTACGATATCCGGCTGACCGGTCCCGAACTCTACGACGCGTTTGCGCGCGGCCTCAACGACGCGGGAGTCGACGTTGTCCACCTCGGCCTCGTGGGGACGGAGATGGTCTACTTCGCGACCGCGTTCTACGGCTACGACGGCGGCTGCATGATCACCGCCAGCCACAACCCGCCGGAGTACAACGGGTTGAAAATGGTTCGGCAAGAAAGCCGTCCGATCAGCGGCGACAGCGGGCTCGACGCCATTGAACGACGCGCCTACGAGAAGCAGTGGCAACGCGAAGGCCAAGGCAATCGCATCGATCGCGACGTGTACGCGGACTTCGTGGCGCACCTGCTCAACATCGTGCCCGGCGCGGCCCTCAAGCCCCTCCGCGTCCTGTGTGACGTTGGCAACGGTGCCGCCGGAGTCGCCCTCGAACACTTGCTTCCGCACCTGCCCCTGCAGGTCGAACGTCGCCTCTTCACCCCCGACGGCAACTTTCCGAACGGGGTGCCAAACCCGATCCTCGCCGAATCGCGCGCGGATACCGTGGCCCAAATGCAAGAGGCCGCGCAAAACGACGCGACGCGCTTCGATTTCGGAGTGGCGTGGGACGGCGACTACGACCGGTGCTTCTTCTTCGACGAGTTCGGCAACTTCATCGAGGGCTATTACATCGTCGGCCTCCTGGCCCAATCCATCCTGCACGATGGCACCCGCGATACCATCGTGTACGACCCTCGGCTGACGTGGAATACGCTCGGCATCGTCGAAGAACTAGGCGGCAACGCCGTGATGTCGAAGAGCGGGCACGCCTTCATCAAGGAGAAAATGCGCGCGGTGGACGCCACGTACGGCGGCGAAATGAGCGCGCACCACTATTTCAAATCGCACTGGTACTGCGATTCGGGCATGATCCCGTTCCTGCTGATCTCGAAGCTGGTGTCCCAAACCGGGCGATCGCTCGGCCAACTCGTGGGGGCGATGATCGACGCTTACCCGTGCAGCGGCGAGGTCAACAGCAAGGTCGCCAACGTGGCCGAAGTGCTGGCCAGAGTGGAGGCCACCTACGGCCCGCAAGGCACCATCGACCGGACCGACGGACTGAGCATTGATCTCGGCGCGTGGCGTTTCAACCTGCGCGGCTCGAACACCGAACCCGTGATTCGCCTGAATGTGGAGAGCCGCGGCGACCGTGCGCTGATGGAAGCAAAAACCGCGGAGCTTGTGGCAGAGATTCGGCGCGAAACGCCCTAAATCACGCGTTTTCGGCAGAATCAGACGGCGGAGTCGACGTAAAGGTTGATTTAGGAGAGGGGCAATCGTTACACTCCCCAATTAACCTTCTCTTAAAGATTCACGCCGTTGAACACTACGACCAGTTACTACGAAATTCTCGGCGTTGGCCCCAGCGCCGACCCCGATACCCTCCGGAAAGCGTACCGCCGCCTCGCGCAGAAGCACCACCCGGACGTCAGCCGTGACCCCCGGGCGCACGAGCAGATGGCCCGGATCAATGAAGCGTTCGAAACGCTCATTGACACCGCGCGACGCAACGATTACGATGCGACGCTGCGCGGCAACGGCCTCAATCTGCAGGCCGAGCCGGAGCGAAAACGTCGCCCGATGCGCATCAAACTGTTGCATCGGTTGCAAGGGCACAAGACGCCGGTTTACGCCGCCGCCTTCGCCCCGGATTCGGGCCAACTGATCACCAGCGGATTCGACAACGAGCTGCTGTGGTGGGACGAAGCGGGCTATCCCGCGCGCAAATCGAAGGTGGATCAGGGCGTGATCTCCACCCTGCGCGCACTCAGCCTCGACCGCGTGACCGCCGCCGGCTCCGCCGAAAACCAAGTCAACTTCCTGCGCATGGATGAGGACAAGGTCGACACCTGGAAAACCGCTATCGAAGAATGGGTCGGGACCGTGGCGATCTCTCCCGACGGGCACCGCATCGCAACCGGAAGCGTCCACAACACCGTCAGCGTGATCGACACCGACACCAGTGAGTGCGTGTTCCGCAACGCTGAGCACGACGGAAGCGTCATGGCGGTCGCATGGTCGTCCGACGGCCGCATCTTGGCCAGCGGCGGGGCGGACTGCAAGGTTCACCTGTTCGAAGGCGACACGGGCAAGCTCATCGGCACGCTCATGCAGATTCGATCCGCCGTGACCGCCATTGCGTTTTCGCCGAACGGTCGCTACCTCGCGGTCGCCGGCGTGGATCTCAGCATTCGCGTGTTCGACCTCACCCGGGGCGAGCTCGTGAAGATGATGCACGGGCACCAAAAGGTCATCGAATCCTTGGCGTTCCACCCGAACTCGTGGCTCTTCGCCTCGGGCTCGCGCGACGGCACGGTCGGCATCTGGAACGCGGCGAAGGGGATCGGCAATGTCCGGATCGAAGCGTCGAACCGACCGATCAACGTCGTCGCGTTCAGCTTCGACGGCGCCCGGTTGGCGGCCGCCGGTCAAGACAAGTTGGTCCGCCTGTGGAGCGTTCAGACCAAGGACGAAACGTCCTAAATTTCGCCGAACTTTTTCTGCACGCGGTTGACAACGGTCTTTTTGCGTGTTTATAAAGAGGAAACATGTTTACGGCGCATCAGATTGCCAACCAGTTTTTGCTGTTGGCGGCGGCGGAAGGCCGATCGGTCACGCCGTTGCAACTCATCAAATTGGTCTACTTTGCTCAGGGATGGAACCTGGCGTTCCGCAAGCGGGCACTCGTATCCGAGTCGATCGAAGCGTGGAAGTACGGACCGGTCATCCCGGCCCTCTACCGAGACGTGCGCGACTTCAAAGATCAACCGATCCCGGGCCTGTTGCGCGATTCACGAACGGGCCGGACCGATTTCCCGCTCCTCCCGGACTCTCCGGAAGGCGATGAGGCACGGGCCCTCGTACAGGAGGTCTGGTCAAAATACAAGAAATTCAATGGCGTTCAACTGTCGGTCATCTCGCACCGGTCAGATTCGCCGTGGAGCGTGGTGACTCGTGCCGGTCAGGACGCCCGGAATCAGGTGATCTCGGACGTGGAGATTGAGCGGCACTTTTCTCAAACGTTGACCGAAGCGAAACAAGCCGAGCACGGGGCGGCGTCGGCGATGTAGAGGATGTCGGATCACATTCCTGACGCGGCCATCCCGACCGACGTGCCGACCGAAGAAAAGACAGAGGCGAATTACCTCGTTCGCAACCGCGAACTCAGCCTACGAAGTCTTGAGCAAGACATCACACACCGAGGTTCTTTCGGCGTGGTGATTATCGGTGTGTACCTGCCGCTGTGGTTACTGTTCGTCGGAACGGTCGTGTTGTACGCCGGGTTCAAGATCATTTCGCTTTCCGACGCCGTCCTCACCACGCTGCTCAATACCACGACGTTCAATGTTATAGGGCTCGCCACGATCGTTCTCAGCTACCTCTTCTTCCGGAGCAGGCAGCAGGCCGGCTCGTCCTCGGTCGAAGAGCCATAATCACCTTTGATGAAGGTCAGCATTATCGGTGGTGGCGGACGCGTCGGAGCCGACGCCGCCTATGCGCTGCAAATGGGCGGCGTCGTTCGTGAAATCGCGCTGCTGGACATGAACGCGGATACCGCCGCCGGGGAAGCCTTGGACTTGCGGCACGGTGCCTCGCTCATCGCCAACCAAAAGTTCACGAGCGGGAGCGAGTACTCGGTGTGCGACGGAAGTGACATCGTCGTGATCACCGCCGGCCTCCGCCGAAAGCCGGATGAGCCGCGACTCGCGCTGATCAACCGCAATGTGGAGTTATTCCGCGGCATCCTGACCAGCCTGAAGGACGTGAAGCTGAACGAGGGCGCGATCATTCTGGTGGTCAGCAACCCGGTGGACATCCTCACGGAACTTGCCACCCAGAGCGGTCTGGTGCCCGAAAAGCAGGTGCTCGGTCTCGGCACGGTGCTCGACACCGCCCGATTCCGATCGCTTCTGGCCGACCACTTCAACCTCAACGCGACCGACGTCAAGGCGTTGATCCTCGGCGAGCACGGCGACAGCATGGTGCCGATCCTGAGTTCGGCGACGGTGGGCGGCGTGCCGATCCTGTCCTACCCCGGGGTCACTCCCGACGAGGTGCAGGGCGTGTTCGACTTCACCAAGAAGTCGGGGGCCGAAGTCATTCGGTTAAAGGGCGGCGCGGGCCGCGCGGTCGGACTTTCCATCCGCGAAGTCGTGGAGGCGATCGCCCTGAACCAGGAGAAGGTGCTGCCCGTCAGCGCGCACCAATCGGGAACGCTCGGGATCCGCGACGTCTCGCTTTCGTTGCCGACCCGGATCGGCCGACGCGGCGTCATGCAGATTGTGACGCCGAGTGTGAGCGAGCACGAAGCCGAACTCCTGGGCAAATCCGCCGAGGCACTGCGCGACGTCCTCGGGCAAATCGGCTAAGCCAGTAAGATCAAGGACTAGTGGGACGGTCGGCGGTTTTTCCGCCGACCGTCGCTATAATCAAGTTGGATGCCGAGATACACGCCAGAGCAGCGCGCACTCCGGGCGCGAGACCGTGCGAAGCGGACAATCCTCGCGTTGGTGAACGCCAACGGCGGGGAGCTTGTCGGCAAACTGCGGTTGTACAAGGCGTTTTACCGAGCGCACTTGGATTACTTCCGCGCGACGGGGCTCGAACTCACGGGTTATCCGATCGTCCGCATGCCCAACGGACCGGGCATCGACAACGCCACCGACCTGATAGATGAAATGAGGGCCAGCGGCGACTTGACGGAAGAGATCGGGACGCGAGGGCTTGAGTTTGAGCGCGCGTACCGTGCCCGACGTGACAATCTCGCCGAGCTCGACGCCGACCAGTTGCAAGCCGTGCATTCCGCCGTGCAATGGGCAAACTCTCTTTCCAGTGCCGAACTCAGCGAAGCCTCCCATCAGGCAAGCTGGCACGAAACGGTCAACGGCCAGGAGCAACCCATCTTGATTGACGCGCTGAGTGCCGAGGAACTGGTAGCGCGGCGATCCGAAGCGCGCGCTCGACTTGCCGCGGTGACTCCGGCCAACGTGCGGGCGTGAGGCACGCATTTGCCGGCTGGATCCGCGAGGCGGCGGTGCAACTTGACGTGTTTCAGGTCCCACGCCGCCGCCAAGACGAATTGGGATGGCTGGACTTTCTTGCGGACCCCCCGTCCCCGACCGATCACCTGTTTGAATTCGTCGGCATCGCGATCGAGCTTTGCTGCTTTGACGAGGAAGGGCGATGGTGTCGAGACGTGCGCGTCCTGCTGTCGATGATCATGGCAGCAGAATCGGTCACGAGCCGGCGCGTGGCTGACGATCAACTGCGCAAGCTCTTGGAGTTGGCCGAGCGCGGCGATTCCGAGATGGACGCGATCCGCTTTTGGCTCGCCGTGAACTTTGGTCCGAACGCGGATTAACGGAGGGCCGTCGGGGCGCGATCACCACTCGATGATGTTTGCGCCCCAGACCAATCCGGCGCCGAAGCCGACGGTCAGAACTCGCATTCCCCGTTGGAGGCGGCCCGAGCGGCTCGCCTCGTACAGGGCCAGCGGGATCGAGCCGCCGGAGGTGTTGCCGTACTGCTCGACGTTCATGAACACCCGTTCGAGCGGCAGTTCGAGGCGTTCGGCGGCGGAGAGGATGATGCGCGAGTTCGCCTGATGCGGCACGAACAGGTCGATGTCCCCGGCGGTCATGCCCGCGCGTTCCAGCACGCGCTCGCAGGCATCGCCCATCGCCTTGACCGCAAATCGGAAGACCTCCTTGCCGTTCATCGTCAGGCAGTTCTTGCGGCCATCGGCCGACGCGGTTCCGAGCGGGTGACGGTTGCCGCCCGCTTCAATCCAGATATGGCGCGCGCCCGCGCCGTCGGCGTCCAACACGGTCTTAACGAGCCCGCGGGAATCGTGCGGGTTGGCGCGCACCACCACGGCGGCGGCGGCGTCCCCAAACAGCACGGCGGTGCTCCGGTCGGTCCAGTCCAGCTGCTTTGTCAGGCAGTCGGCCCCGATGACGAGCGCGGTGGAGATGCGCCCGGTCTCGATCTGGGCGGCGGCGGCATCCAGCGAGTAGATGAACCCGGCGCACGCGGCGGAGGTGTCGTAGGCACCCGCACCGCGAATGCCAAGTTCGGCCTGCACCACGCACGCGGTGGCGGGCCAAACGTAATCACCCGTGATCGTCGCCACGATCACCAGTTCGACTTCGGATGGGTCCACGTTCGCGTCGGCCAGTGCTTCACGAGCGGCCGCTACTGCCAGGGTTCCGGTGGATTCATCGGGCTGCGCGACCCGGCGCTGGCCGATGCCCGTGCGCTGGCGAATCCACTCGTCGGTGGTATCCAGCGTTCGCGCGATCTCGTCGTTGGTGAGAATGGTGCGGGGCAGGGCGTGGCCAATGCCTTCGATGGCGGCGCGAATCATCAGTGCGTCTTGATCTCCTCAATTCCGGTCCGGATCTGGCCGAGAAGGTCCTTCTCGACCGCCGTTTGCGTGGCGAGCAAGGCGTTTCGGATCGCCTTGGCGTCACTTCGACCGTGACAAATCGTACAGATACCATTCAACCCGAGCAGCGGGGAGCCGCCGACCTCGGCGTAGTCCATTTCGCGTCGGATCGGGGCCATGACCCGCCGAACGGGCCAGTACATCCAGCGGGTCAGCGGCGAATCGGGCACGCCGGCGCGGATCATGGACCCGATGAGTTCGGCTAAACCTTCGCTGGTTTTCAGCACGACATTGCCGACAAAGGCATCGCAGATTACGACATCGCACGGTTCCTTCCACATGTCTTTGCCTTCGATGTTGCCGGCAAACCACGGGTACTGCACGAGGCGATCGTACGCGGCCTTGACGAGCGCGTTCCCCTTGCCGGCCTCCTCGCCGATATTGAGGAGGTGAACGCGGGGCGACTTGCGACCGAGCACGAGCTCCGCGTAGGCGCGTCCAAGGATCGCGAATTCGACCAGATTGCTGGGCTCCGCGTCCGGCGATGCACCGGCGTCGAGGAGGGCGAATCCGCCGTGCGCGTTCGGCATGCGGCTGGCGATCGCGGGCCGACTGATCCCCGGCAACTGTCGCCACGTGAGGTGGGCGAAGGCGGTCGCCGCGCCGGTATTGCCCGCGCTGACCATCGCCTGGGCCTGACCGTCCTTGACCATACGCGTGGCAATCATGAGGCTCGAGTCCTTCTTTTTGCGGTAGGCGTCGGTGGGCTTGTCGTCCATTTCGACGACCTGGGTGCTCGGCACCAGCCGAATGCGGCTCGGGAGCGGGTCGGGCAAAAGCGGGCGGAGGCGCGCCAGATCGCCCACGAGGTGCAGGTCTTGCCGAAGCTGCGGCAATGCGTCTAGCGCACCGGCGATGACCGCCTCCGGGGCGTGATCTCCGCCCATCGCGTCCAAGGCAATACTCAAGGAGCGGGCTCCGAAGCAGTTTCCTCGGAAGCGAGTTCTTCTCGTGCAGTTTCTTCTCGCGCCGGTTCTTCTTGCGCAGTTTCGGGGGATGCGCCTTCCGGCAGCAGATTGAGGAGCGCGGCGAACTCGGGCCGACCGGCAGCCGCCCGGGCGGCGGGCAACGCGGCGGCATCGGCCACCGCGCACGGGCCATCCCATCCGGCGGCGCAAAGCGGTTGAACCGGCATCGCGAGCAACAGGCCCTGGCGCAGCAGATTCTCGACGAGCAGATTGTTTCCGTCGAAGAGCGGGAACGGCTCGTCGGCCTTGACCCGGGCGTAATCTTGCTGACTGTACGAACTCGGCGTCCCTTCCACGGCGAACTGTTCGTCCAGCTCGAATTCAAGGTCGAGCTCGATCGGGTTGACGCAACGGGCGCACTCCAGTACGGCCCGGGTGCGGAATTTGCCGGTCAGCAACAGGAGGTTGCCGGTGCTCACGGCATCGAGGGTGCCGTCCAGCGGGGCCACAAGATCGACATCCGCCTCATCGGGGAGGTCCGTGCTGATGTCCAGCTCGATGCGTCGGCCCGGATGTTGCAGAACCTCGTTGAGATCGAGCAAATCGTCCCGCTTCATCGTGCCCGGGGAGTGTACCATTGGCACGTCGGTCGTGGGCCGCAGGCAATGCGTCTCTGGGGCGACGGAACCCGCCATGAAAGCTCTCGCAACCATCGCTCTCGTCCTTGCCGCCGCCCTGAGTTCGGCCCAGTCGGTCACGATTTCGCCGGTCTACAAAGAGGGGGACAAGATCGTCCACTCGCTGACGCTCAACCTCGACATTTCGGGCTTGGCGCAAGGCGTACTGAAGGCGGACCTGACGTCGCTGGTGGGCAAGGTGACGGCGGAGACGACCGAAGTCAAGTCCACGTTCGATAACCTTTCCGTGCTGGTGAACGACAGCGATGCGGGCACCACCGCCGTCGAGATGGTGCGCGTGCTGAACCGCGATGGCAGCCTGAAGGACGTGACCGGAGGTCTGCAAGGCGGCGACAACTACCGCACCAGCCTGCTCACCACGTTTTTCGCTCCGGAAGCCGCGGTGAATGCGGGCGATACGTACGAGCGCAAGTTTCCGGAAAACAAGTCGGCCGGCATTGGCGCGCTGACGGCGAAGGGCAAGTACATCGGCGAGGCCGAGGTTGCCGGGCAGAAGGGCTACAAGTTCACGCTGACGCTGAAGGAAGCGGGCGAAGACGCGTTTGACGCCGAGGTGACGTACGTGGTGCAGGCGGACGGTCGGATTCTGTCAATTGACGGAAAGTTCAAGAACATGCCGATTCCGGCGGCGGGCGCGGTGGCGACCGGCACGATCAAGGCTGAAATCAAGCCGTCCGTGTGACTTTTCGGGGTGCCTGTCCGCGTCGTACACATGGACGAAAAGGCTTGCTATACTGTTGGCGCGGCCAGCATGTGTGGTCGTAGTCTTTCGACTTGAGGGGTACACGCTTTGAGGAACTGGGCGTTTTTAACTGCCGCCGTTGCATTGGCGGCCATAGGATGTGGCGGTGCAGGTGGCGGCACGAGTTCGACGAGTTCGTCGGGCGGGTCGTCCGGGACTTCGGCGGGCACAAGTCCCTCCGTACGGCTGGAAGCGAAGCCCGGGCAGATTGAGCTGTCGGTGCTGACGGGTCAAGGTCGTGCGACCTTTGCGCCCGGCGACACCCAGGCCACGCTGAACGTGCCGGACCTGCAAGACTCGCGCGGAAACGTGGTGACGCCACCGAATCCGCGCGAAGTTCAGCTCTTGCTGAACGGCTACCAAAACCAAATTTTCCGCATCAACGCGGACGTGACGAAGCTGACCGAACCGGAAACGGGTCGTCCGCTCAACAGCCGCCTGTTTACGAACTACGCGCTGGACATTAACCGCGTCCGACGCGAAACGTTCGACGGCGTGTTTGAGACCACGGACATTCGCAACGTGCCAACGGCCGGCTACAACGTGACGATGCGACTCTTCCCGGGTCGCTACACCACCTTGCCCGTCTTCTTGAACGACGGCATGTTCGCCGAGTCGACCGATCCTGACCTCGGCAGCACGTTCTTCAACTTTGACCAGTCGGCGTTCAATCAGGCGAATGGCCTGGATGTGACGACGCGAATCTCGAGCTCGCTGAGCGACTACCTGTCGTTTGACCTGCGCGGATTGCCGTCGGCCGAACGTCCGAAGCTGTTGACCGGTCGCGACGCCTACCGCGTCATGTTCACGGGCGACAACTACGCGATCGCCAGCGGGTTTGGACTCACCGGCATTCCGGCCGGCGACAGTGCGGCCCCGGGCGAATTCAACGCGATCAAGCGCAACGATCTTGACCCGACGGACGAAACCGCGAACCTCATTGAGGGTCGCTTCTCGGTCCCGGGTGGTATCGCGATTGTTCCGGGAGCACCGTCTGGCGCAGGCGTGCCGGGCACGTACTCGCTGCTTCAGCCCGACCCGACGGACCCGTTCCTGACCGCGCGCATCACGTCGCTGCAGGGCATCTGGCGCGAGCACTTCCGCATGTTCAACAATCTGCCGGAAGTTTTCGCGATCTCCTTCCCGAGCAGCCGCGACAACGAAGAGCAGGACATCGTGGTGATTCGCCAAACGATCACCCGCGATGGCACCGGCACGGTGACGGCGGCCCAGGTGACCAACCTGTACTTTGGCGATCTCAACCTGGGTTCGGGCGCGGTGCGTCTATGGCCGATCCGCAACATCACTTCCGGTTCGGTAGCGGGCCAATCGACGGCGACGGCGGTCAACTTCCTTGACCGAAACGGCGTCTCGACCATCTCGCCGCAACTGACGCGATCGGGCACGCTGATAGGCGTGACGGCGCCGGGCTTCCCGTCGACCATTCCGCTCGTCGTCTACCGATACTAAACTCTCTGGCGATTTCTGCCGCGCACACGGCGGGGATCGCGTAGACATAAGGGCATGACGCGACCCCTTCTGGCGGGCCTCGATACCGAGTACGGACTCGTGATCGAGGCCCGCTCTGCGGAAAACCTCCTTGATGACGCGCGCGAATTTGTGTGCGCCTACCCGGGCGAGGCGGTCGTCACCTGGGACTACCGGCACGAGTCGCCTCGTAACGACCTGCGTGGGTTCCGGCTGGATGCGCTGGCCACCGATCCCGAAGATGCGAAGTTCGACGCGGGCCGGGCGTCGCTTCCAGCGCACGTGGAACGCGCGGATCGCATCCTCACCACGGGAGGTCGGCTGTACAACGATCACGGACACCCGGAGTACGCCACGCCCGAATGCCTGACGCTGGACGGGTTGGTGCGGCACGATCGGCTGGGCGAACGCGTGATGCGCCAGTGCGCCGACGCGCTTTCGGCCAAGACCGGGCGGGCGGTCCGGGTGTACAAAAACAACACCGATTTTCACGGGGCCGCCTGGGGCAGTCACGAAAGCTATCTGGTACCGCGCGAGATCGGCTACCCCGCCCTGTTTGCGGCGGTGGTGCCGATGCTGGTGGCCCGACTCATCCTGACGGGGGCGGGCAAGGTAGGGAGCGAAACCGGCACGCGTTGCGCGTACCAGCTGAGCCAGCGCGCCGACTTTATCGTGGAACCGGCCAACGCCGAGACCCTGTACCGTCGCCCGTTGTTCAACACCCGCGACGAGCCGCATGCCGCCGCCGGCACCTTCACGCGGTTGCACGTGATTCCGGGCGATAGCAACATGATTCCATCGGCCACGGCGCGCAAGGTGGGATTGGTGAAGCTCGCGCTGGCGTTGGCGGCCGACGGCGAGGTTCCGCGCTGGGAACTGGCCGATCCCGTGCGTGCCTTCCAGTCGGTGAGTCGCGACGACCGGTACCGGTTTGAGATCGCCCTGAAGGGCGGGTCTTGGACGACCGGCGAGGAGATTCTGGAAAGCTACTTCTCCGCCGCCGAGCGGACGTTGGAACTCGAGCCGGAACTGCAGGCACTGATCGCCGAATGCCGACAACTGCGGGCCGCGATGCGGGACAACTTTGCCGCATTTGCCCGCCACGTGGACTGGGCGGCCAAGCGCCGGATGCTGGAGGTGGTGATGGAGGCCGAATCGCTGGATTGGAATGCGCCGAGCCTGCGGTCCTATGACATGGAATACCACCTGTTAGATGACGAGGAGGGGTTGTTCCCGGCGATGGAGGCGGAAGGCATGGTGGAGGCGGCCGCCCTGACCGGTCCGGACGACCTCTCGCCCGAGCCGAGCCGGGCACTGGTGCGGTCCCTCGCCGTCCGTCACTTCCCGCTAGCGATCTTAACCGCGGGTTGGCGATCGCTGACGATGCGGCATCCCGACACGGACGCGCCGGTCGAACTCGATTTGCCCCCGGATCGGACGTACGCGGTGGAACCGGACGCGCTGGGTGACGTAAGGTTATTTATTCAAGCGGTGCAGGCCTTGGCCGCCCGGTAGTCTCATGAACATGATCTTTGCGAATGATGGGGATCGGCTGACGCGGCCGAACTCGCCCGCACCGTCGCCGAAGCAAGGCGATGAGTCGGGCCCTTCGGCCCCCGACGTGACCAAGCCGGACGGCGGAAACGAACTGCTCCGCCGGATGAAGAAGGTGGATCCGAACCGCGCCGAGAAGTATCGGCAAAGGTCGGGCGAATGACGGCCCGTCCGTTTTCGGAGCTGATTCCGCTACCGCCGGCGGCGGCGATTGATCCGCAACGCGAAACGCATGGGACTACCGTCCTCGCGATGCGCTTTCGCGACGGCGTGGTGGTGCTCGCCGACCGTCGGGCAACCGCCGGAAACCTGATCATGTACGATCGCGCCGAGAAAATCTTGGCGCTGGATGACAGCACGGTCGTGGCGATTTCCGGCGCGTTTGCGCGCAGCGTGGAGGTTTGCCGCTACCTAAAGCACAACTTTAAGTACTACCGTCGCGTGGTCCTGCAAGAGCTGAGCCTGGAAGGAAAGCTCGCCGAGATCAGCCGGGCATTGGCGAACAACGCGCCGATGGCGATGCAAGGGATCGGCCTGTTTCTTCCGACGGTGGCGGCGTACGACCCGAAGACGGACGAGTTCGGCGTGTACTTCTTCGACGGCGCCGGGGCGCGGTTTGAGAACGGCGCGTACGCGTGCGCCGGTTCGGGGTCCGAGCGGATCCGAGGGGTGTTTGAGTACATCCAGCGACATAAGGGGCCGTGGGAGCAGCGCGACTTGGCGGACGTGCTTCGAGACGGATTGGAGATGCTGGACATCGCCGCCGACCTGGACTCGGCGACGGGCGGTTTTCAAAAGCGGCTGCCGATAGTGCGGGTGTTAGATCGGCAGGGGAACCGTCCGATCAATGAAAAAGACCTGCGCGAGATGATCGCACAGGTCTTGCCGACCGAGATTGCGGCGTAACGGCTTAGAACCGGTAGCCGACGTACAGACCGAACGAGGTAGTGCGCAGGCCGTTCGATTTGTCGTTGAGGAACAGGGTCGCTTCGGTGTAGAACTGGGTGTTCAGCTCTCGGCCGATGCCGAGGCGGGCGCCCAGCACGGTGTCGGAGCCGTTGAAATCCACGACCGCGCCGCCGAGACCGACGTAGTAGTACGATCGCGCGCCGAACGACTGCTCGCCCAGGTAGAAGCGCTGGTTGATGGCGAACGGCAGGACCGAGCCCTTGTCGCGACCGAGCGTCTTGCTGATGTAGTCCAGCGAGAGGAACGTTTCGCCGCCCTTGATGAGGGACGACGCAAGCGTGTATTCGACCCCGAGGCCGAAGAACGAGCTGCTGATGTTGCTGTACGACTTATCGATCGGAAACACGACGCCGCCGCGGACCGAGAAGTTGTACGGATAGCCTTGGGCCGCAGCCGAGCCGACGATTCCGAGCGCGGCAACCGCCGCGAAGATCGCTTTCTTCATGTTGTTATTCCCGTGATGAGGCGGTGTTACGAGCCAGATGGCTCGGGGTTTATCCTCGCGAACGGGCATCCCTCCCCACATGGCATGTTTACCAGACGTAGACTACGGGCATGAAAGGCGCATCTTTCCGCCCGGAAGGTTCCATCGTGTTTTTGGTGGACGTTCAGACCGGGCTGCGCGATGTGATCGCCGACGCGGACCGCGTCATTCGGCGCGGCGCGTTTTTGTTGGAGTGCGCGCATCGGCTCAACATCTCCGTGCGGACGACCGAGCAGTATCCGGAACGATTGGGTGCGACGGTGCCCGAACTGCTTCCGTTTGCGGGCGAGATTCGGTCGAAACGTGAGTTCTCGGCGGCGGCGGGCGGGGGCCTCTTGGACCGGAATCGGCACATCGTGGTGCTGGGGGTGGAGACGCATATCTGCGTGTACTGGACGGTGCGCGACTTGATCGAAGCGGGTCACCAAGTGACGGTGGTGAGCGACGCGACTTCGGCCCGCACGGTGGATCGGCACGAGGAGGGGCTGGCGGCGATGCGCCACCTCGGTGCGCAGACGTTGCATTCGGAGACGGTGGTGTACGGTTGGATGGCGACGTCGACGCACGAGGCGTTTCGAGACGTGCTGGCGTTGGTGAAGGGTTCAGACGGCGGGTGACCGGTGTCCCGGATTCGTGCGATTGACCGCGCGCCGGGCGACGGTGCGAAACTGGCGCAAATGCAAAAAGACTTCCGTCGCATTGCCGTCTGTAACTCACTCGCTCTGGACTCCATTTACGGCGCAGGGACCCATGATGAGCTAGAGCAGGTACTCGCGGAGGCCGGTATGGAGATACTTGACATTCCGAGGGATCTGAGGGCACCGGACGCGTCCTCCGCGAAGAGCTACGATATCGCGCGCGACTTCCAGAGGGCATATCGCATGGCGATGCGAAGTCTTGATTTGCTGGGACCGGGACGACCCGAGACAGTCGTATATCTGATTGGCGGGAAACATGTGATTCCGTTTCAGCCCCTGTTTCTTGAGTCCGAGGGCAATCATCAGGCGGTTCAAGCTCATGGCCCGTGCGAAGGTGATTACCCGTACACTCGTCTGGACGATGTAAGTTTGCTGCAGGCACAACCTCCGGTGATCTTCGTAACGCGTCTCCCGGACGAAGTTGGGTTTTCAGCTCTCGGGATCACCTCGCCGGCGCTACACGACGTCGGTCATGACCCTTATGCGTTTAGTCAGCCGGACTTACAGATCGCCAAAGGCTATTTTTTGAGTTACGTCCGAGGGAACGTCCCTGTTCCGGTGGTAAGGCCGCAGACTAAGGTGCACGGTGGTGCCACTCCCGCGACCGTATTGAGTGCTGGAGGCCCCTACATCCTCCTCCACTCGCACGATATCGCCAACTCCCTCGGTGGCAATGTGGTGCAGCTTCCAGCCACGGTCAATCAGACGGTGACGGTGTGGGACGCGCACGGCGCAGCTGATGCTACCGTGATGACCGATGACGCGATGGCGGCGGTCTATCCCAATGCAGCAGAGCCGTCCACGGGCGACGTGACGAGTTTCGTGGTGTGTCACGCCGGCGATCTCACCCCCCACGACTCTTTCGGGCACGACGCACTCCTCACGATGCTTGCCTCTGGAGCGATTGGAGTTGCGTCACCGAACGTGGTGTTTACCGGCCTGATTACGCCGCTACAGTTTGGTCTGCTGGCGACGGAGTTCTCGAAGCAGTTTCTGGCGGCCGTCCCGGGCTATCACGCCTTCCGCCGCGCAACATCTCACGTATTAACGAGTGCACCGTCGCAGCGTTCAACCATAACCTACAAGAGCGCGAACTATTACGGCAATCCGTTTCTCACGCTTAACTTGTCCGCCGATTCGGGCAGCGAAGCCGATCTCATGGCCCGTCGGCCCTCAACGCTCGGACACGTCGCGATCTCGCACAGTTTGCGACTCGTCGCTCGGGAAACGAACCAAACATTCGAAGCTTTGCGAGCAACGACTCCATACCGGTCGCCGCGACAAGCGGAAAAGCAGCACCGATATTTTCGAAGAAACCCGGACGAATTGCGACGGCTTCTGATCACGTGTCTTGAGTCCGAATTGCCCCAAACGGCACCGCCTACGGGCGACGTTTCTGCAAGTTCGGCAATTCGGAACCTCGTCGAACTCGTAAATAACGTCCGTCCGACTGACCTGCGAATTAGCGGCGACGGCATCGAGTTGGAGATCGACGCGCAGGGCGCGACACGGTTGATCTTCAGAATGGCCTATCGCAACGGCCGCAACATCGTCGAGATCATGCGGACGGGTTCGACTCGGGCACGAACTTCGTAACCATGTAGCTGTGTCGCATCGGCTTGCCGTCCACTTGGATGCGCGAGCCGATGAACTTTCGCAGGTTGGTCTGCGCGTCTAGCGGGAGATGCACCAGGTTCAGCACAATTTCGTCGTCGTTCGTTTCGAGCGCGAATCGCTCGACGAGTCGATATTCTGGCTCCGAGAGCACGGTGTGTTTAAGCGTTCCGCTCAGCATGTCAAACCCCTCGTCCGTAGAAGACGTTGTAACGCTTTGGCGTGATGCTCAGGATTCGGCGTTATCGGGACTACTTTATCCGACGTCGGCGGGGCGGCGTCGGTTCAGAAGGGCCCAGGGCCTCGCCGGTACACTCGCGTGCACGATGGCGAAGCGTGTGACGGTCTGTACGGCAATTCCTTACGTCAACAGCGTTCCGCACATCGGCAACATCCTCACCGACCTGTGCGGAGATATCACGGCTCGATACCTCCGTTTACAGGGTGAGCACGTTCACTTTCAGGTCGGGACGGACGAAAACGGGCTGAAGATCAAGGAGGCGGCGGAGGCGCAGGGGCGCGACCCGCACGAGTTTACGGCGGAGATCGCGCAACGATTCCGCGACATCTTCGACGCGGTCGCCATCAGCTACGACGATTTCGTGCGGACCTCAGAGCCGCGTCACCAGAAGGTCGCGCACGCGTTATTCCGGAAGTTGGAGTCTGCGGGGCACATTTACAAGGGGATTTACGCGGGTTGGTACGACGTGACGACCGAGACGTTTTATCGCGAGGACGAGCTGGTCGACGGCAAGAGTCCGGACGGGAACGAGGTTCGGTGGGTGGAGGAAGAGAACTATTTCTTCCGGCTTTCCGCGTTCGCGGATCGGTTGCGCGCGCATTACGACGCGAACCCTTACTTCATCCGGCCGGTGAATCGGCGGAACGAGGTGCTCGCGTTTTTGGACGAGGGGTTACGCGACATCTGCATCACGCGCAAAAACACGGGTTGGGGCATCACGGTGCCCGACCGAGACGATCTCGTGATCTACGTCTGGTTCGACGCGGTGATGAATTACGTGACCACTTGCGGGTATCCGGACGACCCTGAGTTTGGCGACCATTGGCCCGCGCGGGTGATCTGGATCGGCAAGGACATCCTGACGCGATTCCACGCGACGCTGTGGCCCGCGATGCTCATGGCGGCGGAACTCCCGCTGTTCGACACGATCGCCGCGCACGGCTGGGTGCTGCTCAGCCACGAAAAGATGTCCAAGTCGAAGGGCAACGTCGTGCGACCGCTGGAACTGGCGGAAAAGGTGGCCGGGATCACCGGCATTCCGCATGAACTGGCCGTCGACACGGTGCGGCATTATCTCAGTGCCACGATGTCGATGGAGACGGATTCGTCCTTCAGCTACGCCGACTTCTACCAGCGGTACAACACCGACCTCGCGAACGACCTCGGCAACGCGGTCAACCGATCGCTGAGCATCGCGCACCGGGTCGGATTCTCCACCATGCCCGACGCCGAGATCGAGCCCGACGCCCAGACGGCGATCGAAGCGGCCAAGCAAGCGGTGGAGAATGCGATGGCCGAGTACCAGATTCCGCGTGCCAGCGAGGCCGCGTTCGGCCTGATCCGCTTCTTGGGCAAGTACATCGATCGCCGGGCACCGTGGGCGTTGGCCAAGAGCGAGGACCCGTCCCTTGGCGCGGTCGTCGCCTCGATGCTGCGCGTGCTGCGGGCGGCGGAAGGATTGATTCGACCGTTGCTGCCCCACGCCGCCGACGCGGTGCGGGCCCAACTCGGGCTGACGGGCACGTCGACGTGGAGCGAGATCGGGCAGCCGTCGGAGTTCCCGGTCGGAACGCTGCTGCCGCAACCGACGCCGATTTTTCCCCGCATCGACCTAAAAGCCATGGAAGCCGAAAACGCCTCTGAAACTGCGGCCACCGCAACTGCCGCGCCTGCAACCGCCGCTCCGGGAACCGGTGCCGTCGAAGCCAAGCCGAAGCCGACCAAGCCCGACGCCGCGGCCACCCCGGCCGAAATCACCATCGACGACTTCGCGAAGGTGCAGTTTCGGGTGGCGCGCGTGATCGAGGCGGAACCGGTGGAAGGGGCCGACAAGTTGTACAAGCTGCAAGTGGCGATCGGCGAAGAGCGTCGCCAGATCGTGAGCGGCATTCGCAAGAATTACACGGTGGAAGACCTCATCGGCCGGCAGATCGTGGTGGTCACGAACCTGAAGGCCGCCAAACTTCGCGGCGTCGAAAGCCAAGGCATGCTGTTGGCGGCCACCGACGCGGAGGGTGGCGCAATCTTGCTGCAGCCCGATAAAGAGGCGCCCGAGGGTGCGCCGGTCAAGTAACCATGCGCGCGCCCGGACTCACGGCCGAAAAGCTATCGCAGGCCGTTGAACTGCTGCGAACGGAGCCGAACGCACCGGACGTTTGGCTGACCTTCGTGCGGGAGACGTCGGGCGGCTCGGACCCGGTTTTGCCCCTCATCGTGGAGGGCGGGCTGACATGGCTCAGCGCGCTGATCGTCGCCAAGAGCGGGGATCGCATCGCGGTGGTCGGCAACTACGATGCGGACCCGCTGGTGGCCAGCGGCGATTGGACCGAGGTGATTCCGTACGTCCAAGACATTCGCGAGCCGCTGCTGGGCGCGCTGGAACGGATCGTTCCGGACGGCGGAACCATCGGAATCAACTTTTCCGAGAGCGACGACAAGGCCGACGGGATCACGTACGGTATGTGGCGCGTGCTCGACCGTATGCTGCGCGGCACTCGGTTTGAAGGGCCAATCGTCTCGGCGGAGGCGATCGTGCAAGCGTTGCGCGGGGTGAAGTCCGCGAGCGAATTGGATCGCATCCGCGTGGCAATTGAAGAAACCGACGTGGTGTTTGACCTCGTGCCGACCTGGTTGCAACCCGGGATCACGGAGCGAGGGCTGTACGACCAGATTCAGGCGCACCTCGATGCGCGGAGCTTCGGATACGCGTGGGATCGCGCCGGCAATCCCATCGTCAACTTCGGGCCGGATTCGATGATCGGGCACGGGGTGCCGTCGCCGCGGCTGACGCTGCAACCGGGCCATGTGCTCCACATCGACCTCGGGCTCATAGCCAACGATTACGCCAGCGACATCCAGCGATGTTGGTTCGTTGGCGACGCGGTTCCGGACGACGTCGGGCGAGCACTCGACGCGGTCAACGGTGCGATCTCGGCGGCGGCCGCGGTCCTGCGACCGGGCGTGGCGGGTTGGGAAGTTGACGCTGCGGCGCGGGCGCACATCGTGGCGGCGGGCTATCCGGAGTACATGCACGCCGTGGGGCACCAGGTCGGACGCGTGGCGCACGACGGCGGCGGCATCCTCGGCCCCCGATGGGAGCGGTACGGCAAGACCCCGGACGTGCCGGTGCGCGCGGGCCAGGTCTATACGCTGGAACTCGGCGTCACCCTGCCGGAGCGTGGTTACATCGGGATCGAAGAAATGGTGGTGGTGCGGGCGCACGGCGTGGAGTGGTTGTCGCAACGGCAGCTCGAGATGCCGACGATCGCACTGGCCCGCTGATTGCCTACGGAAGTTGCAACGGGACGCCCGCGCGCGCGGTAAAGAAAAGTGCGAATGAAGACACTGCCGGAGCAGATTGCCGCCAACAAACGCGCGAGTCTTCTCTGGGCGTCGTTGCTGTTTCTCTTGCTGGTCGCGCTCGGCACCTCAATCGTGGGGAGCGTTGCGCCGAAGTACTGGATGTACGGCGCGGCCGGTTCGGTTTTGCTGGCCGCCGGTCTGTGCGCGTTTGCGACGTTCGGCGGCTCGAAGCTGGTGCTGCGGATGTCGGGCGCACGAGAAGCCACGGACAAAGAGGATCGAGTCCTCCGCAACGTCGTCGAGGAGATGACTCTGGCGAGCGGCCTGCCGATGCCGCAAATCTGGGTGATCGATGACCACGCGCCGAACGCGTTTGCCACCGGGCGCGACCCGGAGAACGCGGCGGTCGCGATTACGACCGGCTTACTGCGCAAGCTCAATCGCGACGAGTTGCAGGGCGTCATGGCGCACGAACTTGCGCACATTCGCAACTACGACATCCGGTTCATGACCACGGTTTCCATCATTGCCGGCGTCATTCCGCTGCTCGCCGATGCCTTTTTGCGGATGCAATGGTACGGCGGCGGGCGGCGGCGGAGCGACGACGATGAGGACGGCGGCGGCGGTCAGCTCCAGTTGATTTTCACGATCATCGGGTTCGTGCTCGCAATTCTCGCGCCGATTTTTGCGCGATTGCTGGAGTTGGCGGTCAGTCGTCAGCGCGAGTACCTTGCGGATGCGACCGCCGCGGACATGACGCGCAACCCGCAAGGGCTGGCGAGCGCGCTCGCGAAGATCGAGAACGATCCGGACCCGCTGGAGCACGCGAACCGCGCGACGCAGCACATGTACATCATCAACCCGTTGCGATTGCACGGGGGTGAGAGCCTGTTTTCGACGCACCCGCCGACGGGAGAGCGCATCAAGCGATTGCTCAGCCTCGGGGCGAACCACCAAGATCCGCTCGGCGCGGCCCGGAGTTGAGCCCGTGCGCGGCTGACCTCGTGTAACGATCGGAGGCGTGTAACGGGGCCGGGCAGGCGGTTCGGCCGCGATACGGCAGGCTCGCCGCATGCGAGTGAAAGGGGCATCGTTGCTCACGGCGTTTATCGGAGTCTGTTTGGTGGCGTGCGGCGGTTCGGGCGGTGGCGACTCCGCGGCGACCGGCGGCGGTTCGGGTGGGGGCACCAGCGGTACGGTTCCGGGCGCGGGGCCGGCACTGAGCCCAGCCCAATTGGACACCACGTCGGCCGTGCTCCGGACGATTTCTCAGCGTCATCTGTTGGTCAATCCCAGCCTCACCATCGCCCAACGGCTCGACCGGCTCGAGGCGTTTTGCGCGGAGGCACGGACGGCGCCGAATGTGGTTTACGCCGATGCGCGGTACGGGGGCGGAACGGCGGTCGTCGTGCTCGCCGACGGAACGCCGGTCTTTTACGTGTACAACCGCATCACAAATCCGGGCGGTCCGGCCGTACCGAGCGCACCGGTCACGCGGGCGGGCGTGCCGAACGGACCACGGCTTTACGTGCACGAGCCGCTGAATGAGCCGACGGTGGACACGATCATTCCGGCGTTCCGCGCCCGCGGTTGGACGGTCATTCACGGGCGGGGGCGATTGGTCGACTGGCTCAATATGAGCGAGCCGGGCTACGTGTTTTACAACGGTCACGGCACCAAGGCGAGCCGAGTCGTTCGCCTCGAAACCAACCCGGACGGGAGTAAACGTCCGATTTTCGGCGAGAGCGAGTGGGTGATGGAGACCGACTCGGAGGTGTCCGTTTCCAGCCTTCGCGCCACCTACGGCGCAGAATTGGAGCGGGGCGAGATGTACATCGGCGCAACCGAAGAGGGCCGGTTCAAGCTGTTCGTCGGGGCCAAAACGTTGGAGGCGATGCGCCTAAACGGCTCGATCGTATACCTCAACTCCTGCCTGAGTTCCAGCGCGCTTTCGAACCAGAGCAAGATCGCGCAAGCGTTGCAGAAGGCGGGCGCGCAAGCGTACTTCGGCTACTCCAACATCTCCGGCGGCAACGAGGTGGCGGGGGCGATTCTGGCCAATCAGATCATGCTGGGTGCCGAACCCGATACGACGGTGCGCCCGCTCGGCGCGATCGCCGCGATGCAGGAGGTCACCCGGCGCGGGCTTCACTCGCACACCAACTGGACAAACTTTGATGACGAGGGGAATTACAAGGGGAACGCTTACTTCGCTCCGTCGAATCTTGAACTGACGAACCTGGGCATCACGAACGGAGACGCCCCGGCGACGTCGACCACCACGCGGCTGGAGGTGTCGCCGCAACCGGGCGGCGCCCAGCGGTTGCGGGTCCACGGCATCTTTACCAGCGGACCGACCGCCAAGGTTCGCGTGCTCGCGAACGGGGTCGACCTGACCGTGCTCAACAAGACCGCGACCCTGATTGAGGCGGAACTTCCCAGTGCCGGGCTCGGGAGCAGCGGCGCGGTGAAGGTGATCGACACCGCCCGGGAGAGCACCGAGCGAAATCTCACCCGCTGGAACGGTCGGCTCGTTTACTCCGAAACGACCACCGGCGAGGGCGCGAATGTCGTCCAAAAGATCACCATGCCGTTCACGCTTCGGCTCGATGTGCAGGGGTACCGGCGGGTCGCCAACGAGACGCCACGGATTGACGCCGCGAGCGGACTCAGCCTGCCGACGGACGTGGCGAATTTTGAGTTGGACGCCGTGATCGACGGTCAACGGATCAACGCGCGGACGACCAAGGCATCGGACGACATCCAGGCCGCGAATATCTGGCTCAACGCCGGCAATACGCCGAGACGCACCAACGAAGAGAACCTCTTCTTTGTGCACGCTGCGCATGTCAACCAAGGCTCGGCGACGTCCGGAACGTTACGCGGCACGCTTAGCTTCTTGGCGCTGGCCCAGGTAAGCGTGCGGGGCAATGCCGCGATCATTTGGAGCGGTCCGGGCACCGACGCGCTGGGATTCGGCGGGCTCGACCGCGCCGCGCGGATACCGTTTGAGATCGACTTGGCGAACTACCAGCTGAAGGGTCGGACGTGGACGAAAACCCTGAACCAGGACGGGGCGACCTTGCGCTACGAGCTGAAGCTGGAGGCCGCGAGCGCGATCGATGCGCCGCCGGAAAATGCGCGTCGATGATGGCGCGAAAAGGTAGACAGATACGGGCCTAGGGTTTAGACTGCGGACATGCGATTGCATTTTTTGCTTCCCCTGATCGGCTGCGCGTTACTTTTTGGCTGCGGCGGTAGTTCCGGAGGACCCGGTGCCCCCGCGCCAACGCCGCCCGCGACCGCCTCGCTTCCGGATTCCGCCCGAAATGGTACGGCCTTGGTGGCGGTGGATACCCAAACCGGCAAGGTGGCGGTGACTCCGCTGGGCGGCGGAGGCGGTTCCCGAGCCCGGTCGACGATCTACGCCGGCTCGGCGATTTCGGTCGAAACGACGGACGCCCTGGTCGATGAGGGCTCGGTCGGGCGGCGGATCGTCAACCTGCGGCTCCGCAACAACACGGTGGAGTCGATCGGAGCGCGGAACGGGTACCGGGTGATTCTGGACAACCTCGCCGCGACGGACGCGAGTTCGGGAGCGGGCCTCGAGTCGCTGTTCAGCATTCAGACGGTGGCCGGTACCGGCGTCGCGGGCAGTGCGGACGGAGCGACGGCAACCGCGACCGTCACGCCCACGTGCGTGGCCGCCGGCCGGACCGGTACGTTGCTCATCGGCACCCCAACGAACTTGCGCATTCGGCAAAACGAGGTGATCTCCACGTTGCGTTCGGTGAGCGGCGGAGTGGGCGGAGTGCTGTACTTTGCGGATGCGTCACGCGGCACCGAGTACGCGATTTACACCGAACGATCGGGCCACGTGGTTCGCCTGCTGAACCTGAAAACCAGCGGCCTGTCGACGTTCGCCGGGACGGGCGTGGCGGGCGATGCGATCGGCACGCCGGCCGCGACGCAGTTCAACAACCCGATGGGGATCTGCTTCGAAGCTCCGGTCACCGGAACGACCGGCGCAATTTTGGTGTGCGACCGCGTGAATGGCAAGCTGAAGCGGATCGCCTTTAACGTGGTGAACGGCGTTCCAAGCGCGACGGGGGTGACGCTCCGATTTAGCGGATTGAATCAGCCGACCGGTGTCTCCGTCTCGCGAAAGGGCAGTATCGCGATCACCGAGACCGGCATCCATCGGCTGCGCATCTATCCAGACGGCGGTTCGAACCTCGTGCAGCTTGGGAGCGGCGGCACGGGGCTGGGCGCGGGTCTGGCGAGTACCGCCGCGCTGGGTACGCCAGCCGGCGTTACGTTCGTCAACGAAGTCGCGTACGTGACCCACACGACGCACGCGCGCGTCACGGCGGTGTTGCCGATTACGGGGGCGAATCCGCTGAATGCGGCGAATTGGTACTTCAGTAACGTTGCGGGGAGTGCGGCCGGGTTTACCGACGGACCGGCGACCGGCGCGCGCTTCCAAACCGGGATCGAAAGCATCAGTGCCGACGACGATCGGCTGTACCTTCCGGACCCGGGGAACCACCGCGTGCGATCCATCGTGGCCAATGGCAGCTTCGAGACGGTGGGATCGGTCGGCGGTGCGGAGTTCGGATCGCTGGTGCAGTTGAGCAATCCGACGGGCCATATCGACGGCATCTTTGGACCGACCAAGATCCCGTTCATCAAGCAGGGCACGCCGCTTTCGCCGGGGGCGTGGTCCAGCACGATTCCGCTCCGGTTCATGGTGGATGCGGGGGTCCGACGATTCCAGTTTGTGGTGACGTTGGAGGCCGATGCGGAGGACAACACTCCGCCGGACGGGAACGCGAGTAATCCGAATGAAGGCAGCGACGATTCACACTTGCGCGTGCTGATTCGCGGCTTCATTCTGGAGGCCGAGGGGATCCGAGGCAACGCGTCGTTGGATGACATTCGTGACGTCACGAGCGACGGTCAGGGCAACTTGTACTTCGTCGCGGATCGAACCGTTTGGCGCTACGACGCACGGGCGGAGACGTTCCATGTGATCGCCGGGCAGTCCAACACGGGTTCGACGGACGGCATCGGAACCACCGCGACGTTTACGGACCTGCGTGCGATCGCGGTGGACTCCACCGGGAACCGGGTTTACGTGGCGGAGGCGAACTGCATTCGGGTGCTTGAATACTTCGGATTTGGCGATCGAATGTCGCCAAGCTCGTACTCGGTGACGACAGTCGTGGGCGATTTCGCCACCCCCGGTGTCACGGTGGGCGTCGGGCGCAGCGCGCGATTGCGCGATGTCTCGGATCTCGCCATCGACCAGGCTGGACGCGCCATGTACGTCGCGTTGGATAGCAGCACGGTCTACATGGTGCGGTTCAGCGGCGGTCCGGCCAGCGATCCGCTCCAGTACCAATTCCGGGCGGAATTCGCGGGAATCGACGGATTGCGAATCCGAACGCTGGACTTGGATCACAAGAACCGCCTGATGACCAGCAGCGGTACGGATCGGTTACTGTACGTGATCGACCGGACCAACTACACGTACGTGTTGGCCGCGGAAATCGGCCCGCTCACGAACGGGCTCAACGGCCGCAGCCCGAACATCACGGCCCCCGCGATGGACACGCTCGGCAACGTGTATTACGTCAGCACCGATGTCACTGCGCACGCGGTGCGGCGGGCCGGCGCGAACTTCTTCCACTCGACGGTGATGCGGTCGTCCGAACTCACCAGCTACGGAAGACCGCTGAAGGGGTGCGTATTGCCTTCGGGCGAGTACGTGCTGGTGACCGACAACGGGATCGTGGCGATCCAGCGGGTGATCCGGCGGTAATACCCGCGATCCGGGTGGTGGTTAGGCCGATGCGGCCAGTGCCACCCGGAACTGCTCGCGATACAGCCGGGCGTACAGGCCGTCGCGCTGGATCAGTTCGTAGTGCGTCCCGCGTTCGGTGATCACGCCGCGCTCGAGCACCACGATCTGGTCCGCGTTGACAATCGTGCTGAGTCGGTGGGCGATGACAAAGCTGGTTCGGCCCGCGAGGAGCCGGTCGAGGGCCGATTGGAGCAGCGCCTCGGTCTGGCTGTCGAGGGAGGAGGTGGCCTCGTCGAGGATGAGGATGCGCGGGTCGGCCAGCAGGGCCCGGGCAATCGCCATGCGCTGCTTTTCGCCGACGCTGAGCTTGATGCCCTCTTCGCCGATCTTGGTGTCATAGCCCTTTGGCAGCCCCAGAATCGTGTCGTGGATGTTGGCGGCGATGGCGGCGGCCTCGATCTCTTCATCGGTGGCGCCGGTGCGACCGTAGCGAATGTTCTCGCGAATCGACGTATTGAACAAGATGCTTTCTTGCGCCACCACGCCGACTTGCCGACGGTACGAATGAAGCTGGACATCGCGGAGGTCTTGGCCGTCGATGGTGATGCGGCCCTCGGTCGGGTCGTAATGCCGCAACAACAGCGACGCCATGGTCGTTTTTCCGCTACCGCTAAAGCCGACCAGGGCGACGGTTTGCCCGGGCTCGGCGGACAACTCGATCCCTTTCAGCACGGGCTGACCGGGTTCGTACTCGAACCAGACCGATTCAAAGCGGACGTGACCGGTGATCGTCGGCATCGGGAGGCTTTCGGGCCGGTCGGTGATGCTATTCGACTGGCCGAGGGTGCGGAAGATTCGGTACAGGGCGGCCTGGGCGCGGGCGATCGGGTCGAGCACGACTAGGAAGCGCACGATCGGTCCGTAGACGTAGCCGACCGCGTACATCAGGAACATCACGAGGGTGCCGGACTGCATGCGGCCCTGCAAACATTCATTGCCGCCGTACCAAAGCACCAGACCGGTCGCAACGCCGCAGAGCGCATCGGCGATGGTCCACAGTCCGCCGCCGAGCTGCCCTTGCCGCAGGTTCAGGCCCATCTGTTCGCGCGTGTTGCCCATGAACATGCGCGTCTCGAATCGCTCTTGGCCAAAGCCCTTGACGGTCGCGATGCCGGTGAGCTTCTCCTGCATCTGGCCGTACATCACGTCGCGCTTTGCCCGGATGTCCTTACTCGTCTTCTCCAATCGCGGATAGAACTGGCGGAAGTTGAAAATGTACACGGGGGCGATGCTCAGACTAATGAGCGCCATCACCCAGTTCAGCTTGAACAGGATGAAGATCACGAGCGTCAGCTGCACGAGGTCGCCGAGCATGGTGGGCAGATGCGCGGTGATGAGCTGGTTGACCGTGCCCGCATCGTTGATGACGTTGCTGACGAGCTTGCCGGTTTGATTCTTCTCGAAGTACGCGAGGGGCAGTGACTGCATGTGCCCCAGCATCTTCTCGCGCAGCCCCAGCAAAAACGCCTGGCCCAGCAATGCGACGTTGACGGACAGCGCGTACCCCAGGCCACCCTGCGCCAACGAGAAGAACACGATGTAGCCCATGTACAGGACCGTGTTCAGCGCTTCCCCACGCTCCAGCCGGTTGACGATATCGCCGAGGATCAGCGGCGGAACGAAGACAAACAGGCTTTGGATCACGACGAGGGCGGCGATGATCGCCAAACGCGTGCGGTAAGGCCGGAGTTCGGGGAGCAACTGGCGAAGGAGTTGCGAGCCTTGATATTCGGGAGTCGCCGGCGCGAGTGCGTTTGCCATCGCGAATCACCTCATTGTAACCGTATCATCGGAAAGATGCTTCACCGCAAGGGATTTCAAGAAAAACTCGACGAGTTGCAAGGCGATGTGATCCGGCTCGGCACCCTCGCTCTCGACATGGCCCGGCAAGCGGTCGAAGCCACCTACCTTCGGAACGCCTCGCTGGCCGAGGCCGTGATCGCCGCCGACGACGCGGTAGACGCAAGCGAACGGGCGATTTACACCAAGGCGGTCATCGTCGTGGTTGAGGAAGCACCGGTGGCCGCCGACCTGCGACTCCTCGTGGCGACCCTTGGCGTCGTCGGCGAGATTGAGCGGGCGGCGGACCAGACGGTCAAGCTCGCCCGTCGCAGCCTGAAGCTCGGGAACCGGTTCCCGGATAAATACCGCAGCGAGTTCGCCGGATTGGGCGACTTGGCGCGGCGGCAGTTTGGCGATGCGATGCGGCTGTACGGAAGCTACGACCGCGGGCTCGGCGATTCGGTCATCGCTGGCGATGAAGAGATCGACCGCGCCTACACCTCCGTGCGGCGGGGCATCTTGGAAGACATGCGCTCGGTCGACGGCGACTTGGAACCGTACTTCTTGACCCTCGAAGCATTCCACGCGCTCGAGCATTTTGCGGACCACGCGGTGGAGATGGCGCGTCGCCTGCGCATGTTGTACGAACGTTAAGGCTCGGTCGGCGGGACCTGTGCGGCAAGTTCTGGGACCAGTTGCAGGGTCACGCGCGTGATCCGACGCCGGGCCATGTTCTC
>JANRKI010000073.1:0-19143 GCA_033763535.1 Fimbriimonadaceae bacterium | reverse complement strand
CTTAACCCGGGCCGCGGGTGAGGCCGCCGTCGACGAGCAGGTTGACGCCCGTGATGTACGACGCGGCGTGCGAGCAAAGGAACGTGACGGCTGCCGCGATTTCGTCCGGGTCGGCCAGACGCCGCATCGGCACCGCCTCGGCCTGAAGCTCGAGTGCGCGCTCGGCCGAAATCCCGTCGCGGGAGGCGCGGAGATCGGCGAGGTGGCGCTGGCGGTCGGTCAGTGTGTGGCCGGGGAGCACGGCGTTCACGGTCACGCCGTGGGCCGCCATGGAATTCGCCTGGAGCCGGGTCAGGTTCTGGATTCCGGCGCGGAGGGTGCTGCTGATCGGCAGGAGGTCGTGCGGTTCCTTTGCCACGATGGAAGTGATGTGGACGAATCGGCCCCACTGAGCGTCGCGCATCGCGCCGCTGGTGAGGTTGAAGAGACGGACCACGTTCATGAGCGTCGAATCGAACCCGGCCTGCCACTGGGCGTCGGCGATATCCGGCAGGGCGCCGGCGGGCGGACCGCCGGTGTTGGTGACCACGATCGCGGGTTGGCCCAGATCCTCGACGGTCTGCTCCACCCACCACTCGAGGTCTTCGGCCTGGCTGACGTCGACCACGTACGATCGGCACTCGCCAGGAATCCGCTCGGCGGCGGCCTCGAGGCGGGCTTCGTCGCGACCGCAAATGGAGACGTGCGCGCCCTCCCGGGCCAAGGCGATCGCCGTCGCCAGCCCGATCCCGGCACTACTCGCGGCCACCATGGCGACCTTGCCCTCGATCCCGTAATCCATGGCTGAATTTTAGAACCGAAAGACGTAGGTCAGGCCGAATCCATCCACGTTGACGGCTTTGAGGCGGCTGGTGAACGTGTACGCCGCCTCAATGGCAGACCGGCGGTTGAGTTGGTATCCAAAAATCAATCGGCCAAGGGCCTGGGTTTGGGATTCGTTGAACCGTACGCCGGCGGTGTTGCGGCCTTCGAGCCGGGTTTGGCCCATACCGAGGGCGTATCCGGCGTAGAGTCCGGTCGATTCGTACCGTTCGGCCAGCATCACGCGTTCACTAAAGAAGGCGCTCACGCGATCGAAGGTGCCGCGGCGGTTGTGCAAGGTGTAGTTGAGCTCGACGGCGGCACTGCTCTTGGGGCCCAGCAAACCGGTCGGGTTCAGGTACTTCCCGATACCAAGTTCGAAGCCGTACTCTCCGGCGTACTGTTCCACGAGGGTGGACGCACCGCGCTGGAATCCGACGCGGAAGAACAAGCCCGGGCGCTGCTCCGGAGCGACGGAAATGCTCGGGAGGGGCGGAGCGGGTACCGGCGTGGCCTGCGGAATCTCGGAAGTCGTTTGCGCCGAAGCGACGACGGGGATCAGCAATGGGAGGAAGGCGAAACGGCGCATGGAGGCCATTATCCCGCAAGTGCCGCAGTACACTGTAGGTCGTCTGAGTCGGGGGTCGTTCGCACCGAGGGCGACTGCGCCGGGCGCATCTGCGGAAGGGTGGCAGAGCGGTTGATTGCACCTGTCTTGAAAACAGACGTACCGCAAGGTACCGGGGGTTCGAATCCCCCCCCTTCCGCCAAACCGCTTATCCGCCGCGGGTCACGGTGACCCGCACGAAGCCTTGCAATGGCACGGCGATCGAGAGCCCGTTCGGTCCGACGATGGCGGAGGTGCGTTTGGTGCCAGCGGCGGTCATCGTGACGACCACGGCCCGCGCGCGATTCGGGAGCCCGGCGAGCTGAACCTGACCGTCGCCGATCGCGTTGGCAAGCAGGATGTCGGTGGTGGTCGGCTTCCCCGGCACGTTCGCGGGCACGGTGGCGAGGGCGGACAACCCCTCCGGCACGTTCGCGAACGGGATGACGCGGCGGCCGGGACCGAAGACGCGGCTCATCTCGCGCATGGCCTCGAACACGGGGTACGCGGTCTTGCCGTCGGCGCTCGCCATGGCGTAGTTGTTTTCGTAGGTCCAGTACGCCATCGCGGTGGATTCGGTGAGTTCCAGCGTGCGCAGGTACGCCTGCACCGTGCGGAGGGCGTTCGACCACTTAGGCCAAGGGTTGTCGGCTTGCCAGAGCTGGGCGTCGTGGCCGGCCTCAAGGCACCAAACGGGCCGTCGGAACTCGCGGCCCACCTGCGCGATGGCGCGGTAGCTTTCCTCGCTGGCGCCGAGCGCATCCCACGAATGGAAACCGATGGGGCCGAGGAATTCGGCGATGCGGCGATCGGACAGGAGCGTGCGGGCGTAGGCGGCGCAACTGGCACCGTTTGCGGTGTCGGCGGTGATGAACTTCGTTTTCAGCTTTGCGGCGCGAAACTTCGGTCCGATGACGGCGATGAAGTCGGCCATCTCTGGGGCGGTGAACTTAAAGTTGACTCCGTAATCGGGTTCGTTGAAGGAGAAGTAGTCGGCGTGGGCGCCGTACTCGTCGCGCGCGGTCACGAGGTACCGCGTGATGAGATCGGCGCACGTGGCGTACTGATCGCGGGCGAGGCTCCGGCCCATGCCCTCGGTTCGGCCGGGCAGCAGCCACGGGGCGGCCTCCCAAACCGAGACCGTAATCGGCACCCGCAGTTTGGCGAGGCGTTGGAGGGCGAGCAGGGACGCGCGGGCGGGTCCAGAATCGGTGACGACCTGGGCGGGGGCGGTCGAAGTGCCGGGGTTGGGAGCGTAGTGGTTCAGCGGGAAGCCGGTTCGCACGATGCGGACGTTGAGATCGCGTAGGGCGCGTTCGCCGACCGGGTCAATCGCGGTGACGGCGGCGTAACGGGGCTGGCAAAAGTTTCCGCCGAGCCCGAGCATCGTTTGGCGGGCGCGCTTCGGATCGACTACGAGGCGGTGGGTGCCGAGCCGGTTCTCGCGGAGGATGTCGGCCTGCAGCGCGGTGAGGTCGCGGGTGCGGCGGTAGTTTTGGAGTCGGACGGCGCGGAGTTCGATGGTTTGGGGGCCAAAGGCGAGGCGGACGGAGGTCATCGCGGCGCGCGGGGCGTAATCGGCGACCGCGGAGAACGCGATTCGGACAGTGCGCCAGGCGTTCTTCGGTGAGGTGCGGATCGGCTGGACAACGGATTTCGTCCAGGGCGACGTCGCTTGCTCGAAGTAGAACTCGACCTGTCCGGGAGCGCCGTTGGGGCGAGCGCCGCGAATCTCGACCTCGGCGGTGATGACGTCGCCCTTCGCGATTGGGGCTTCGTTGAATAGCGAGAGCTGGGTCGCGTTGGTTTCCGCGGATGGGGTGCGGATGACGATCCGCCGGGTGCGACCGTCGGGCAAGATTTCGTCAATCGCGCGGGTCGCGTCGGGGTTCGACAATCCGGCGGTGCGGTAGGTGTCGATCGGAAAGATATCGGTCGCGTCGGTCGAAGACCGGCCGGCGGGGGCACAGGCGACCAGCGTCGTCAGGGTGGCCAAAATCCACGCACCGTTGCGTTGCATGGCGTTACGTTACCAATTGTTCACGCGATCGGTCGGCAGGGCGAACGTACAATGGAGTCCATGAGCATCGGGGCTCGGTTTCGGGAGTTTTGGCCGGATGAGGCGACGCGGATCGCGAGACTCGCGGCGCCGGTGGGCAAGTCGCTGGTGTGGCTGGATAGCGACGTCGCGAACGAAATTGACGATCCGTTCGCGATCGCGCACGCGGTGTTGTCGCGGACGCGGATTGATCTGGCCGGGATCAGCATTGCCCCGCATCGGCGGGCAGGCGGAGTCGAACGCGGTTGCATCGCGGCGAGCACGGCATTGGCCGAGGCGACGCTGGCGCACCTCGGGTGGCAGGGCCCGATCGTTCCGGGGGCCGAACAGTTTCTTGAATCGCCCGAGCGCGGGGTGGATTCGGCGGCGGTCGATGCCCTGGTGGCGTTCGGGATGGCGCATCCGGGCGGGATGATCGTGGCGATCGGGGCGGCCACGAATGTGGCAAGCGCGCTGTTGCGCGAACCCCGATTGGTCGGGCAAGTCACGGTGGTTTGGCTCGGCGGGCACGCGCCGGAGGTCGGTTCGGCAGACGAGTACAACCTGCAAGGCGATCCGATCGCGGCGCGCGTGCTTTTGGAGTCCGGCGTGCCGATCGTCCAGTGCCCGGCGCTCGGCGTGACGTCGCACCTGTTCGTGTCGTTGGCGGCGATGGAGAGGGACCTTGAACCGCACGGCGGGCTCGGCGCGTTCTTGACCGGCTTACTGCGCGAGCATCACCACGACCACTTCGCGTACGAAAAAGAGCTGTGGGACGTGGCGGCGACCGGCTGGTTGGTTCAGCCGCGCGATACGGTGACGGTGTTGGAGCCGACGCTGCGGTTTCGGGACGACTTTCTGTGGGTGCGCGATCCGCAGGCACCGCTTTCCCGGCGCATGACGATGGTTTCGCGAAATGCGGTGCTGGGCGATCTGTTCCGCAAGGTTCGGACCCACGACCTGTCTCGCGAGGCGAGGCGATGATTGTCACCTCGACGCCGATCCTTCCGGTACGCAACGTTCCGGCGGCGCAGGACTGGTTGGAAGCGGTGCTCGGTGCGACGGGGCGTTGGACGTGGGGAACTCCCGCGACGTACGGCGGGGTTCGGCTGGGTGCGTCGGATGTGCACGTCTCGGAAGAACCGAATGCAGTCGCGGGGACGATGGGAGTGTCGCTGATGGTGTTCGTGGAAGAGATCGCGGCGAAGTACGAGGTGGCGCGGGCGTCGGGAGCGACGATGGAGCGCGAGTTGGCGACGATGCCCTGGGGGTTGCACGAGTTTTGCGTCGTGGACCCGCACGGGCACCGGTTTCGGGTGGCGGAAGCAACGATTCCGGCGCGGCGCACGTTGCCGTCGCCAGTGCAGATCGTCGCTCGGACGCCGTCGCGCGACGAATACCAGCGGCTGTACCGGTCGGTCGGGTGGAAGGAGCCGGCGACTGCGGCGGAGTGGGATCGGAAGCGCACCCGGATTCAGCACTGCGTGATGGCCGAATCGGGCGGCGAAGCGGTGGGAATGGCGGCGATTTCCGGCGATGTGATGAGCTACGCGGGCGTCCACGACGTGATCGTTCGGCCGGAATTTCAGGGAGCCGGCGTGGGGAGCCGATTGATGGCGGCGTTGATGGCGTGGGCCGATGCGCACATGACCGTGGGTGCGGTGCTGATGCTTCAGACGGGGGGTACGGTGCCGCAGTTTTACCGACGGCACGGCTTTCACGACGCCCGAACGGGGTTGGTGAGCATGTACCGCTCGTACTGAAGTCGCGCGGGTGACGTAGTAATCGGCATGGCACTTCTTCTCGTCGCATGTTTGGGTTACGCGTCCGGCGCGTGGACTCCGCATTCCATGCCGCAGGTAGGCGGCGCAGTGGCTAAGCCACCTTACGTGCGGGTGACGCGGCCGGATCCGGACGGGATCGGGGTGAGCTACATGGGGCGAGAGATCGCGCAGGTCATGGGGCACTTCGCGGCGGGTTGGCTCGACCGCGCGGAACGGGACGCGGAAGAGAAACCGAAGCTGCTGCTCGATTCGCTCGAACTCAAGCCGGGGATGGTGATCGCCGATATCGGGGCGGGGAGCGGCTACTTCACGATTCCGATGGCGCAGCGGGTCGGGCCGACTGGCACCGTGTACGCGGTGGATATTCAGCGCGAGATGCTGCACTTGGTGATGAAGAAATCGCGCGATGCGAATCTTCGCAACGTGAAGCCGATTCTCGGGGCGACGACCGATCCGAAAGTGCCGGCGAATTCGACGGACCTCATGCTGTTGGTCGACGTGTACCACGAGTTCGACCGACCGTACGAAATGACGCAGGCCATGGTGCGTGGCCTGAAGCCCGGGGGCAAGCTGGTGTTCGTGGAGTATCGCGGCGAGGACCCGTCGGTGCCGATCAAGCCGCTCCACAAGATGACGGAGGCGCAGCTGCGGAAGGAGATGGCGATTCACCCGCTGAAGTGGGAGAAAACGATCGACGTGCTGCCGGTCCAGCACATCATCGTGTTCCGCCGACCGAAGTAACGGCGTCCCCTCGGCAACGTCCGCCGGTACGGTCGCGTAATGGCATCTATGCTTTCGTACCTCGCCCTCATCGTGCCGGGAACTGTCGCGTCGCCTGGGCCGGAGCCACTCGCGAGGTTTGGTGACGGAAGCGTGGTGGCGCAAGAGCCGGCCCCGAATCCGACTCCGGTCGTAGCGGAGAAAATCACCGCGCAAACGGAGCTGACGGTGGACGCGATGGCGAAGGATCGCGAAGTGCTGTTCGACGCGCTGGAGACGTTGCACGCGTCGCTGACCCGGTACCAATCGGCGGGGCAGTGGGAGGCGGCGAAGCGCGCGTTGGCGCGGGCCCAGGCGAAGCCGATGTCGTTGCAGGCGAATTACGTGGCGATCTCGCGGCTGCTCGGCAGCATCCGGTGCGGGCACACCTATGCCAATTACTACAATCAGACCGACGCGGTGCAGGCCGCGTTGTTTGATCGGGCGGACAAGCTTCCGCTGACGTTTCGGCGGATCGAAGACAAGTGGTTGGTGGAACGCGCGGTGGATATTCCACGCGGAAGCGAGCTCGTCGCGATCAATGATCGCCGGATGGGGGTCATCACGCGCGACCTGTTGCCGTACGTGAAGGCCGATGGATCGAACGACGGCAAGCGACTGTACGACCTGCAACTCACGGGGCTCGGGCAGTTTGAAGCGTGGGACGTGCTGCAACCGATGATCTTTCCACCGCGCGACGGGCTGTACGTGGTGAAGTTTCGCCGTCCCGGCAAGTCGGTGTTGGAATCGATCGCGGTGCTGCCGATCACGCGGGCGGCACGGCGCGAACGGTTGAAGCTGATCGAACCGGAGCCGTGGCAAGTCAGCGTGACCCCGGACAAGATCGGCGTGTTGACGATGCGGAGTTGGACGACCTGGAACTTCAAATTCAAATGGGACGCCTTTCTGCGGGACGCGTTCACCCGGTTTCGGCAGGAAACGCCGCAGAACCTGGTGATCGACTTACGCGGGAACGAAGGTGGGGCGGACGATGTGATCCGCGCGCTGGCTCTGGCGATCGTTCCGCGCCCGATTGAGTACCAGGAACCGGAAGTGTCGGTGCGGTTCGAGACGGTTCCGGAACGGCTGCGCCCGCACCTTTCGAGTTGGAACCCGATCTGGGACTGGCGTCCGCAGATCGCGCGGCGGGAGGCGGGTCGCTTCTACCGGGTACGGGCTCCGAAGGTGACGGTAGGACCCGGCGATCAGACGTACCGAGGCCGAGTGTGGGTGCTGATGGATGCTGGGAACAGCTCGGCCACGTTCGGCTTTGCGAGATTGGTGCGTGAATTCCAACTGGGCACGCTGGTCGGGACGACAACCGGCGGAAATCAGCGCGGCACCAGCGGCGGCCAGTTTTTCGTGTTGACGTTGCCCAACTCGCGGATTACCGCCGACATTCCGCTCCTAACGCGCGACACTCCGCCGGGTGCACCGGACCGGGGATTGGACCCGGATGTGCCGGTGCGGACGACGGTGGCCGATTACCAAGCGGGGGTTGACGCCGAGATGCGCGCGATCCGAGAACGGATCGCGCGCATCAACGCGGGACAGATCGACCGAAATTAGCGGACGCGGACGCTGGTGCGTGCCGTTGCCGACCGGTGGTTGGAGTTGCCGCCAAACGCGAGGTCAACGCGGAGGTCCGTGTTGCGCGGCGCGTTGGCCGGCACGGTGTATCGGAACCGGTAAGCACCGTTGCTGGCGGTGGTTGCCGAGTGGAGTTGGCCGTTGATGCGAGCGCGGACGGTTTGGTTGCCCATCGCGCGGTTATGCGAGGTGTTCATCAGTGTGCCCGAGATCGACACGGTTTGGCCCGGGGCGGCCGTCGGGGACTTCGCGGTGAGTTCGGTCTGAATCCATTCCACACGGAGTTTTGCCCGGCTGTACCGACCGCCACCCATGCTGGCCATGACCTCGTAGTCGCCGGCTCGCGTTCCCGGCGCGATGGCGTACCGAACGCGGGCGCGGCCGGTAGAGTTCGACTTGACGCGGGCGTAGTCGCGGTTGTCAACTTGGAATAGGACGTCGCGATTGGCGATGTTTTTGCCCTTGATGACCGCGGTCAGCACCACCTCGTCGCCGGGGAATCCGCCGTTGGCGGCCAGCGTGATGGTGTCGCCGCTGCCGGCCGCATCGACCTGCCAGTAACCGGCGACGGTGTCGGGGCGGTCCCGGTTTCCGATGTAGCCGACGATGGTGCCGGTGTCACCGGCGCTGAGCGGGATGCCGGTATCGAACCCGGTCGGGAGTTCCAGCGGGAGCACGGTGAGGTCTCGCCACGCGATGGGAATGATCGGGGTGACGCCCGCGATGAGCTCTTGGTAATAGCCCGACGAGATATTGGTGTTCGAGAACGACGTCGCGACGACGTGCTGCGGGTTTTCCGGCAGGCCGAGGTTGTTCACGGTAAGGTTTGGCGAAACAATGGCGGGCGTAAAGCCAGGCTCCAGGCCGAGATAGCCTTGCACGAGCACATCGCCGCGCTCGTTGAGGTCCACCGCGCGCGTCTCTTGCCAGGTCGGCAGGCCGAACGCAGAGAGGAGCGTGCCGTTCCACTTGAGCGTCAACGAATCGCTGCCGAACGCGACCTTGACCGTGCCGATGATGTCGCCCGCGTCATTGATGCGCGCGGCGATCGCGTCGAGTCGGTCGTCGGCTTGGCCGATCGTTTGGAACGGGAGCACGGTGAGTTGGCCGTTCTTCCACAGCGCCGGTCGCTGTCGCTCGCCATCCAGGACGTAGCCGACGATTTCGTTGGCGTTGTTGATATCCAGTGCGACGCCACCGTGTCCCAACGTCGGGAGCTCGGTGTACTCATTGTTCTGCCAAACGGTCGGGTTGACGATCGGAATCCAGACGGACGGGTTGTCGGTGGATTTGATGCTGTGCCGTCCGCCCACCGCGACGCGGTTGACGTTGACGGCGGTGGCGAAACCGCCATTACGGCCGTTGAAGATCGGGTTGACCGGCCCGGTCGGCAGTTCAATCGCCTGACCGGCGACGCTGTCCCACAGGGTCGGGACGAACGTGTGGCTATCCGGGCTGATGGCGCCCCCGACGACGACACCCTGCGGGTTGATGTCGTAGGCGATGCCGCCGAAGCCGAAATCGGCGAGGCGTTGGAACGGGGCTTGGGCGATGGCGCTGGCCGTAATGGCGGCGAGCAGAGCGAGCGACGATGATCGACGATGGCGGTTCATGAGGTTCCTTTGGGTGCGCTTTCGGGGGATGGCCGGGCGTTCACCGCATACGTGGGGTTCTACATCGGGGCCGGGCAACGAATTCCCGGCGCGTGATGTTTCGGAGATGGGTTTTGGGACACCGCGTGATGCTTGTCCCATCATGAGGTCAAATTTGTCTCACATTCGGCATCGTGCGCGATGGCCTCGGCCATCTCGGGGGCCTCGTACCACACCATCAGCATGCGGGTGGCCGGGCTTCCGACGGGCAGATCGGATTCGTACCGGTGCCGGTATTGACTCTCGAATGTGGCGGCATCGCCGGGATGGAGGATGTAGGTTTCGTCGCGCAGCGTGAGGCGCAGTCGCCCCTCAAGGCAGATCACGAACTCTTCGCCGCTGTGCCGGAAGCCCGGTTCGTCTTGATCACCGTGCAGATCCACAATGGCGGACTGGAGACGGCCCTGGGGCAGCGCGCAGTCGAGCGTGTTGAGGAATCCCGACACGAACTGGAGCGCGCCGAGCCGTTGCCGTTCCTCGGGCGAATCGACCGGATCGAAGTCGACGATCGCCTTGGGGGCCCGCCGCTTGCGAAAGGTGATTCGCCACTGATCTTGCTCGCGCCGATGGATGCGGATCGGCACGGTGGTATCCGTGGGGGTGAGCAACAGGTTCGGGAGGATCGTTTGGAGCTTATTGCAGATGCGATGCAACAAAGGCTCACTGATCGGCAAGCCCTGCTCGATCCGGAGGATGGTGTTTTTGCTCACATCGGCCCGGGCGGCGAGCTCGCGGATGGTGAGTCCGCGGTTTTCGCGCAGTTGCCGCAACCGAGGGCCGACCAGTTGGGCCGCCGATTCGAGATTCGATACGCCTTTCCAGGCCAGCGCAGGCATGATGACTATCGGTACGCGAGTTACGTCGGTAGCATTGGCGAGTGAGGCCGTTTGCAGACGTTTCGTCGGTGGGGCAGGTGCGTCGTTTGGCGGCCGGCATCCGGGCGTGTTACGCGGCGGAAGGCGTTGCGCTGCCATCGCTTCGGCTCATTGATCACCAGCACAACACGACGTTTCGCGCGACATTTCCGGACGGATCGCGCCGGTTTGTCCGGGTGAGCCGCGGCGAGGATCGGACGGCGGCGGCGGTGGCGAGCGAGGTCGCCTGGATCGAGGCACTGGCCGTGGCCGACTTTCCGGTGGCGCGGCCCTTTCGCTGGTCCGACGGGAGCCTGGTGCGGTTCATCCCGGCGGGCGCGCTGGGATTGCCGGCCGACGCGGAGCCGAGGATGGTGAGCCAGTTTCGATGGGTGACGGGTCGAGGTTCGAACCGACCGCCGGCTCGGCATTGGGCGGCGATCGGCCATGTGATGGCGCGATTGCAGACGTATACGATGGAGCACCCGCAATTGGGGCCGGATCGGTGGCAAGTGGATGCGATGGTGCCGAATCAGGGCGATACCGAGCAGGGCCTGCGCGCGGTCGAGGAGGTTCACGGGGTGGTCGGGCGTCGGCTGGCGGAATCGGTCGGCCGGGAGTATCTGGCCGCGAGGCCGTCGCTGGGACCCGTGATTCCGTTGCACGGCGACCTGCACCAGCACAACGTGCTGTTTGATCGCGACCAGATGACGGTGGTGGATTTTGACGATTGCGGTTACGGCATCCCGATTTTTGATCTCGCGGTTCCAATTCGGGAGATTCGCGAGAACCGGATTGAGGGGGCGGAGGCGGCGCTCGTGGACGGGTATCGCCAAGTGCGCGACTTGCCCGCCGGGTACCCGGACGCGTTACCGCTGGTGTTGCGACTCCGGACGGCGCAGCTGCTCATGTGGGTTTGCTCGGAACGTGGGCATCCGGGCTTCGCGTCATGGTGGCGAACGTACGCCGACCTTTGGCTGGGGCACCTCCGCGACGGAATTTAATGGGCGAAGGACCGTTATCTTGGGAATCACGTTGGCGGAAAATCGGGACACGGAGCGGGAACGGTGCCGGATCAGAATGACGACGTGATGAAATTCCGAAGCATTTTGTTGGCCACGCTTTTCGCGGTGCCGTTTACGGCGAACGCCGTGACGGTGATTAATGGCGACTTTGAATCGAACCTCGTGTCGGGCTCTTACCAAGATTACGCGGTCGGAAGTAGCGCCCTGACCGGTTGGACGGTCGTGGGCCCGGCCAGCCGAAACGTGTCGCTGACCGCGAACGGCTATCTTGGCCAATCGACCCAGCAGCTGGATCTGAGCGGAACGTCGGACCTGGTGCCGACCGGCATCGAGCAAACGGTGGCGACCCTGACCGGCGTCGCGTACACGGTTTCCTTCGACGTGTACACCGGCGGTACCACGTACAACGGCGGCGTTGACTTCTTCATCAACGGCAACCAACTCGCGGCGAACCTGCAAGGCAACGAAGCGGGCAACGACAAGCTGACCTACTCTTACACGTTTACCGCGACCGGCGCATCGACCCTGACGTTCATGACCTCGGTCAACGGTTTGGTGAGCCATATCGATAACGTGGCCCTGGTCGCGGCGGCTCCGGTGCCGGAACCGGCTTCGATGGCGGTCCTCGGGATCGGTCTGCTCGCCTTCCGACGACGCAAGAAGTCGGCGTAACGCAACCGCTTTCACCCTGGCGTTTTCTTGGTGCCGCGATCTTGGTCGCGGCACCTTTTTTGTGGGTGACTTACTCCGTAGCTGGGCTGAGTTCGATCGCCTGGTAACCGGCGAAGGTCGGAACCTCGATCGCGGTGCGTCCGTCGCGGAGGGTCGCGGCGAGCGGCGACCCGTCGGGTACCGAGCGCGCAGACCAGGAGCCGGCAAGGTCGAGATTCAGGCCGACCACCGGCATCGGGTCTTCCACGATGTCGAGATGGAGGCCGCGTCGTTCCGGAACGTAGTGCAGGAGGTGGACCACCCGGCGCGCGTCCGGAAGGTCGGTGAGCAAGATTTGTAGCGACCGCGGTCCATTGGAGCGGACGGCAGGATCGGGTAGCAATCGGCGAATGGCGGCGAGCACCAGATCGCGATGGTGGGTCATCGAGTGGATGGCGTAGGTCGTAAAGATCGGGTGGGCAAAGGTAATCACCCGGTCGCGTTGAACCAACGCCGGTTGGTCCGTCCGATGCGCGGGCGGGGTGTGGGCGTGGCTGACGAAACGCGCGTACGATCGGTTGAAGTACGGTTCGGTAACGGTCGCCAGGACTTCGGCGCCCGCGCGGGGTCGAATCTCTTCGCCGCGCTCGTACATCACGATCGCCGAATCTTCGCGAAGTAACCAGTCTGAATGAAGGTAATCGGGGGAGTAAGGCAGCGATTCGCCGGTAAATTCTGCCGCCCGATGCGTGAGATTCCGACCGCTACTTCCGCTGGTGATGACGCATCCTCCGGCGACGAGGTAAGCGTCGACCTTATCGGCCTGTTCATCGCTTAACTCGATGACATCCGGCAGAATGAGCAATCGGTAATGGCTGTAGTCGGCTTCGGTGTCGATGAGATCGAACTGGTGGTGACCTTCGAGGAGCATGCGCGTTGCCCCGACATTGCGCGGGTCCATCCGCGCTTGGCTGGTGTTGAACTGTTCGGCATTCACTACGGCGATTTCGGCGAATCCGACGGCGGATTCCGTCCAGGGTTCGAGCGCGGCGATTCGCGCATACGTACGGCCGATGAGATCGTACGTCATCTCGTCGAGGCGTCCGCCGGGCGGAAGCTGGTCTCCGACCGAGCATCGGCCACCCAGCGCGACGGCAGACAGGCACTCGAAATCGAGCGCAGCCTGCGGCTTGTAGCTGTTGAAGTGCCCCCAAGATTCGCTAAACTTTCCGGTCATTCCGAGAAATTGCGGATTGAGGGTACGGGAATACCGGGCCGTCATGGGGAAGTGGGAATAGCCCCAGCCACCGGTGGGTAATGATTCGACTTCCAGATGAGTGTAATGCGCGAGCATCTTGCGGAAGGCCGGCCCGACATGGCCACCATTGAAGAAGACGGTGCCGTACGATTGCTTTGCGCGAACGGCACTTTCGATCCGAGAAACGCATTCGTAAACCAGCAAATCGCGCATGCGTTGCTGGGCGGTCGCATCGGTAGGGTCCCAGCCTTCTTTCCGGAAGCGGGCGAGGCACGCCTCGGAATGGACCCCGCGCTGGAAGATAATATCGAAGAAGAAGCCGTCTACTTCGTCGCCGAACAGATCGCACACCTCTTCGGTTTGGGCGATCACGTAGTCAATGTACTCGCTGGCGAAGTCGAGATTTCGCCAGCCGGGTTGTAGCGGGCTGGGCGCAGGACCGCAGTGCCGTCCCGTCTCATCCAGCTCCAGCCATTCGGGATGGGTTCGCGCGGCGTATTCGTCCCATCCGACCGTGATATAGATCGGGCACCGGATATCGGCCGCGTGACAGGCGCGAATCTGCTCGGCAAGGAGGTTGCGCGTCAGGTTCGGGTGCCGATTCGGGAACTTCGTGTCGTGATAAATCCATCCGTGGTGGCAACGGGAGAACAGCGTGACGCTATCCACCGATGCACGCCGCAGCGTCGCCACGAAATGCTCCGCGTCGAATTCCGCCCCGACATCTGGGATATGTTCTGACGTGTGAAAATCCAAGTGAACTTGTCGAAAGCGGAGCGGCGAGGCCATTGATCGCGAGTGTAATGCACGCCACCGACCGCCGACGGCAAGAAAAAACTGAAAAAAGTGCGAAAGAGGGGTTGGCGAATGAACTAACGTCGGTTATAGTGACGTCATTGCGATGGCAAACGACGACGTTCGACCATTGCGCCGCGTAGGAGCGACGCTGAAGGATATTGCCACGGTGGTGGGGGTGAACCCGACGACCGTCGCGGTGGTGTTGAACAACACCGCCAGCGGCACGCGCGTCTCCGCCAAGACCCGCGAAGCGATTCTCACCGCCGCCAACAACCTCGGCTACCGGCCCAATCTCGTGGCCCAGTCGCTGCGCCGGGGTCGAACCAACCAGATCGGACTCTATAACGGCTACGAGTTTCTGGATGTCCGGAACCCGTTCCTCGGCTCGATCGTCGCGGGGACGCTGTCGGCTTGCAGCGCGCTCGGCCTGGACCTCGTCATCCACACGACCAGCCGGAACAAGGCACCCGAAACGATTATTCAGGCGATTTACGGCGGACGTTTGGATGGTGTCATCGTGGTCGCGCCACCATCGGACCCGGTGGGGCAAACGATGGATGCGGGGCATCTGCCGGCACTGGCCCTGGGCGACCCGGTGGCAAACTTGCCCTGCGTGGTTGGCGACGACTACGACGGCGGACGGCAATTGGCCCGGGCCTTACTCGCGCGGGGGCATCGCCGAGTGCTGTTTCGTAGCACCGCCCAGCAGTTTGCTTCGGTAGATGGGCGACGCAATGGCTTGCAAGACGGCTTGATCGACGGCGGCGGAGAGCTGGTGTTGACCCCCGCCGAAGCGCCCCGCGTCGGAGAATTTACCGGCGCCGAGTGGGCGGCCCTGCGCGGTCCTGACGCCTGCACCGCCATTGCATGCTGGGAGGATGAGTCGGCGTACAAAACGATCGACGCGCTCATCCAGGCTGGCTACCAGATTCCGCGCGACCTCGCCGTCACGGGTTACGACGGATGCGAATTGCCGGTTCGACCCTTTGTCAAGCTCGCCACGGTGGATGCCGCCTGGCCCGAGATCGCCAAGCGCACGGTCAAGCTGCTGCATGAGCGAATTTCTGGGGCGGATGTGCCGACTCGCACCGTTTGTCCCGTCAAGTTTTTGCCCGGCGATACCTTATAGGTAACGCGGTTTTCGTCTCTCCGCCGCACGTCTGCTCCGGCAGGGTTCGGCCCCTCTCCCCAAACGCACACAGCAATGAACCAACGACGGTTAGCATTCACATTGATCGAACTTCTGGTGGTTATCGCCATCATCGCCATCTTGGCGGCCATCCTCTTCCCCGTTTTCGCCCAGGCCAAGGCCGCCGCGAAGAAGACCGCAAGCCTGAGCAACCTCAAGCAGATTGGCCTCGCCGACATCATCTACACCAACGACCACGATGACACCTTCCCGTTTGTGGACCCGAACCGATTGACCAGTTGGGACGGCAACGACATCGGCGGCGTCACGTTCAACGGTCGTCCGGCCCGCACGTACTACCTGACCCACGTGTACCTTGACCCGTATCTCAAGAATCGCGAAGTCTGGCAGTCGCCGGGCGACGTGCGCAAGGGTTCACTGGGCAATGTCTGCAGTGACTTTGGTGGACAAGCCACGTGGGCGCCGTGGTGCCAAGTCATCCCGGTGAGCTACGCCGAAAACGGCGCGCTGGCGATGTGGGGCGGATCGGCCACCACCACGACGGCGATCAACAGCCCGTCGAAGTTCCCGATCTTCGCCGATGGCAACGTCTCGCAGATCTGGGGCCTTTACGATTGGGAGCACGTGGTGCACAACGTGTTCCTCGCGAACTCGAACCGTATCAACTTCGGCTGGAACGGAAACGCGTGCCCGGCCGGGACGCAGGGCGCGACCGAACTGGCGGGGACGTGGGGCGATGGCTGGGCGGCTCCGACGGACTGCGCCAACCTGGACCGCGATGCGCGCCACACGGGCGGCGGAAACTTTACGTTCTCCGATTCGCACGCGAAGTTCCTGAAGCGCGGCGCGGCCCGCAACCGCGCGGTGATTGTGTATGGCGTCCAAGACGCGGACTAATGGGTTAGGGCTGCGCCTCGGCGTGGCGATCGTAGGTGCGGTACTGATCGGCGGGATGGCGGGCTGCGAAGCTCCGCCATCCGCACCACCGCAGTCGAAAGACGGCTCGATTGTCTCGCTGGACGAGTACATGAAAAAGGGCCAAAAAGGGGCGCCGCAACGCGCTCCGCAATAATCCATCGTATATTGCTACTGCAATGCAGGCTTTGCTCTTGACGATGCTGATGTCGCCGCGCTTGGAGCTTGCTCCGGCGCGGCGAATAACGATTGACCAGGTGTGTGCCAAGCTTCGTGCCCTCGATCAAAAAGAGCACCGCTACGACGCCGTTTTTCGCGATTCCCAGTTCTACATGAGGTTGCCGGACAGCACCGGGGGTTCGGACGACGCAGCACCGCGACTTCGTGAAGCCATCGCGACGATGCTTCAGGGTGAGTGGAGGTTCGCTTCATCCGGCTGGCGACTTTCGGTCACCGCGAAACGGTCTCGGGCCGAAGGGATGTCGATTAGCTTTCCGGCTACCGCCTTTCCTGACCTTTCGCCTGCAGACCGGCTTGCTTTGGCGGAATCCGTCTGGTATGCCCGTCCTGGCCGACGAACCGTCTGCCAAGGCATAAGCATTTTCAAGCTTTTCGGGCCCCTTGTTGAGCGCGGCCAGTCCCAGTATGCGATCGATGTGACCTTACCGCCGGCGGTGAGCGCGCAAATTCCGCCAAATTCAATGTCAGTGGAAGTTCCGGAGTCGCTGAAGGCGGTTCCCGTGATGGGTGGCGCCACGCTTCGCACTCAGGGCGGCAGGTACACGGAAAAGGAAGACCCGCTTGCCGACTCCTGTTTTGCGGCGATCGCGGCGATTGAGAAAAGCCTGGGGAAACCGATCGAGACCGTGCTGCCCGACCCGCTGGCGATCGTGCTCATGTTCGACTCGGCACAGTTGCCACTCGAGGCGGCCCTTCGCAGGACCGCTGGGATCATTGATTGGAGCGCGACCCCGACGGGGTTGCGCGGCACGGTATCAGCGGGATACGCACACTCTGCCGCACAGGTGAATCGTGAAGCATTAAGGGCTTGGTCGCGAAATCCAACCGTCATGGATACGCCGCGCATGGCGGCATTTGAGGCGAAACTGTCGTCTAGCTCTTCCGAATCGATGATGGATGTCCTCGCTCTGGCAATGGTTGGTGCGTCGATCGCCATCGGAGTGGACCATCCATATTCCACTCGGCTTTACCGCGCGCTGACCTCGCGAGACTGGGCCCGACTGAACGCAGGTTGTGCGGTCAGCGAACTCGGGTTCCCGGCCCAGTCGCAGCTAAAGGATTTGGTTGAGCACTCGCGAGCGCATGGAGACGAGACTTATGTTGTCTCGCGCCGAGTCGCAATCAAACGCCGTTCGCTTACAAAGATTTTGAGAGTTCCGAAAGGGGGTGTCCCCCGATTGGATGAGCCGACCGCGGTCGCGGGCGCGATGAATTGGAGCGGTTATCAACCACATCTGAACTCGTACGCTGCGGTACGGGTGGAAGAATTGCGGCTGTTTTGGCAAGACGCTCCGAATCGCGAACTTACCGTTTTCACGGCGGCTCCGGAAAAGATGCCGACACCGGGGCCGTTTAGCAGCCTACCGGAGCAGGTGCAGAAAGAGGTTGCGGCCCTACGAGAAGAGTTCACACGCGCAAGACGGTCCGAACCGCCACCCACCGCCCGATTTTGAGGGCGGTACAAGAGGCTGAATCTTCCGTTTGAGCAGACAACGACGGCGATAACCTGATGGGCGAAATCATGCAGCCTACGTCACCGTGGCAGGAGGCTGCAACTGCGTTGACCGGCCGTACGAACCGTTGGCAAGACCTGTCCGAAGCACAATACCAACCGATCCCCCAAACTCCGGCAGACGTTCCGTGTCCGGCCGACAGGATGGTGAACGTGCGCGAAGTAAGGATTACTCGGATGCTGACTCCACGGAAAACGCGCGAGCGACGATCCTTACGGCGTGATCTCATCCGGTCATACTAGGATCACGTACGACCGCTTGAACCGATCTTGACGAAATCTTGAGAAGTTCCGTCGCGCAATGGTGCCAACCTACAGGAGTGACGGACCGGCGGCGCGATCCTGACGCGCTTCTGCGCCAGGTGCAAGAGGAGCAGAGCGGTCGGCAGCGTGGCCGACTCAAGGTGTTCCTGGGAGCATCGGCAGGCGTGGGAAAGACCTACGCGATGCTGTCCGAAGCGCATGAGATTCGCGCGCGGGGAGGTGACGTTGTCGTTGGCTTCGTGGAAACCCACGGCAGACCAGATACGGCGGCCCTGCTGGATGGACTCGAAGTTCTGCCGCGACGGATAAATGCGTACCGGGGGGTTGAACTGGCGGAGTTTGACCTCGATGCGGCCATGCTTCGCAACCCGCAGATGCTCATTGTCGACGAGCTCGCGCACGCAAACGCGCCCGGATCCCGTCACGTCAAGCGCTGGCAGGACGTTGAGGAGCTTCTGAACTCCGGCATCGACGTGTACACGGCGGTGAACGTGCAGCACCTTGAGAGCCTGAACGACACGGTCGCCCAGATCACGGGCGTCGTCGTGCGGGAAACCGTGCCCGATCGGGTGGTGGAGCAAGCGGACGAAGTTGAGGTGGTGGACATCCCGACGGAGGAGTTGCGCCAACGGCTCAGGGAGGGAAAGGTCTACGTTCCAGAGCGTATCGAACACGCACTGGAGGGATTCTTCCGTCCCGCCAACCTGCTCGCTCTTCGAGAGCTGGCGTTGCGACGTGCTGCCGATCGGGTGGATCGTCAGATGCGGGCGCTTCGCGAAGGGCACGGCGAAGAGCCGGTGTGGCCCGCACGAGAGCGAATTGTTGCGTGCGTCGCGCCTTCCAATATGGCAAGCCGCGTCGTGCGGTCCGCCGCTCGGCTCGCCGCTGCTTCCCACGCGGATTGGCTTGCGGTGTATGTCGAAAGCGATCGACAGCAGGGGCGTTCGAGCGAGCATCACCACGAGGCGCGGTCAGCGTTGCGGCTCGCGGAGAAGCTGGGCGCCCGAACGGCCAACCTGGCGTCCCACGACATCGCAGGAGAAATCCTGTCGTTTGCCCGGAGGGAGAATGCGACGCTTTTGGTCGTCGGAAAGCCGATCCGTGCGCGTTGGCGCGAGATGTTGTTCGGATCGGTCGTGGATGACGTGCTTCGCCGTAGCGGTGAGATCGACGTACACGTCGTCACGCAACCCGGCGAACCACAACGCCAACCGACACGCCTCGCCCCCGGGCACACTTCGGTT
>JANRKI010000072.1:0-27856 GCA_033763535.1 Fimbriimonadaceae bacterium | reverse complement strand
GTCGTGCTGCCGATCCGACCCAGCCCGAGGGCCGCCTGAGCGCGGATCGGGTTCGGCTCGCGGTCGGACTGGGCGATGGATTGGAAGATCGGCTCGGTCGCCGGATCGCCCAACCCGGCGAGCGCGGTGAGGTACGACGTGCGGTCGTCCGGCAGCGCGGCTCGGTAAAGCGCAACCAATCGCGGCGATGCGGCCCGCGCGCGCAATTTGCCGAGCGCATCCGCCGCCGCAAGCACCACATCCTTGTTTGCGTCGTCCAGCTTCGGTACCAAGAGCGGAATTGCGGGGGGACCCGCCGCAACCAGGTACGCGACCGCGTTCGGACGCGCGTCGCCGTTGGCGAGCGTAGTCACCACGGCCGGCAGCACCGACTCTCCCTGCGACCGCAACGCCTCGGAGACGCCGTACTGCTGAAAACTGCCTTTCTCCTTCAGCTGCTCGGCCACCGCCGCCGGCTGAGTTCGGGCCAGTCGTGTCAGCGACGCGGTCAGCACTTTCCGCGCCTCCACGTCGAAATCCCCGAGGAGCTTCGCGATGACCACGGCAATCTTCGGATCGTCGTACTCACCCAGTTGACGCGCCATTTTCAGCCGTTCCTGCGGCTTCAAACCTTTGAAGAACACCGCGATATCCGGGCGATCGGCCGCCGCGATGAAGAACGCGCGTTGATCCGGCCCCGTCGCCCCGGTCGCCAGCCCCACGTCCCGAATCTGGGTCACGCTGCTGTACGCGGCCAACACAACCCCCAACATGCCAATCAGCAACAAGGACCGAACCGTTCGCTGGAAACGGCTTCGGCCCTTGACGGCGGGTTTACGGGATTCAGAGGGCGGCACTGCGCTCATGCCATCCGATAATGACCCAAAACTAGAACGAGACTTTCACGTTCTGGCGCTCGATCGGGTCTTCGATCTCGAAGAGGTCCTTCGGTTTGAATCCGCTCGAGTTCGCGATGATGCTGGCGGGGAAGACCTGAATCTTCGTGTTGTACGCGGTCACGGTGTTGTTGTAGTACTGCCGCGCGAAGCTGATCTTGTTCTCCGTGCTCTTCAGTTCCTCTTGCAGCGACAGCATGTTCTCGTTCGAACGCAGGTCCGGGTAGGCCTCGCTCAGTGCGAACAGGCCGCCGAGCGCCGCCCGCACTTCGCCTTCGGCCTCCGCTTTTTGCTGCACCGTGCTCGCCGAAACCGCCCGGTTCCGCGCCGAGATGACGCGCTCCAGTGTTTCTTGCTCGTGCTTCATGTACCCCTTCACCGTTTCCACCAGATTCGGGATGAGGTCGTAGCGTCGCTTCAGTTGAACGTCGATCTGGCTGAACGCGTTCTCCGTCTCCTGACGCAGCTTGACCAAGCCGTTGTAGACCGAGATCGGATAGGCCACCATGGCGATCAGAATGACGACGATGATGATAAGCGCGACGATCATTGTTGTTCCGTTACGGATGATATCGAGTCCGGGTTGCGATCCGCGCGAAGCTTGATCGATTCCGCTTGGTGCGAGATCACAAGTCGATCCTCGCGAAACTGTACGCGCCACGTTTCGACGGACGGTGGCTCGCGGTCCATCACCGACATCACCTCGAGCCGGTCGCCGGCCACCCGACCCCGCTTCGGAATCCCGCCGTCGATCATCTCGAAACTGCCGTCCTCCTCAATCTTCAGCGTGATGCGACGGTACGTCCCCACAACGGCCGGGTCGGCGTCCGGCGCCGCGTTCAACTCTCGCTCGCCCCGCCACCTGCCGACATACTCGGGGGGTACCGACGCGCACCCGAGGATGCACGCAGCCAAGACCAGCGGCGCAATGCGGGCGAATCGGCAGAAGCGAGCCCGTATACTTTCCGCCATGCCGCCGATCACGCCCGAAGTTTACAGGTCCATGGGCCTTCTCGACTCCGAGTACGCGCGGATCGTTGAACAACTCGGCCGCGAACCGTCGCTGACCGAGCTCGGCATGTACGCGGTCATGTGGAGCGAGCACTGCGGATACAAGTACTCGCGCCCCATCCTCGCGTACTTCAAGAAGTACCGCGAGGCACTCGAAGGTCAGGGATTGGAGAACGCCGGCGTCATCGATATTGGCGACGGTCTCGGCGTGACAATGAAGGTCGAGTCGCACAATCACCCCAGCGCCGTCGAACCGTACCAGGGCGCGGCCACCGGCGTTGGCGGCATTATCCGCGACATCCTCACCATGGGAGCCCGGCCGATCGCAATGCTGAACTCCTTGCGGTTTGGCCCGCTCGCGTCCGCCGCCGCGACCCCCGACGCGGTGGCCGCCCGAAACCGTTACCTCTTCGAACATGTGGTCGAGGGCATCGCCGGGTACGGCAACTGCGTCGGCGTGCCGACCGTCGCGGGCGAAGTCCAGTTTCATCCCCGCTACAGCGGCAATCCGCTCGTCAACGCCATGTGCGTCGGCCTCATGCCGCTCCGAGACCTCACCACCGCCGCCGCCAGCGGGATCGGCAACCCGGTGATCTATCTCGGCTCCGCAACCGGAAAGGACGGCATCCACGGCGCAACGTTCGCGAGTGACGCCCTCGGCGAAGATCAGGAGGAGAAGCGCCCGAACGTGCAAATCGGCGACCCGTTCGCGGAAAAGTTGCTGATCGAAGCCACCCTCGAGGCACTGGCTACCGGCGCGATCGTGGCGATTCAAGACATGGGGGCGGCCGGACTCACGTGTAGCACCGTCGAGATGGCGGCAAAGGGCAAGGTCGGGATGGAGGTCGATTTGGACCGCGTGCCGATGCGCGAGCGCGATATGACCGCGTACGAACTGATGCTGAGCGAAAGCCAAGAGCGCATGCTCGCCGTGGCCCACGCCGGGCGAGAGGAGGAAGTGCTCGAAATCTTCCGCCGGTGGGGCACCCAGGCCGAGGTGATCGGACACGTCATCGAAGACCGCATCGTCCGCGTGCGACGTCACGGCGTGATCGAGGCCGAGGTCTATCCGAACGCCTTGGCCGACGAATGCCCGGTCTACTTCACCGAGAACGTCGAACCGGCGTACTTCCGCGAGGCGGCCACGTTTAGCCCCGCCCAATTGCCGTCGGTTGACGCTACCGAGGCCTTGCTGAAGCTGCTCGCGAGCCCGAACGTCGCGAGCAAGGCATGGGTGTATCGGCAGTTTGACCAACAGGTGCAGACGCAAACCAAACTCGCCTTTGGCCAGGGCGACGCCGCCGTGATCGCCCCCCGCGGAACGAACAAGGGGCTCGCCGTCAAGATTGACGGCAACGCCCGCAAGGTGTTTCTGCATCCGTACCACGGCGCGGTGGCCGCCGTCGCGGAAGCCGCCCGCAATGTCGCTTGCACCGGCGCGCGACCCGTCGCCATGACCGACGGACTGAACTTCGGCAACCCCCAGCACCCGCATGTGTACTGGCAGTTCGAGCGCGCCGTCAAGGGGATCGCCGACGCCTGCGAAGCCCTCCAAACGCCCGTTGTCAGTGGCAACGTGTCGTTCTACAATCAGAGCGATCTCGGGGAGGTTCCGCCCACGCCGATGATGGGGGCGCTCGGCGTCCTGGATTCGGCAGAGCACGCGATCCCAAGCGCGCCGACCGAGCCGTGCGACCTGGTGATGATCTCCGTGCCGCTCGATCCGGACCCGCACGGGCATCTCGGCGGAAGCGAATACCTCGCGGTGGTGCATGGACTCGAGACCGGTCACCCGGCGATGCCGAACCTGGCGGGAGAAGCCGCCCTCGCCAACCTGCTGGTCGATCTTGCCGCCCGGCATCAGATTCTCTCCGCCCATGACGTCAGCGATGGTGGGTACGCGGTCGCCCTCGCCGAGATCGCGATCGATAGCAATCTCGAAATTCAAGCGAACCTCGACCTCGATGCGCAAGGCCTTAACGGGCACGAGTTGTTCGCCGAGCCCCCCGGGGTGGTCTTCGTCGGAACCCATCACGCCGACGCCGTCATCGCGGCCGCTACGGCGCAAAACCTGCGGGCCAACCGCTTCGGACGCACATACCCCGGAGAAATGTTAATGATCAAGACCAGAACGACAGAAATTGGCGTTAAAATCACACGCATACGGGACACCACGTTCGGGGCGATTCCTTCTTTAATGGGCCTGTAAGGGGCATTCTATGAACCGCATGATGATTCGTCATATGATTTTTGCAACGGCGTTGGCCATCACTTCGTTGGGGGTGGCGCAAGATCCGCCGGCGGGCGGCCAGTCCGGCAGCGCGAAAAAGTACGAAACGCGCGTCGCGGAGGCCAAAGCACTTTACGAGAGCGGCAAGGTTGACGAGTCTCTTGCCGCGTTCAAGGCCCTGTACGATGAGTCGCAGAGCGCGATCATGGTCAAATCGTGGCTCGGGTTCCTTTACCTGCGCACGAATCAGCCCGACAAGGCCATCCCGATCCTCAAGGCCGCGAGCGAACAGCAGAAGGACGACGTTGAAATCCTGAACAACCTCGGCAACGCGTACTACGCGGTCAAGGACGAGGAGCAAGCGCTGGCCGTTTACAAGACGCTTCGCGAAAAGGATGACAAGCGGTTCGAGCCGTTCTACAACACCGGCAACATCTTGCTGAAGCGGAACGACGTGGACGGAGCCATCGCCATGTTCGGACGCGCTGCCGAACTGAAGCCCGACGATCCGTTTGTGCACAACAACCTCGGCGTCTGCCACGAGTTGAAGAAGGACGACGCAAAGGCCGCCCCTGCCTTTGTGCGCGCAGCCACGCTTCGCCCGGATAACGCGGTGCTGAACAAGAACGCCGGCACCTCGCTGATCCGCAACCGCCGCTACGCCCAAGCGATCCCGTACCTGGAGAAGGCCCGCGTCGCCGATCCGAACGATCAGGGCGTCCAAGACCTGCTCGGTGAGGCGTACCTCAAGAGCCAACGCTTCGACGAGGCGAGCAAGATTCTGGAGGCCAAGAAGCTTCGGCAGCCGGGCGATGCCGCCACTTGGTACAACCTCGGATACGTTCGCGACCACCGCGGCGATTTGCGCGGCGCCCGAGAAGCCTACGCTCGCGCCGTTGCCCTCAATGACAAAGACATTGACGCGCTGAACAACTACGGCCTGGTGCTGTTCAAACTCGAAGAGTACGCGGCGGCCAAGACGACATTCCAAAAGCTGGTCGGTCTCGCGCCGAAGAGCCTGGAAAGTCAGCAGAACCTCGGGGCCGCGGCGATCGCGTCCGGTGACGCCGAGACCGCAACCAAGGCCTGGGCTCCGGTCGTGAAGGCACGTCCGGCCGATTACATGCTGCGCCTCGATTACGCCAACGCGCTGTGGGAAGCCGGCCGTACGAACGACGCCTACGCGAACTTCCGGTTCCTGGTGGATAACCGCTCGAAGATGACGGCAAAGCAACGCGCCGCCGTCGAACCGGCCGCACTCAACGGCGTCGGGCTCTACTACCTGTCGCAGTCGAAGTTCCCGCAGGCGGAAGCCACCTTCCGCTCCAGCGTGCAGGCCAACGGTCGGTTCATTCCGGCGTACCTCAATCTCGCGATGACGCTGGAACAACAAAACCAGCGCGCCAAAGGGATCGAAGTGCTGGAGATGGCCGCCAAGATCTCGCCGAACGACCCCGAAGTGCGAGAAATGCTCACGCGTATGCGAAACTCGCGCTAACGTGCGCATTCATCTCGTCGCGAATATCCACCGGGCCGATGCCTTGCGCGCGGCCCGGGAGATCGGTCAGTGGACCGAAGCCCATTCTCACACCGTCGGTTACGAGGCGGAGACCGCTCGCTCGATGGGCATGACGGCGGTTCCGGCGGACGAGTTTGCTGACGCCGACCTCGTCATCGCCTTCGGCGGAGACGGCACCCTGATCCGCGCCGCCCACCTTTGCTCGCTTCGCGGCACGCCGATCCTGGGCGTCTACTTCGGACGCTTCGGATTCGTGACCCAGTGCACCCCGGAGGACATGCGCAAGCATCTCGAACGCTTCCTCCGCGGTGAGGCCCTGGTCGAATCGCGCATGATGCTGGAAACCCGCCTGATGCGTGCCGGAAGCGCCGTCGCCGTGCTGCACGCCCTCAACGAAATCGCCGTTCAGCGCGCGGTGACGGCCCGCATGATGACGTTCCGCGTTACGGTCGATGGCCAGCGCATCACGAGCTATCCGGCCGACGGCGTGCTCGTCTCCACTCCAACCGGGAGCACCGCGTACAACCTTTCGGCCGGCGGACCGATCCTTGACCCCAACGTCGAGGCGATCGTGCTCACCGCCATCGCCCCCCACACGCTGTCGCACCGATCCCTCGTGCTGCGTCCAGGCAGCGAACTCCGCCTGCGCGTCACCAGCGAAGGCGAGTCCGTGCTTTCTGCCGATGCCCTCACGCGCCTCCACCTGCTCAGCGGCGACGAGGTGCATGTCACCAAATCCGAGCGCGTGACAAACTTAGTGTCCACTTCGGGGCACGACTTCCTCGGCAAGCTCGGCCACCGACTGTTTTGGAGCAAAGGCATGGTAGGCGAATCGCTTTGAGCGCACTGTTGGATGTTCAGAACGTTGCTGTTGAGTTCCCGGTCACCGGCGGCCGAGTTCGAGCCCTCGATGGCGTGAGCCTCACCGTCCATCCGGGCGAAATTGTCGCTGTGGTCGGCGAGTCGGGCTGCGGCAAAACGACCCTTGCCCGGTGCGTGCTGGGTCTGCAACCCCTCACCCAGGGCGAGATCCACCTGGCGGACGAGCCCGTGCGTGGCACTACCGCGCGCCAGGCCGAACGCGTGGGCATGGTCTGGCAAGACCCGTACGCCAGCCTCAACCCGCGGTGGAAAGTCGGGCAATCCGCCACCGAGCCGTGCCGCATCGCGCGCAAACCCCGCGACGTGCACGAGATTTTCCGTGAGGTGGGACTCGACGATCGGTTCATCGACCGGTATCCGCACCAGCTCAGTGGTGGCCAACGCCAACGCGTCGCCATCGGTCGAGCCCTGGCCCTCAAACCGCCGCTCGTAATCTGCGACGAACCCACCGCCGCGCTCGACCTTTCCATCCGGGCGCAGATCCTGAATTTGCTGAAGGACATTCAGCGGGCCGAGAAGTGCGCGTTCCTATACATCTCGCACGATCTGATGACGGTCCGCTACCTCGCCGACCGGGTCGCGGTGATGTACCTGGGCCGAATCGTGGAAGAAGGTCCGACGGAAGCGCTGTTCCGGAATCCGCGCCACCCGTACACCAAGGCACTGCTGGACTCGGCGCCGACGCTCGACCGACTCATGCACCTGCCCGATGCGCCCCCCGGAGAGATTCCGGACCCACGCCACGGCTTTACCGGATGCCGCTACGTCAGCCGGTGCCCACGCGTGCAGGACGTCTGTCGCCAAACGGACCCGGCGGAAACGTGCGACACAAACGTTCGCTTCTTTTGCCATTCCCCGTATCCCAAGGCCTAGGCAAACGCAGGAATCTGCGTTACATTAGGGGGTCCGATGGATCGACCTGCCTACCAACGCCACCCATTTCAGGAAGAAATGCGGTCGTTGGCCCACGACATTTTGGAGATGGGGACCCGCGCCGAAGTGATGGTGGCGCTGTCCGTGGAGTGCCTCAGCAACCTGAACACCACTCAGGCGCGCGAAGTTCTGGCGCGTGATGATGTCATCGATCAACAAGATCTCGATATCGAAGCGCGTTGCCTCCGAATCCTCGGCCTGCACCAGCCGCTCGCGGGCGACCTGCGCGCCATCGGAACCGCGCTCAAGATGATCACCGATCTGGAACGGATTGGCGACCTTGCCGTGGACATCGCGAAGATCTCGATGAAGATCGACAAAGAGTTCGGCGACTCCACGGTGATCGACTTACCGCGGATGGGCGGGGTGGCGCGCCAAATGCTCCGGACCGCCCTCCAAGCGTTCGTGGATCGCGACCTCGAGAAAGTGCAGGTGGTCGCGACGCTGGAAGAGCAGGTCGACGACCTGTATCGGTTACTGCGCGAACAGCTGTTCGACCACATGCGCGAATACCCGGAATCGGTCGTGGCCGATAGCTGGTTGTTGCTCGCGGTGCACCACCTCGAGCGCATCGCCGATCACTGCGTCAACATCGTGGAGCGGGTCAGCTTCATGATCACCGGCGAACTGCGAGAAATCGTGCCCGATATGCCGCCGCGAGCCGCCGACTAGTTCGGCGCGGCAAAACATCACCGGCGTTCGTCTTTCTCACATGGTGTCGCTGAGCGCGCTGTGGGGAGTGTTCTGTCCGGGTTTGCCCATCGGCGTCTGCCCGGTGGTCGACCTGTTCGACGGCGGCGCGGTGATGATCCGACCCAGTAACCCGCGCGGACCGGCCGCCAGCGTGGTGGATTTCACCGCCCTGACCGCGACCGGTGCCCTCGTCGCCGATACCCGCCAACGCGGGCTGCCGCTGATTGTCGACGCAGACCTCGAGCACGACGATGCCGTGCTTCGCGCTCCGCTGCGCGCGCTGGCGGCGGGCGAATCCGCGTGGCTTTGGCTCCCGTCAAATGCGGGCACGACCGGCGCGCTCCAAGTTCGGATGACCGCGATGACGCCTCGCGAGGCGCAGGTATATTGGAATGTTCATGCGGGAGGAACTGCGCGAGCTGTGGCGATTTCGCGAGCTCCTATTCAGCATGGTCGAGCGCGAGTTGCGCGTCCGCTACAAAAATAGCGCGCTCGGGTTCCTGTGGTCGCTCATCATCCCGGCCGTCACTACGGCGGTCCTGACCTTTGTGTACGGCTACCTCGCCAAGGTCGGGGGAGACAACTTTAGCGCGTACATTTTGGCCGCGTACTTGCCGTTCCTCTTCTTCCAGCAGAGCATCCTCGATTCCGCCCAGAGCGTCCTCGGCTACTTGCCGCTCGTCCGGAAGATCTACTTCCCGCGCGAAGTGTTGCCGCTCGGAGTCATCATCGCCAACTTTATCCATCTCGTGTTGGGATGGCTCGTGTTCTTTGGCTACCTGCTGTTCATCTACATCCGGCACCCGCAGATGAACCCGTTCCAATGGTCCACCGTGCAGCTCCCGTTGCTGATGCTGATCAGCCTCATGCTCTCGACGGGATTCGGGCTGATGGTGTCCGCGCTCAACACCTTCTACGAGGACGTCAAGTACGCGACCAGCGTGTTGCTTTACCTCTTGTTCTTCCTTTCGCCGATCACTTACACCAGCGAAACCGTCGCGTACAGCAGCCTCAATCAATCGAGCGGCGGCCTGCTGTTCAAGCTGTACCACCTTAATCCGATCGCGGCACTCAGCACCGGCTACCGGCAAGCCCTGCTGGCCCCGCAAGGTCTCACGGTCAACGGAGTCCCACAGGCACCCATCATCATGGATAACGCCTACCTCTACTGGGCGGCGGCGTTCTCGTTCGGGACGCTCGTCTTCGGCTACCACCTGTTCAATCGCATGAAATGGAGATTCGTCGAGCGCCCGTGATGTCCCCGTCGCCGGCCGCCCCGGCTCCCTCCGGAGCGACCCCCACCATCGAAGTCCGCGACCTGCGCAAGCGGTTCCGAGTGCGCAACTCCGAGATTGGTGGTCTCAAAACGTTGCTGCTGTGGTGGAAGCGGCGCGAGGTCCGCGAGTTCGAAGTGCTCAAGGGCATCTCGTTTGAGTGCTTCCCCGGCGAATGCGTCAGCGTGATCGGCCGCAATGGGGCGGGGAAGTCCACCCTGCTCAGCATCTTGGCCCGCGTGTACCGTCAATCCAGTGGCACCGTACGCACCCAGGGTCGCGTGGCCCCCTTGCTTGAACTTGGCGCCGGATTCCACCCAGATCTCAGCGGCGCCGAGAACATCTTCTTTAACGGCGTGGTGCTGGGGCTTACCCGGGCCGAGATTCGCAAGCGCATGGACGACATCATCGCGTTCAGCGAACTTGGCGAGAGCATCTTTGCCCCCGTCCGAAGCTACAGCAGCGGGATGGTCGCGCGGCTCGGCTTCGCGATCGCCATCCATGTCGACGCCGACATCTTGCTTGTCGACGAAGTGCTCAGCGTGGGCGACTATGCCTTCGAACAAAAGTGTCTCGAACGCGTCGAGGCGTTCCGCAACAACGGCGGCACGATTCTCATGGTCAGCCACAACCTGCAAACGGTCGAGCGGTTCAGCGACCGTTGCATCTGGCTGTTCAAGGGCGAAATCCGCGCTCAGGGCAAGCCCGCGGTGGTCTTGCCCGACTACCTGGCCGAGCAGCGCGGCGAAACTGAATAGCTAATCCGTGGGACGCGCCGGACCGTTTCGCGGCGCAAACAGCACGCGGGCAAACAATCCAACCTGCCGGCGGAATCGCGCCACCAAACCGAGGGTGAACGCGGTGGCCGCGGTCCAGATCAGCAGCCGGAGCAATGCGCCCAGCCGGTTGAGCCCCCAGACGACGATCGCCGCCGCACGTCCGTGATGGATCGCAAAGTACAGCTCCTTGCCGGCGTTGTAGCGCGCGACCGCCGTCCAACGGGAGCGCGAGCTTGTCCCAAGATCGTGGGTAAACCGCGCATCGGGCACGTAAGCGATGCGTCCTTGGGCCGAAAGTCGCCGACAAAAATCGGTGTCCTCGCAGTACAGAAAAAACCGTTCGTCCCAGCGTGCCGCACGGTCTCGCGTCATCAGGCACGCCCCCATCACCTGCGTTGTGGCTTGCACTCCGCCGGCCAGTCGCAGCGTCTCCGTGTTCCAGTACGGCCGCCACGGCGCCGAACGCAGGCCAAAACCCGGGAGCTTTTCCCACATGAACTGCTCGCACACGACTGCCCACACGGTCAACTCCCACGCGGTTGAGGCCTGCAAACTCCCGTCCGGATTGAGCAACATGCCGCCCACTGCGACCAAATCGGGGCGGACCGCCAGTACGTCCGCCAGCCGGTCCACCGCTCCCTGCTCGGCGTAGGCGTCGCTGTTGAGGTACAGCAGGTATTCGCCCCGGGCCGCCTCCGCCGCGACATTATTCGCCGCGCCGAAGCCGAGATTGCGACCGGCCTCGATCAGCCGCACGTGGGGAAACTTCGCGCGGACCATCGCCACGGAGTCATCCTTCGAACCGTTGTCGACGACGATCACCTCGTGGCGGGGTTCGAGACAGCCCAGACACCGTTCTAACGCGTCCCGAGTGTTGTAGTTCACGATCAGCACGGACACGCGGGGTGCAAGCGCGGTGCCGACGGCCATCGCCGGTGATGCTACAATAATCGGCCACGATGAGTAAGGACATTCAGGTCACCCAGGAGGGTTACGACAAACTCAAGGCGGAACTCGAGGACCTGAAAGGACCGGTTCGACTCGCGATTGCGGAGGCCATCCGAGAAGCCAAAAGCCACGGCGACCTCCGCGAAAATGCCGCCTATCACGAAGCCAAGTTGAACCAGACTCGGCTCGAGAAGCGCATCAGCGACCTGGAACGCGCGATCCAGTACGCCAAGGTTGTAGAGCGTCCAGCCGACGCCGGCAATGCCGCATTCCTCGGCTCCAAGGTCACCTTGCTCGATCTGGAGTTTGACGACGAGTTCTTTATCACGCTGGTTGGCGCGTTCGAGGCGGATCCGTCGAACGACCTCATCTCCATCGATTCTCCCCTCGGACTGGCGGTACAAGGTCACGAGGCCGGCGACGAGATCGTCGTAGACGCCCCCGCCGGCAAGCAGACATACCGTATCCTCAAGGTGGAGTAACCCGTGACTCGGCGAGTTCTGAACCTCATTCCGCTCGCCGTCCTCGCCTTTGGTTGCGCGGCCCCTTCCGGAGAAAAGTCGGCGAGTACGCCGACCCCGCCGCCCGCCGTCCCGGGGGTGACTCCGCCTGAATCGCCGGAACTATTCCTGCTCCATCGCGGGTTGTCATACAAGCTCGGCACGACCTGGGAGGATGCGGAGGCGGTGTTCGAGCGCCCTCGGTCCGCGTTTGATTTCAGCGAATTGCCCGCCGCGTTTCAACCCCCGTACCGTGGTCGCGGGTGGGAAGGTTCGCGTGAGTCCTTCGGCGTCATTTTGTACCAGCAACGCTCCGTCTTGGCGATGCAACAGTTCGACCGGGCCGACCGAGCGCAACTCGATGAACTCGTCAAGGCGTACGAGACCGCGCTTCCGAATCTCACGCCTCAATACGTCACGGGCAAGCAGGTCAACGCGTGGTTTTGGCAAGTCGGCGATGAACAGTTGATGGTTGCCGGGACCGATGTGCCCCAGTCGGGGTTGCATATCGCCGTCGTGCTCGGCATGCGCCCTCTCATGCAGCGCGTCGGTGCCACGCCCGCCCAATTGGAATCGGATATCGCGAACCTCAACCGCCGGTTCGAAATCCCTACCCGCGATCCGAAACCAGAATCGCGCGAACCAAACGTGCCCTGAATCGCGTATATTCAACTATCCCAACCAAAAGGAGGTGGTGCACAGACAATGAATTCTCACTGTAGCCACCGAGGGGGTTGTGGGTTTTAAAGACCCGCAACTTCTGAGGCGGGTTCTCTATGAACTCATCCCCCTCGGAGCATGCAAACGGCCGTTCGCAATCGTGCGGGCGGCCTTTGTTTTTTACCGGGCCCAAATTTGGTACCGTTTCTCGCGATGTCCACGCTCGTCGTCATTCCGGCCCGGATGGCCAGCGTGCGATTTCCGGGCAAGCCGCTTGTCCTGCTGAACGGACGCCCGATGATTGAATGGGTGTACCGAGCCGCCGTCGAGAGCGAGGTCGGACCGGTCGTCATCGCGACCCCCGACGCCGAGATTGCCCAAGCCGCACAAGGATTCGGCGCCGCCGTCGAGATGACCCGCGCCGACCATCCCAGCGGTACGGATCGCCTCGCCGAAATCGCGGACCGCACCGAGTTTCAGGGCTACATCAACGTGCAGGGTGACGAACCGTTGATCGAACCGGCCACGATTCGGGCCTGCGCCCAAACGCTGGATTCTGGCGCCGACGTGGGCAGCCTGTTTGCCGTCTGCGATCCCGCCGATATCGAGAATCCGGCGGTGGTCAAGGTCGTCCTGACCGCCACTCTTCGCGCGCTGTACTTCAGCCGCGCCCTTATTCCGTACCCGCGAAACGCGCCGACGCGGCCCACCTACCGGCACGTCGGCATTTACGCCTTCCGACGCGAGGCATTGCAGGCGTTCGCAACCCTTCCGCCGTCGCCATTGGAGCAGACCGAAGGCCTCGAGCAGCTCAGGTTTCTTGAGCATGGGTTCACGATCCAAATGGCCCCGTCGCCCGAAATCGCGTTTGGGGTGGATACCCCGGATCAGGCCACCATTGCCGACCGCATGTTACGGGCGAGAATTGCCGAATAATCCAAGCCTGCGTCGCAATTGCTGGCTATAATGTTCGGCAACTAGAGCGATTGCACGGAGCAACGGCGCTTCGCAGTCTCGTGGTTTCCATGCTAGACCCCGATACTTGCCCCATTGACGCCGCCGTCGAATCCGCCTACTCCGCCCTTGCCGCGGCTTACGTCGCGATCGACCCCACCCGTACGGCTGAGAAGATCCGAAGGGCGTTCGTTTTCGCCAATGCCGCCCACGAGGACCAACGTCGCGAGGACGGCTCCCCGTACATCTTCCATCCGATTGCGGTCGCAAGGACGATCGTGGAACTCAATTTGGATGAGGATTCGGTCTGCGCCGCCTTGCTCCACGACGCGATCGAGGATAACGAGAAGGTCACCCGCGATCAAGTCGAGGCGCAATTCGGGCGCGATGTGCTCGCCATCGTGGACGGCGTCACCAAGATCGACTTCGACGACCGCCCGGAGTTGAGCGATCGGCAACGCGCCGCCGCCAAAACCGCGCGTACCGCTGAAACGCTTCGCAAAATGCTGCTCGCGATGGCGAACGATATGCGGGTGATGATCATCAAGCTGGCCGACCGCCTGCACAACATGCAAACGATCGGCAACTCCACCCCCGCCAAGCAGATTCGGGTGTCGACCGAAACGCTGGACGTGTACGCACCTCTCGCCGCCCGCCTCGGGATCTGGCAACTGAAGTGGCAGCTCGAAGACCTGTCGTTCAAAACGCTTCATCCCAAGGAGTTCGCAGAAATCTCCCGGCTGGTCGGCGAAACGCGCGCCGAACGCGAAGACGTGCTCGCCAAGGTCATCCAAGTCATCCGCGAAAAGTGCCAGGAAAACGGGATCGAAGTCCTCGACATCCGGGGCCGCCCGAAGCACCTGTTCAGCATCTGGAACAAGATGGTCAAGAACAAGGTGCCGTTCGACGAGATTCATGATCTCCTCGCCCTCCGGCTGCTGGTGCGCAGCAAGACCGATTGCTACGTGGCCCTGAACGCGGTGCACGAGGCCTACGTGATGATTCCGGCGCTGTTCTTTGACTACATCTCGCGCCCGAAGCCGAACGGGTACCAGTCGCTCCACACCAAAGTGATGGGGCCAAAGGGACAGATCGTCGAGATTCAGATCCGCACCGCCGAGATGCACCAAGTCGCCGAGTTCGGGGTGGCCGCCCACTGGACGTACAAGGAAGGCACCAAGGCCGGCGACGAGCAACGCAAGCTGCGTACCCTCCGCGAACAACTCTTCGACTGGTCAACCGATTCCCGCACGAGTTCCGACTACTTGCGCACCTTGGCTACGGATGTGTTCAGCGAACAGGTGTTCGTATTCACTCCGAAGGGCGACGTGATCGACCTGCCCGCGGACTCTACCCCGGTCGACTTCGCCTTTCGGGTGCACACCGACCTCGGCATGACGTTGATCGGAGCCCGCGTCAACGGCACGATGGTCCCGCTTAGCACGTCGCTCAAGAACGGCGACGTGGTCGAAATCATCAACCGATCGAACGCCCAGCCGAGCCTCGACTGGCTGGAGTTCGTCAAGAGCGCCCACACCCGCGCGAAGCTCCGGGCGCACTTCCGCAAGCTATCGAAAAGCGATGATGCGCACCGGGGGCGAGAGTTGGCGGACAAGGAACTCCGCGCGGCAGGGCTGGACCCGAAGCTGTATCTCACCGAGGATCGCCTCAAAGCCATTGCCGCCAGCCTGGACAGCGTGGAAACGCCCCAAGACGTGCTCGCCAAAGTCGGGGCCGGTCTGATGACCGTGCAAAGCCTTATCGGTCGTCTGCGCGGCACCACGCCCGAACCGTTGCCGCCTCACGACCGCATCGAAGTCACCAAGACGCGAGAAGGGAAGCTTCAGCTCAGTGGGCAAGGCGTCGATCAGGTGCTCGTCAGCCGGTCCAAATGCTGTAGCCCGATCCCCGGCGATGACGTGGTGGGTTACGTCACCCGCGGGCGCGGCATCATGGTCCACCGGCGCGTCTGCCCGAACGCGATGGCCTTCCAAAACACTGAGCCCGAACGATTGATGCCGTACTTCTGGGAACCCGACGGCAACGTCTACGCCGTGCCACTCCGCATCCACGCAATGAACCGTCAGGGGCTGCTCGCCGACGTCTCCACCGTATTCGCCGAAGCCAAGGCCAATGTGTCGGGGCTCAAGGCGCAACCGTTCCCGAACAGCACGTACGAAATCCTCGTGACCATCGACGTGCGCGACACCGAGCACCTCAACTTGCTCCTGACCAAGATTGGCAACCTCAGCGATATCATCTCGATCCTGCGGTTGTCGAACAAGATCGGGAAGTAACCCATGCGGGCCGTCATTCAACGCGTGCGCCGGGCCGAAGTATCGGTCGATGGCCAAACGATCGGGGCGATCCCGGCGGGCCTGATGGTGCTGGTCGCCGTCCACCGCGACGACCGGCTCGATTCCGCCGCCAAGCTGGCCCGCAAGGTCGCCACCCTGCGAATCCTCGCCGACGAGGCCGGGAAGATGAACCGATCGCTCGCGGATTTGCCGGCGGAAAAACGTCACGTGCTGGCCATCAGCAACTTTACGTTGTACGGTGACGCCCGCAAAAATCGACGCCCGAGCTTCATGCTCAGCGCCCCGTACGATGCCGGACGGGCGGGTTACGAAGCCTTCGTAGAGGCGTTGCGGGCCGAAGGCGTATCCGTCGCGACCGGCGAATTTGGGGCCGATATGCAAGTGAGTCTCGTCAACGACGGTCCGGTAACCCTGATCATGGATATTGAACCCAACGACGTGTAACTGACCGCCGATCCATCCGTTCGAAGGGGGAGAACGACGGAGGAGTAGGAACGTGATGAAGTCGGAAGTTGCCCTCACCCTTGGATTGCCCGGCCCGATGAGCGGTGCCTGTGCTGGTACCGGCATGGATGCGCTGGGGATAATGGACAGAACTCACGCACTCTTGCGCCGTTCCACCATGAAGCACGAATCCGACGATGCCCGACTCGTACGCCGAGTCTTGGCCAAAGAGCCCCGCGCGTCGGCGGAACTCGTGGAGACCTACCGGGTCTTGGTTTACAACTTCGCCTACCAACAGCTCCAGCGGCGCGATGACGCAGAGGACGTCACCCAGGAGACCTTCGTCAAGGTCTTTACCAACCTTCCGCGCTACAAAGAAAACGCGAAGCTTTCCACCTGGATCCTCACGATCACCCAAAACCTCATCATCGATATGGGTCGCAAGTACCGGCGTCATCGCGAGCTCGAGGAACGGGAAAAAGGCGGCGGACTAGAGTGGATGACCAAAGGTTGCCCGGAACAGCCGTATCAGGATTTAGAGGCCGAGTGGCAACGCAAGATCCTGGCCGCGGCCATGCAAAAACTCCCGGAGAAACACCGCCAGATTCTGCAAATGCGCGACTACAGCGAACTGGAGTACGACCAGATCGCCGAGATCCTCAACACCTCCGCCAATGCGGCCAAGGTAAACGTTTTCCGCGCCCGGAAAGCTCTCCGCGAAATCGTGGAGGAAATGACGGGTGAGTAACCCAATCATGGTTTGTACGTCTGAACCTGTTGACTTCAATTGAAATGAAACGTGTCCACGAAGATGATCTGATTGCCCTCGCCTTCGGTGAGTACGGAGGCGACGACGCACAAGGGCTGCGAGCGGCGATTGACGCCGACCCGGCACTCGTCGCCGAATTCGCGAAGTACGCCGCCATTCGCGATGGCCTCGGCAATCTCCGGCACGTTCCCGCGATGGAACTCTCTACCGACGCGATTCTCTCCCGCGTCGAAGCCGCCGAAGTCGCCCCGGCCTCCTTCTGGTCGCGATTCGGCTGGCTTTGGATGCCCGCCACCGCCTTCGGCACTGCCGCCATCGCGTACTTGGTCTTCACCGCCGTGCGTCCGAATCCCACGCCGAGACTCGTCGGGTTCGATACGGTCCCCGACTCCATCTCCCGCGATGCGCTTCCGCTCGGTGATGCCATCCGCGCCGGCGCGACGCCGTCCGTAGCCCGCCCGACTGCCCCCACCGCGAAAGTCGCGGCCGGTTCGGCACCGGTTGATCGCGTCGTCCGCGTCGCTTCGAACCTCGCGTCGACCTCGCCGCGTGCATCAGCCGGCACCACCCGCCGTAAAGTTCGCCGATCGGTCCGCGGCCGGATCAAGATGGTCGCCGCCCTCGCCGCGAGCAGTCCGCGTGACGCCGCGACCGGCATGGTCACCGCGATGTCGCAGCCGACCGAAGACGGCCAGATCACGGCGCTCGTGCCGCGCCAAGAGCTCAATCCGCCCGCCGTGGCGATGGCGGCACCACCGGTAGAAATCGCCGCCCCGTCGGCCGTTCTCTTGCGAGAAGACCCGACCGTGGTGCGCACCGATGCGAGCCCCGTCGTCACCGTTCCGACGTTGAGCGGAGTCGAAGTTCGTGGTTAGCGCCGCGTTACTGGCCACCACCGCTGCCTACGCCCTCGCCGGGAACCAACTCACCGTCGAACGGCCCAACTGGGACTCGCTCCGTACGAGTTTCGTCACGATTCAGGCGAACGGAATCCCGACCGGGATGGCTGCGTGCATCGACCCACGCGGGTACTACGTCGCGAACGCCAGTGCCCTGCCGAACCAGGCCGTCATCGCCTCGGTCAGCCACACCGGCGTCACGATTCCGCTTACGCCGATCCGTAACGACCGCGTCTCCGGCTTCGTGCTGCTTCGCGCCAACCGGTCCGTTCCGGGCGCTACCCCCATCCGCCCAACCTTCCCCGGTTCGCGCGAGAACGAAGTGATCTACGCCGTTTTGCCCACCGGCTTGGTCCGCGCGGTGGTGCTGAGGGCAGGTGAGCCGGGCATCGTCCAAGATTCCAAGCGGCTCATTCCGGTTTCGATCGTCGAGTTAGAGCGCGATCGTCGCGAGTTCGCAAATTGCCTCTTCGTGCGCGGGTCCGACTTGTACGGCAAGCTCATCGACATCGCCCCCTACCAGCAAGCCACCGTCGTTGCCGAACGCGCACTCCCTGCGCCCGCGCCGACCGGCAAGCGCAGCTTCTTCGGCCCGATGGAGCCGGTCCGAGGCTACGTCACCTCGCCCGAACTCACCCAACTCGTGGTGCGAGGCTACAGTTCGACCGCGCGGCAAGTCGCGTACCCGATCCTCGGCGTGACCTGCGTCGACGCACCGGATTCTGCCGGGGCGCAGATCCGAACGGTTTCCCCCCGAAGTCCGGCCAGCGTCGTCGGCCTGCAACCGGGCGACGTCATCACCTCCATCGAAGGCACCCGCATCCAGAACCAGTTTGATTTCGCCTGGACGATGCTTCGGCAGATGCCGGCCAGCACGATTTCGGTGGCGGTACTGCGCGACGGCTTGCCCCGCACCGTCTCGGTCGTTGTCGGGAAGTCCGAAGACTAATCGGAGCGCGGTGCCGCGAGCCGGAAATCCTTCACGTTCCAACGGAATTCTCGGTTCCCGCGCCACTCGTTAAACTCCGGACGGACCACGACATCGAGCGTCGCCCCGACCCGGACCGCCGAGAACCGCTCGCCGATGCCAAACGCAATCGCCCGGTGAAGTCCCGAATCGCTCCGGAAGGTCACCGTCACGTGTTCCGGACGGCTCATCGGCTTGACTCCTACCAGTTGGAGATTGCGCACCAAAAACATTGGTTCCGGATTGCCCATGCCGTACGGCTGCAACCGGTCCAACTCGCCCATAATCCGTTCGTCCACGTCGGAGGCGGCAACCTCGAGATCAATCTTGACCGTCGGCACAAAGTCAGCTTCAGTCAGCGTGAGCCGGGCGATCTCGTCCATGCGGCGGCGAACCTCCGCGAGGTCCGATTCGGAAAAGTGGCATCCGGCCGCCGCCGCGTGGCCCCCGCCGCGAACTAATGAGGACAGTTGGCCGATCGTGTTGGCGAGGTGAAACCCTTCAATGCTGCGTCCTGATCCTTTGAGCTCGCCGGTGTCCGGGTCTCGGCGCATCACGAACGCCGGCCGTCGAAAATGCTCCACGACCCGCCCCGCCGCCAGTCCAACGATTCCGGGCGGCCAATGATCCCGCGCCACGATCAGCACGAAGTCGTCCTGAACGCCGTCCTCGTACACCGCCTGAATCGCCTCCTCGTTCACGCGCTTCATGTCCTCTTTCCGCCGCTGATTCTGGGATTCCAATAGGGCCGCGAGTTCATCCGCCCGCTCGGGCCGAGTGGTGATGAGGAGTTCGAGCGCATTCGCGGCATCATCAATCCGGCCGACCGCATTGATCCGCGGCCCGAGACCGAAGCCGATCGCGGTGGTCGTCATCGGCAGCTCGGCCATGTCTGCGCGCGCCTTCAGCGCCGCCAAGCCGACCTTGCCGGACTGCGTCAACGCCGGAAGCCCGAATTTGGTGATCACCCGATTCTCGCCGACCAGCGGCACCATGTCGGCCACGGTTCCGATCACCGCGAGGTCGAGGAACTTCCGGTAGATCAGCTCGGGTTCGTGCCCAAGTTGCCGAAAGAGACCCGCGACGAGCTTCAGCACCACCCCGGCACCGCAAAGGTCGGTGAACGGGTAGATCGAATCGTTGCGGTGCGGATTGACGATTGCCTCGGCCTTGGGCAAGGTCTCTTTGGGTTGGTGGTGGTCGGTCACCACGACGCGCAGACCGTGCGCCCGGGCGCGTTCCACCTGCTCGTGAGCCGCGACCCCGCAGTCGCAGGTCAGCAGGAGCTTCGCCCCCATCTCTGCCGCCCGATCCACGGCTTCCGGATGGATGCCGTAGCCTTCCCGAAGGCGGTGCGGAACGTGCGCGTGCAAGTTCGCCCCAATCCCGGTCAAAAACCGGTGCAGAATCGCCGTGCTTGTCACCCCGTCGGCGTCGTAATCGCCGTGAACGTAGATGAGCTCTTTCCGTTCCACTGCGCCGAGGATCTCGGTCTCTGCGGCTGCGTAATCCGGCAATTGGCGCGGATCGTGAAGGTCGCTCAGGCTCGGCGAAAGAAACCGCTCGGCCAACTGGGGTTCGCTGAACCCGCGTTGCACGAGCAACTTCGCGAGAACGCGGCTGATCCCGAGCGCATCGGCCAAGTGAGACGCTGCGGCGGGGTCAACGTCCGCGATCTTCCACTTGGCCGGTTGCGCGGCCACGCGAGGGTCGGTGGCCATGCTGCGATCAGCTCAGCTTTTCGACTTGGTTGAAGTCGATCTCGACCGGCGTATCCCGACCGAACATGTTGATGAGTACCTTCAGCTTTTCCTTTTCCGCGCTGACTTCTTCGATCTTGCCGGTGAAGTCCGCGAACGGGCCTTCAATCACCCGAATCGCGTCGCCCTTGTTCCAGTTGATCTTCGGCGTCTCGCGGCTACTCTCGAGGTTCTTCATGATCCGCTGAACCTCGTAGTCCTCCAGCGGAACCGGCTTGTTGCCGCTTTGCACGAAACCAGTCACGCCGCTGGTGCGCTTCACTAGGTCGTGGGTTTCGTCCGACATCATCATCTGCACGAGGATGTAGCCGGGGAAGACCTTTTTATCCATCTCGTACCGCTTGCCGTTACGCGTGGTCATTTCGCGCTCGGTCGGAATCAAAATTTCGAAGATGTCCGATTCCCAAAGTCGGTTGTGTTCGGCCCGCTTCTGCAGCAGTTGACGCACTTTGTTTTCGTGTCCGGCGATGGTATGGACGGCGTACCAAGCTTTCGGCATCGTTACATCGTCCCCTTCGTGATCAGGTTCACCAGCTTCTCGAAGAACAGGCTGAGCACGGTGATGACGACCGCAAGCATGCCGCAAACGGTCAGCACGATGAGTGTCAGACGGTGCGTCTCCGGCACGGTCGGCCAGTCGACCTTCGTGAGCTCGCGTCGCACGTCGCTGAAAAACCCTTTCAAACCGCGCTTCGATTTCGGGAGCGGGACCGAACTCGCCTTGCGAGATTCATTGCCGCCGGGGGCAGCGGAGGAAACTTTCGCCATATGGGTACACGCCCCAATTTTCGGTGAAGGTGTTTCGGGGCAACGTGTATGGTACCACCGCAGTACCGGAGCCGTTTGGGCCCGATGGCGAACCGCATGGCTGCCTTGCGCAATGTTGAACTCGAAATGATTACCCTCGGCCTGGTTGCGCTCGGGCATGCGTCCGGCTACGCGGTGCGCCGGCATCTCGCCGGACGGCCCTACCAGCCGTTTAGCGCGCACAGCGGCGCCACCTACCGCGTGCTCGACCGCCTTGAGGCCGAAGGGTGGATCGCCACAATGCCGGAAGCCGGGACCCGCGAGCGCACGGATTATGCCATCACCCCCAACGGTCATGTCCGACTTGCAGCATGGCTGGAATCGCCGCCCGTGCCTGATGGCATGCCGATCCACGACGGCATCCTCATCAAGATCGAGATCGCGGCCGTACTCGGCGAATCGGGGCAGCGTCAGTTGCTTCGGCGGTGGCAAGAACTCGCCCGCCAAGAGCTAGAGGCCGCCCTACTCACACCGCCAACGCCGCGCATGGGGGTCGACACCATGCGCGTGACCGCACTGCGGGCCCGCGTCGAATTCTTTCGGCGGGTCCAGAGGGAGCTGCGTACCCGGGCGACTACCGTGTAATCGAAACGATCTTGAACCGCTTCCGGCCTTCGGGCGCGTCGAAAAACACTTCCTGATCGGCCTCGGCTCCGTAGATCGCCAGTCCCATCGGCGATTCCGTGCTGATGTAGTCTCGTGCCGGATCCGCCTCGATCGAGCTCACCAGCCGGACTTCAAACTCGTCGTCATAGGTCAGGTCCAGCAGGGTGACCCGCGATCCGATGCCCACGTGGTCCGTCGGAATCGCCGCCTCGTTCAAAATCTGCGCGTTGCCAAACAGCTCTTGCAGTTCCGCGATTCGGGTTTCCACCATCGCCTGCTCCAGCTTGACTTCGTCCAATTCGTTGTTGTCTTCGCTAAACTCGCCGTGCTGCTGACTATCGCGAATTCGCTCCGCGATCTCCTGCCGCTTTACCGTGGTAAGGGTTTCGAGCTCCTGTTGCAACGCGGCGTAGCCATCCGCGGTGAGGAGAGTTCCGGTTTGCGCCTCGAGTTGCAACTCCATCTCATTCATCTTTCTGTGTTCCGACCAATCCTGACGGCCCGCTATTATAGCGGTTCCTTTCGCGTATACGACGTCGAGATCGGGTTGGTTTGTTTCGCGGACGAAATTCCCATCGCTTTTCGGCGCGGGTAACGTGCCTTTATGCGATCTGACCCGTACGCTCCGCACCGGTTTGCCGTGCGGCCGGTCGCCTGGATCGCCCTCTCGCTGCTGCTCACGGCCGGAGCGCTCGGACAAACCGCGACACCGAACCTCTTCGACACCGTCCGCGCGGAGGTGACGCTGGTCATCCGCGAACACACCGGCGGCGCCGACGTCGTCGAGGTGAAGGTGCTTGATCCGAACTACGATCCGGCCCGGCTCCAAGCGGAGATCAACCAGCTGGGCGAAGACCTGCGGAGCAAGCCGCGCGCCGTTCGCATTTACGAACAGAAGTTCGGCACCCGGCCGCAGGACAAGTTCTTGGAGGCCACGTTCGCCGTGGACGGGTTGCTCGAGAAGGACCGACTTCGTCTCGCGCCGATCGCCCGCAGTTTCGGGGCCGCACCCACCCGCGGGCTGGCGGTGGTGACCGAAAACTACCGGCCGACCGACGACGCCGTGATGTACTTTCGCGACGAGCGCGTCGAACTCCAAGGAATGGCGTTACCGGGCAGCATCGGCCTCGAGTACCGGATCCGCATCCTCACCGATCGCCCGGAAACCATCGAAATTCCGGAAACTGCCCGCCAAGTATCGAAAAAAACGCCCGCTCGCCGAACCAATTCCGAACCTCAAGTCCTCTTATGGAGCGTGCTCGGAGTGGCCGGGCTTGCCGCAGGGCTATTGGTATACTCGCTCCTCCTTAGGAGCCGAGGCAACCGTGCGCGCCGCTAAGCAAGCGCTTGCCGGACCCGAATTTATTGCCGTAAGATCGCATCGCCAAAGAGAGAACGCACCATGCAAACGCTTGAATCGCTCGACATGTATCGGCTCATCGAGCTGGGCATCGAAAAGGATGCCTCGGACGTCATGCTGAAGGTTGGCGCGAAGCCGACGATGAAGAAGTACAACTCGGTCCAACCGCTGGACGAGTCGTTGCCCGTCCTCGATCAGACCACCGTCCGACGCCTGCTGTGCCAGGTGATGAACGAGCGGCAAACGCGCATCTTCGAAGAGAACATGGACCAGGACGTCGGCTTTACCGTTGAAGGGAAGTGCCGCGTCCGGTGCAACGTCTACATGCAGCGCGGCACCTGGGCGTCCGTCATGCGGATCGTTCCGCTGAAGATTCGAACGTTGCAGGACCTCGGTCTGCCGGACATCCTGCGCGAGGTGTCGAAGAACAAGCTCGGGCTGGTCCTGGTGACCGGACCGACCGGTTCCGGAAAAACCACCACGCTCGGGGCGATGATGGACATCATCAACCAGGAGCGGGAATGCCATATCGTGACCGTGGAAGACCCGCTGGAAATCATCCACTCCGATAAAAAGGCGTACGTCAGCCAACGGGAAATTCACCTCGACACGCTGGACTTCCAGCCCGCACTTCGGGCCGTCCTCCGAGAAGCGCCGGACGTCATTCTCATCGGGGAAATGCGCGACCAAACCACCATGAACGTTGCGCTGCAGGCCGGCGAAACGGGGCACTTGGTCTTCTCCACCGTGCACACCGCGTCGGCGTACGAAACAATGGACCGGGTCATCAACATGTTCCCGCCCCACGAACGCGCGTACATGTGCAAGCGGATGGCCGGATCGCTGCGAGCCATCGTTTCCCAAAAGCTGCTTCCGCGCGCCGATGGCGGCGGTCGGGTGGCGGCCCTCGAAATTCTCATCTGCACGCCCACTGCATCCAAGAAGATCGAGGACGGGGACTTCACCGACCTGTACCAACTGATGAACGAGGGTGAGTACTGGGGAATGCAGACGATGAACCAGGCCCTCCTCAAGTACGTCAAGGCCGGCATCATCACCGAACAAACCGCAATGGTCAACGCGGGCATTGCTTCGGAACTTAAGATGATGCTCCGACGCTGATATAGTGTAAGGCATTCCTCGGCGCTGATGACGCGCCGGGGGATATGAATTGGTATGTCGGTCACGCTGGACAAACTGTTAGCAAAGCTGGTGGAAATGGATGCAAGCGACCTTCATTTGAAGGCGGGCAGCCCTCCCATCATGCGTATCCGGGGCGAGCTCCAACGCTTCCCGGAGTATCAGGTGTCGCACGGAGACCACAACCGGATGCTCTTCGACATCCTGAACGACGAACGCCAGGAGCACCTGCGCGAGTACAAAGAGGTCGACCTCAGCTACAACGTCGAACGGCTGGCCCGATTCCGCGTGAACATGTTTTGGCAACGCGGCAACGTCGGTGCCGTCTTCCGCGTGATCCCGCACGAGATTCGGAGCATTGACGAGCTTCAGGTTCCGCAGATCTGCAAGAAGATTGCCCTGCTGCCGCGCGGCCTCATCCTCGTCACCGGACCGACCGGCTCCGGCAAAAGCACCACCCTCGCGGCGATGATTGATCACATCAATTCAACCACGCGGGCGCACGTGATGACGATCGAAGACCCGATCGAGTACGTCCATCGCGACAAGACGTCGATCATCAATCAGCGCGAGTTGGCCACCGACACCCACTCGTTTTCGGAAGCCCTGAAGCACGTGATGCGCCAGAATCCGGACGTCATCCTCGTGGGCGAAATGCGGGATCTCGAAACCATCCAACTCGCGATTACCGCCGCCGAAACCGGCCACTTGGTCCTCAGCACGCTCCATACCGTCGATGCCGCCCAGACCATCGACCGCGTGGTCGACGTGTTCCCGCCGGAACAACAGCCGCAGATTCGCACCCAATTGAGTGTGACGTTGCAAGCGGTGGTCTCCCAAACGCTCCTTCCGCGCAAAGGTGCGCCGGGCCGCGTCGCCGCCTTTGAAGTCATGCTGGCCACGCCCGCCATCCGCACCCTTGTTCGCGACGGCAAGACGCACCAACTCTATCTCGATATCCAAACCGGTGGTGCGATCGGGATGCAAACGCTGGACAACAGCCTGCTCCAACTGCTGAAAGACGGCAAGGTCGATTACGAGCACGCGCTCGCGAAGTCGTCGAACATGCCAGACTTCGCGCGTCGCGCCCAAAATCTCGGCCTGGCGGAGGTGGCGAACGTTGCAGTCCATTAACCACTTCCTCGAGCTTTGCGTCCGGCTCGGCGGGTCCGACGTGCACTTCAAAACGGATACCGGTCGCGTCTACCTGCGCATCAACGGCGAACTCCAACCGGTGGATGCCCAAGGGTTCTCCGACGCCGAATTCCGATCCGAGCTGTACAAGATTCTGCAAACAAGCCAGATCGCCAAGTTCGAGAACGACCTAGAACTGGACTTCGCGATTGAGGTGCCGGAACTCAGCCGATTCCGCGGCAATTGTTACCAGCAGCGCGGGCACATGCAGGCCGCATTCCGAGTGATTCCGTACGAAATCCAGACGATGGCCGACCTCCAGTTGCCGTCCGCCTGTTACGATTTCGTTCAGCGGCCGCGTGGTCTCGTGCTGGTGACCGGCCCCGCCGGCAGCGGCAAGTCCACGTCGCTCGCCTCGATGCTCGACCATATCAATCGGACCCAAAAAGTCCACATCATGACGGTCGAAGACCCGGTCGAGTTCGTCCACGACGACCGCCTCGCCCTCATCAACCAGCGCGAGTTGGAAGTCGATACGCTTACTTTCGCGAACGCGCTCAAGTACGTACTGCGCCAAGACCCGGACGTCATCCTCGTCGGCGAAATGCGCGATCTCGATACGATCCACCTGGCGATCACCGCCGCCGAAACCGGCCACCTCGTCTTCGGAACGCTCCACACCGTCGACGCCGTGCAGACCGTGGACCGTATTGTGGACGTCTTTCCGATGCACCAGCAGCAGCAGATCCGAATGCAACTTTCGGTCAACTTGGTTGGCGTAATGAGCCAAACCCTCGTGCGTCGGGCCGACGGCCGCGGTCGGGTGGCCGCGCACGAAGTCCTCGTGGCAAGCTCCGCCGTGCGAAACCTGATCCGTGAGAACAAGAGCTACCAGATCAACTCACTCATCCAAACCGGCGCCCGCCAAAAGATGATCACGTTGGACCAATCGCTGGCAAACCTGGTGGAACGCGGCATCGTGGACGCTTCCGCCGCGCGCGCCCGGGCGAAGGATCCGAACGAGTTCGATCGGCTCCTTGCGCTCGGGCAGCAGGCGACCGGTACGAATGGCGGCAGTCCCGCCCCGGCGCGGCCCACGGCTCCCCCCAGCACCGGCGTGCGCGGCCAGCCGAATCGCCCGAGCTTCCGCCGGGAATAAGCGCTATTCAGCGAGGAAGGCGGCCACGTGCTCGCCCTGAATCTTGCCGTCCAGCAAGAACGCGTCGTGCCCGTACGGCAGGTCAATCTCGATATGCCGCGACCGGTGCCCGGCCTGCAATGCGAGTTGCTGGAGCTGCGCGCTCTGCGCCGTGGGATACAGCCAGTCGGATGTGTAGCTCACGAACAGAAACTCCGCTTCGGCGGCATCCAGCGACGTGAGTTCGAAGTAGTCGATCGCCCGCGTGAGTACCAGCAGCGAGTTCGCGTCGAACCGCCGGGTGAACTTCTCGCCCTGGTAGCGCAGGTAACTCTCGACCTGAAACTCGGCGGAGTAGTCATACCGGAAGGCCGAGCGGTCTTGGAGGCGACGGTCGAACTTCTGCGTGAACGCCGCGTCGCTGAGAAACGAAAGGTGCCCCAGCATCCGTGCAACCGCTAATCCGGCTGCCGGTGGATCGCTCGGATCGTAATCGCCGCCGTTCCACTTTGGATCGCGCAAAATCGCTTGTCGTCCAACCTCGTTAAAGCCGATCTGCATTGCCGAATGGGCGGCGCAACTGGCGGTGGTGAACACTTTGCGGACGCGATCCGGATACCGCACCGCCCATGCGAGCGCTTGCATGCCGCCCATGCTTCCTCCGCAAACGGCGTGCAACCGCTCAATGCCGAGGTGCGACAGGAGTAACGCCTGCGCATCCACCATGTCCTCGACCGTAATCATCGGGAAGCGGCTCCCGTACGGACGGCCGTCCCCGGCGATCGACGCGGGCCCGGTGGAGCCCTGACATCCGCCCAGCACATTGGTGCAGATGACGAAGTACCGTTCGGTGTCGATCGGCTTGCCCGGGCCGATCATGCGGTCCCACCAGCCGATTGCGTGGGCATCGCCGCTCAGCGCGTGGCAGATGAGTACTGCGTTGTCGTGGAACAGGCTCGGTTGACCGTACGTCTCGTAGGCGATCTCGACGTTGGGCAACAGCGTGTCGCGGATAACCATCGGTCCGATGCTCCGCACCAACCGTCCCGCCGAAACCGGCGCGGTCCGCTCATTCTCTTGAAACAAGGCCGCATCCATGGTTATTCAAACGGAAGGTCCGCCAGCGGCTTCGGACGCTCTTTCACCTTCGGCTGAATCCGCTTCGCCAGCGTGGCGCACTGCAGGATGGACGTCAGGTGGAGTCCGCCCGCCAGAAACACGGGGATCAGTACGGCGAGGTTGTCCGGTCGATTGAC